>JBGPIT010000321.1:0-5819 GCA_041485125.1 Binatia bacterium | reverse complement strand
CGCGAAGGCTGGTGCCGACATGCGGCCGCTCACCATGATCGCCGGGATGCCGCGCGCGCCGAGCGCGGCGAGGAAGTTCGGCCACAGCTCGGTCTCGGTGAAGAGGACGAGCCGCGGGTCGATCGCGTCGATCGCGCGCGCAGTCGTCCACGGCAGATCGAGCGGGAAGAGAATGCGCGCGTCGGCCTCGGGAAGGCGCGTCGCGGCCGCCGCCCGACCGCCCGGCGTCAATGTCGAGACGACGATACGGTGGTCGGGGTACTCGGCGCGGAGCGCGCGTGCGATCGGCGCCATCGCGGAGATCTCACCGACCGAGGCGCCGTGAATCCAGATCGCCGGCCGTCCACTGCCCGGCGCCGGCACGCGCCCGAGCCGCTCGCCGAGGCCGACCCGCCAGTCGCGTCGCAGCGCGAGGAGCACACAAGCGACCGGCAGCGCGACGATCCCGAGCGCGATCACCAGCGCGTTGTAGGTCCGGAGCGCCGGCGCCGACGTGCCGCCCGCCTCGGTCCGCGAGGTGACGCTCAGTATTGCCAGCGGCCCTTCGCGTACCGGAAGATCTCGGTGACGTCGCTCTGCTCGATGATCGTGCCGGGCGCGGCGAGCGCGGCGGTCTCGTTCGCGCCCACGCGGCGGTAGCGCATCTCGCGGTAGGTGAGCTTGCCGATCGGATCCTTGCCGGGATCCTCACGCGCGCTGCACGCGCTCTCGGCGCCGTAGCCGACGTGCTCGCCGGAGACGAGCCCCTCGTGGGTTTCCCATTTGATGTGGGCGGTGTTGTAGGTCTCGCGGTCGCGCAGCTTCTGCATCCAGATATCGCAGAAGCCACGGAAGTCGCGCACCTGCGGACCCTCGACGGTCTCTTTGACCGGCGCGGCCTTCGTCGCGCTCTTACCCTTGGCGGTCTTGGCGCTCTTCGCCGGGCTCGGCTTGGCAGCCGGGGCGTTCCCGGCGGGCGCGCTCTCGGCCGCATACGCCGGCGCACCGAGCCACACCAGCGCGGCCGCCACCACCATCGTCACCGCCGATCGCATTGGTCGCATGGTCACGCGTTATAGGAAGCCGCGTTCCACGTTGCAATTCACGCCGTCACCGCGACCTGCGTCTCGCTGGTGAGACGCGTGAGCTCGCGCTCGAGGGCGAGGCGCGCCGACTCGATCTCGGCCGGCCCCGCGTCGCGCGTCACGCGCAGCGGCTCGCCCACCGCGTAGACGATGCGCGTGCCGGGAAACGGGATGATCAGACGGTCCCAGCTGCCGACGCGCGCCGACCAGCGCGCCGTCGCCGCGATCGGGTAGATCGGCGCTCCGGTCACGCGCGCAACCTGGACCACGCCCGACTTCGCGACGTAGCGTGGCCCGCGCGGGCCGTCGGTCGCGAACGCGAGGTCGGCGCCGGCGCGGAAGACGCGCAGCATGTTCTTCAGACCGCCCGACCAGCCGCGCGTGCTCGACCCGCGCACGGTCACGACGCCGAAGGGTTGGACGGCGCGCGCGATCAGCTCGCCGTCGCGATGGCGGCTCACCATGATGCAGGCGCGCGGACCGCGATACGGAAACGGCATCATCACGAGCTGCTCGTGCCAGAAGGCGAGGATCACCTGCTCGCCGCGCACCCAGTGCGCGAACAGACGCTCGCCGCCGATCACCCGGCGCCGCGTGGTGACCTTCAAGAGCAGAAGGACGCCGGCGATGAGCCAGGCGAGGAACGGCACGAAGCGGTCGAGCCAGTCGCGGTTCCCGCCGCGCCGCCGCGGCGCGGGCGCAGTCGCGGCGGTCGCTGTCGCTTCTTCACTCGCTGCGCCGCTCGGCGCGTCGGCGCCGCCGGGCTTCACCGTCAATGCAGCAGGCGGTCGGGATCGGGCGCCGGCCGCGGCTCCTCGTCCTGGAACTGGAGGTCGTAGAGCTTGCGGTACTCGGCACCGAGCGCGAGCAGCTCCTCGTGCGTCCCCTGCTCGACGATCTGACCGCGCACCACGACGACGATGCGGTCGGCCCGGCGGATCGTCGAGAGCCGGTGCGCGATCACCAGCGACGTGCGGTTCGTCATCAGCCGCTCGATCGCCTGCTGCACCAGGCGCTCCGACTCGGTGTCGAGCGCCGACGTCGCCTCGTCGAGGATCAGGATCGGGGCATCCTTCAAGAGCGCGCGCGCGATCGCGAGGCGCTGGCGCTGGCCGCCCGAGAGCATCACGCCGAGCTCGCCGACCGGTGTGTCGTAGCCCTGCGGCAGCGCGGTGATGAACTCGTGCGCGTTCGCCGCCTGGGCGGCGCTCACGACGTCGTCCATCGACTTGCCGACGTCGCCGTAGGCGATGTTGTTCTTGACGGTGTCGTTGAAGAGGAAGGTGAACTGGGTGACGAGGGCGATCTGCGCCCGCAGCGAGGCCAGCGTGTAGTCGCGGATGTCGACGCCGTCGATCGCGATGCGGCCCTCGGTCACGTCGTAGAAGCGCGGGATCAAGTCGGCGAGCGTGCTCTTGCCGCCGCCGCTCATGCCGACGAGCGCCACCACCTCCCCCGCGCGGATGGTCAGGTTGATGTCGCGCAGCACCGGATCGGCGGCGTAGCGGAAGCCGACGTGCTCGAAGACGATGCCGCGGCGCATGGCGGTGAGCGGCCGCGCCGCCGGCCGGTCGACGACCTCGGCCGCGGTGTCGAGGAGCTCGAACACGCGCTCGGCCCCCGCGACGCCCTGCTGGATCGTCGCGTTCGACTTGGTGAGCCGCTTGAACGGCTCGTAGAGCAGGAACATCGCGGTGATGAAGGCGAGAAAGGCGCCCTGGCTGCGGTCGCCGGCGATGACGCTCTTGCCGCCGTACCAGACCACGCCGCCGATGCCGAAGGCCGCGAGCACCTCGAGCGCCGGCGTGGTGACCGCCTTGATCATGCTCGCCTTCATGTAGAGCCGGTAGAGGCGGCGGTTCTCGGTCGCGAAGCGCTCGCGCTCGTACTGCTCCATGCCGAACGCCTTCACCACGCGATTGCCCTGCACGGTCTCCTGCAGCAGCGCAGTCAGGATGCCGAGGGAGCGCTGGCCGCGCTTGCTGAAGCGCCGCAAGCGCTGCGAGAGCTTGACGACCGGCAGGACAGACGCCGGGAAGACCAGGAAGGCGATCACCGCCAGCGTCGGGTCCTTCACGAACGCGACCACGATGAGCGCGAGCAGCGACGTGCTGTCGCGCATGATCGACGCGACCGCGTCGGTGAGCGCCGTCCGCACCAGGCTCACGTCGTTGGTGACGCGCGAGAGCACGTCGCCGGTCTGGGTGCGGTTGAAGTAGGAGAGCGAGAGGCGCTGGATGTGCTGGTTCAGCTCGTCGCGCATGTCGCAGATGATGCGCTGGCCGACCAGGTCCATCAGATAGTTCTGCGCGAAGCTGGTGGCGCCGCGGAAGAGGAAGATGAGGACGATCACCACCGGCAGGATCTTGAGGGCGAAGACGTTCTTCGACCCGAAGATGTCGTCGAAGACGCGCTCGACGAGGAGCGGCAGGACGCCCGTCGAGGCGCTGAAGAGCAGCATCGACACCACCGCGGCGACGAACCACGGCCAGATGTACGGCCGCAGGTAGCGCAGCAGCCGGACGTAGGTGACGCCGGCGCCGCGATCGATCGGCTCGCCTGCGCTGCGCTTGCTCATGGCTTCACGCCGTCGCCTCCGCATCCGCCCCTCCTCCCGTCACGCCGAGCATCTCGGCCGCGATCGCCGCGGCCTTGTCCGCCGCGCCGCCGCCGCCGAGACGCGCGCGTAGCGCCGCGAGCGCCGCGACCGTCGACGCGTGCAGCGCCGGATCGTCGAGAAAGCGCGCCGCCTCGGCGGCGATGCGCGCGCCGTTGACGTCGTTCTGCAACAGCTCGGGCACGACCTGCCGCCCGGCAACGAGGTTCGGCATGCCGATGAACGGCACCCGTACCAGGAGGCGCGCGAGCGCGAAGGTCAGCGGCGCGACCCGATAGACGATCACCATCGGGCGCTCGAGCAGCGTCGTCTCGAGCGTCGCCGTTCCCGACGCGACCACGACGACGTCGCTGGCATGCACGATTTCGTAGGTGTCTCCAGAGATCACTTTCGCCGGCAACGGCCGACCCTGCATGGTAGCGGCGATGTCGCTCTCGCTCAACGTGTCGGCGAGGGCGAGGACGCACTGGCAATCGCCGCGCGCGACCAGACGTCCGGCGGCGTCGGCCAGCGGCGGAAGAATGAACTGCATCTCCTTGGCCCGGCTTCCCGGGAGGAGCGCGACGATGCGCTTCCCGGGCTCGAGGCCGTGGCGTGCGATGGTGTCGGCCCGGGCTCGGCTCGCCCGCACCCGGTCGAGCAGCGGATGGCCGACGAACTCGGCGCGCGCCGACGTGCCCGCGTAGAGCGGCACCTCGAACGGGAACACCACCGCGAGCCGGTCGACCCGGCGCGCGATCTTCCGCACCCGGCCGCGCCGCCACGCCCACACTTGCGGGCTGATGTAGTAGAGCACCGGCACGCCGCTCCGCTGCGCCACGCTCGCGAGCGCCAGGTTGAACTCGGGGAAGTCGATCAGGACGAGCAGGTCGGGCCGCTCGCCGCGGATCAGCCGGCGCATGGTGCGATACGCGCGCAGCACGGCGCCGAGCCGCTCGCCGAGCTCGAGGAACCCCATGGTCGAGATCGTCGTGGTGTCGACGACCGTCTCCATGCCGGCGTCGCGCAGGCGGGCGCCGCCGATGCCGCGGACCTCGACCCCCGGGACGCGGGCGCGGAGCGCGCGCACGAGATCGGCGCCGTGGTGATCGCCCGACGCCTCGCCCGCGACGAGCAGGACGCGCCGGCGCGGCAGCGAAGGGCGCGCCGCGCTCATCGCGACGCGCGCCGCGGCCACCGCGCCGCCGCGCCGCTGACTCCGACCGGCATGCGTCAGCTCACCGGCTCCAGGCTCGCCACGATGCGCTCGGCGAGCTCGAGCGCGCGCAGGCCCTCGCGGCCGCCGACGAGCGGCGCCGACCGCGTTCGCACCGCCGCGATGAACGCGGCGATCTCGTCGCGCAGCGGATCCCCCTGCCCGGCGTCGTGCTCGACGACGGTGATCTCGGGCAAGCCACCCGGCACCGCCGGCGGCAGGCGGCGGAAGATCCGCACCATGCGCTGGTCGTAATCGATCGCCACGTACGCCTCGGGCTGGAAGATGCGGAGCTTGCGCTCCTTCTTCACCGACACCCGGCTGGCGGTGACGTTCGCGATGCAGCCGTTCGCGAAGCGCAGGCGCGCATTCGCGATGTCGACCATCGCCGTCAGGACCGGCACGCCGACGCTCTCGACCGACGCGACCTCCGCGCCGACGAAGCTCTGGATCACGTCGAGGTCGTGGATCATCAAGTCGCGGATGACGTCGACGTCGGTGCCGCGCTCGACGAAGGGCGCCAGGCGATGGCACTCGAGGAAGCGCGGCTCGGTGATCACGGCGGCGGCGGCGCGCAGCGCGGGATTGAAGCGCTCGAGGTGACCGACCTGGAGGATGCGCCCGGCGGACTCCGCCGCGCGCACCATCGCCGCACCCTCGGCCGCGGTCGAGGCGAGCGGCTTTTCGACCAGCACGTCGACGCCGGCCGCGAGCAGATCGGTCGTCACCGCGGCGTGGTCGCGCGTCGGCACGGCGACGCTCGCGCAGTCGACCGCGGCGGCGAGGGCGCGATGCTCGGCGAAGACGCGTGTGCCGAGCGCGGCCGCGACCTCGGCGGCGCGCGCCGCGTCGAGGTCGGCGATGCCCACCAACGTCACGCCGTCGAGCGCCGCGTACTTCTCGGCGTGGAAGCGGCCGAGGTGGCCGACGCCGACCACCCCGG
>JBGPIT010000320.1:0-5820 GCA_041485125.1 Binatia bacterium | reverse complement strand
GATGCGCTTGAGGTGGCTCACGCGGCCGTCGCGGTCCTTGTAGAACTTTACCGGCACCTCCGAGGTTTGGAGGCGTAGATGGATAGACTTGATGATCATCTCCGACGCGTACTGCCACGACTGTGAGCGGAGCTGCATCCGACGAAGCGCGTCGAGCGTCGCGCCGCGCATTCCACAGTGGATGTCGGAAAACCGGGCGCCGTACACGAGGTTCAGCAACCAAGTGGTGAGCGGCGTGCCAAAGTAGCGATGCAGTGCCGGCATGGAGCCGGGCTCGACGCTGCCTTTGAAGCGCGAGCCCATGATGTATTCGTCGCCCACGCGGAAGTGTTCGACCCAGATCCGAAGCTCCCGGAAGTCGTAAGTGAGGTCGGCGTCGCCCATGATTACCCACTTGCCACGGATGTACGGGAGCGCGTCTATGTATGCTCGGCCGAGACCACGCTTGGGTGTGCGCAGCACCTCGGCCCCGTGCTGAAGTGCAATCGTCGGTGTGTCATCGATCGAACTGTCCACGATGAGGATCTGACTGGAGACTCCTGCGTGGGCGACCCCCGCCTTGCACCAGTCCACGAACTCGCCGACGGTTATCTCCTCGTTCAGCGTGGGCACGACGACGCTGAGTTCGACAGGCACCGGTTCGACGCCGTCGGGCAGCAGGTGCTCTACGCAGGACGGCGTGGTGGGTGCACTAACCACCGCGGATCTCGTCCCGCATTGCCGCCATTGAATCCCGCATAGCCTGCGCGCTGGTACGTTGGCAACGCCAGCCGAGGGCCCGGATTCTCGCACAATCGAACCGGACGACCGGTACGTCGCCCTTCCAACCACGATCCCCACCAGTGTGCTCTAAGCGCACGGTGTCGCGTGATAGGCCCATCACCTTGATGGCAATCTCGGCGATTTCGTTCACCGTGATGTAGTCGCCGGTCGCTACGTTGAAGACGCTGTATCTTTCTGGGCAGCGGGCGTCCGCGGTGAACACCGCATCGAGGATGTCGTCGACGTGGATGTAGCTCTTGCTCTGGGTGCCATTACCGAGAATGCGCAGGCGCGTGGGATCCGCCGCGAGCCGTCGGACGAAATCGTAGCCGACCCCGTGCGTCTGGCGCGGCCCGACGACGTTGGCGAAGCGGAAGGTACGCACGGTGATGCCGAACATGTGCGAGTATGCCGCGAAGAGGGCCTCGCATGCGAGCTTGCTCGCGCCGTAAGTAGAAATGGGTATACACGGACCGTAGTCCTCACGGAACGCGACGTTCGCGTTCTCCCCGTACACGCCGCTACCGGAGGTGTAGAGCAGGCGCTGGGCGCCAGTCACGCGCATGGCCTCCACGACGTTTTGTGCGAGGTATGTGCCCTCCCAGAAATCGATGTCCGGCTGCGTAACGGCCTTGGCAATGTCGGGATTGGCGGCGAGGTGGAAGACGGTGTCGCAGCCGTGCATCGCGGAGGTAACGGCTTCCTTGTCTTTCAAATCGGCGCGTACCACGGCGAGGCGCGCGTCGTTATTCAGGTCGGCGAGATAGGACTCCTGGCCGCTGGAGAAATTGTCGAACACCACCACGCGCTGGGTGTCCGGTCGCGCAAGCAGCCGTCGAACGAGGTGGTTGCCGATAAAGCCGGCACCTCCACTGATGAAATATCGCATCGTAAGGTAACGGCTCATGTTCGTGGCGGTCGGTCGTTCACTTCGCATCATGGATGAACGGGCGCGGGCGGCCTACTTGCCGTAGACCTCGATCTCGCTCAGCGCCACGTACGCGGGTCGCTTGGTGCCCCGCACGCGGACGTATCTGGCGGGCTCGCCGTGGCCCGTGTAGACCCAGGGACTGCTTTGGCTGAACCCGGTGGTGCGCCGGTCGACCTCGACGAAGTTCCGGCCCCGTTTGGACGATAGTTCGAGGGCGGCGGGCAGGATTTCGTCAAACCATCCGTCGCCCCGATTGTAGATCTCCACGCGGGTGATCCTGTATTCGCGTTGCAGGTCAACGGTCACCCATGGGTTGTCTTCGATATTGGTGTGCACGCCGTAGGTGCCCTCAAACGTGCCGTTGACCACTGCCGAGTTGTCGGCCGGGGCCGAGCTACCTGGATAGCGGCTGCTCGCGAAAACGGGCTTGTGCAGAGCCACGTTCGGGGCTTGCCAGATAAGGCATCCGGTCCAGTAGAGCAGGCCTATAGTGACGAGGGCCGCTGTAGAAAGGCGCACCGCCTTGGCGACTCGAATCTCGAAAAGCGTCCGCGATTCGACCTGCGCGCGTGCCCATCCGAGGGCGGACTCGACGCGCGTGCGCTGCTGCCCGAGCGTGTCGGCGGGAACCTCATCGAAGACGAGCCGCCCCGACGTGGCAAGAGCCTCGCACGCCTGCTCGAAACCCTCGGGCAGGGGGGCGATGCGACCCTTCCCGGCCAGCGTCCGCAGCCGCGAAACTCCGATCGAGAGGTCGAACGGATCGGACGGACTTTCTTCGCCAGCACCGACCAGGATGGCCGCAACGAAGCAGATCGCTGCCTCGCGGTAGAGCATCATGGCGATGGGGACATGGCTGGGATCGGTCAAGTCGTCGGCGACCTGCAGGCGGTCCATTGCCGCCGTCTGATAGCGTCGAATGGTTGCGATTTGCTCTCGCGTCCGGGCCGAGATCGTCTTCTTTACGCTCTCGAGAAGGAAAAACTCGCGAAAAGACCGGCGCAGTCGTTTGGAAAGACCTGAGGTCATGGGCACCATGGGAGGTTCGGGCGCCAAGCTTAAATCACCCGCGGAACTTGTCAATGAAAGTCAGAACCCCCCGGTACGAATTCAGTCCGAAGTTCCCGCTCAAACAAAGTGTAACTCGGCGAAGATTGGCGAACTCGAGGAGCGCGCGTACGTCGGTGCCGCCTCGATGATCTTCGGCACGTCCGCCGAGCGGACGGCGCGAAAGCCCTCGGACGTCACGTCCCACCTCATGACGTTTTCGCTTTCCACAATTCGCCTGCCATCGTGAAGAAGGATGGCTCTGACGGTAAGACCGTGGAGATGTCGGCCGCACCCGTGGGTGGATGTGAAAATCCCTAAGGGTCGCGATCGCCGTCCGCAGCCGCTCGTCGGAGGAACTCCGACATGGACACTCCGCGGGATGTAACGAGCGCCGCAGCCGCCGCAGAAGCGATGGTCCGGGGGATTGGCGTGCTGGCACGCCGGGCAGACGCGAGCGAGGCCTGCACCGCGCGCGATGCCGCCCAAGTAAACCGGTCGAAGAGAATTCGGTGAGTCAGCCTACGGTCGCTTCGACACCGCAGAGCGGGGACGATTCCGCGTCGCGGCTCGCTCGCCGGGGGTTCGGTCGCGATGCACGACGGTTTCAGACGACGGCCGAACGTGCGGCCGCACTACGGTGCTCGTCCGCTGTGCGGGCCGCGCACGCCCACCGCATCCCCGCGACGCCGAGGGCGTAGATGGCGAGCGCGAGCAGCGTCACGGCGCGGAAGTCCCAGCTGATCGCGACGATCACGGCGAGGATCGTGCCGACGACCGTCGCGCAGCCGTTGATGGCCCATGCCCACGGTACGAATTGCGGGCTCACCGTCGAGACGATCGTGATGCCGATTGGAAAGAACATTCCTAGCACCATGCCGAGCGGCGCGAGCAGCGCGATGGAGATCGCGATCCGAGCCGGGAGCGGCGCTCCGAGCGTTGCGTTGAACACCGGTTGCAGCCCGACCAGATACAGCACGGCGAGCGTCACCAGCGCTCCCAGCACGTACGGCAGCGCGCGCTCGTGCGGCGGTCGAATCGACGCCGAAATGAAGCTGCCGATTCCCGTGAAGGTCAACAAGGAAAACAGGACGACCGAGAGCGCGTACGTGGGATACCCGAGATACAGGACGAACCGTTGAATGAAGCTGATCTCGAGGAAGATGAACCCGAGGCCGAGGGCGAGGAAGTAGGCGACGTATCCTTCCCGCCGCGGGACGTGCGCGAGCCCGCGCCGGAGCCGGACGAGCGGTGCGAGGATCAGCACCGACGCAAACAGCGTCGATTGAACGAGCATGATGACCAACACGATCTGGCCGGTCGCGAACGTGCGTCCGACGTCGAGCTCGCGCGACCGATTCAGCAGGCTTCCCCATTTGTAGAAGTTGAAGAAGAAGGGGCTTTCGTCGGTGGTCGCGCGGAGATTCAGGTCTTGCGCGTCGTAGAAGGCCTCGCGCTCCGCGGCGTCGCCCCAAAGGAGGAGTGCGGCGAGGTGATCGACGCGGCGGTCGGGCCGTTGCCAGTACACGAAGTCTTCCGCTTGGACGAACGCGTCGAGCGCCGCCATGTCCTCGGGTGTGAAGGGCTCGTTCTTGATCAGCGTGTGCGCCATCGCGAGCCCTTCGCGGCTGGCGATGATCGCGATGTGACGCTCGGGCGCGTCGATGCCGCGCGCCTTGAGTGCGCGGCGCGCGTTGGAGACGAGGCGCAAGGTGTGGCGGGGCAGCTGTTGCGGCGTATTGAAATCGCCCATCGCCATCGCGAACACGCCTCTATCGTTCAAATGACCAAGATAGTCCCCGATCGCATCCGCGGTGTAGAGGTAGCTCTCGGACAATACGTACGCGCCGGATGAAAGCGCGGAGAGCGTGTCGACGCTGTTGATCTCGATGACGTCGTATCGATCGGAGTGCGATCGCAAATAGTGGCGACCCTCCGCCGCCACCATGGTGACATCCGGACGGTTGAATATGCCTCCGTTGTACACGGCGTACGGTCCTTGACCGAGGCCAATCGTCACCGGGTTCAACTCGACACCGGTGATGTGCGCCGCGTCGTTCGCGATCGCGCTCAAGATGTCGGTGCCGCCGCCGACCCCGATGATGAGAACCTGTGGCCGCTTCTTGAGAACATACGGCGCCTCGAAGACGTGATGGCGAAACCATTCGAGCTCGCTCCGGTCGCCGCTCCAGCGGTACATGCTCGCGCATGAGTCGCCGTCGTAGCCGATCATCCGGAAATGCTGCCCGGGACCGTCGAAGCTCTTCGAGATGCCCCATCCACGGTAGCCGGTGCGATCATTTTGCTTGGTCTCGTCCCATGCCACCGCGTCGACGCGGTTGATCGGCGTCCACTGGTGGAAGATCGGCTTGGCGCCGGTCGCCATGTGCACGGAGATGAACTTGTTCTTCCCCGGCGTGAACTCGACGCGCGAGCCGATGAGCAGCGTCAGGCACGCGACCGTGACCGCGCTAATGACTAGCAACGGCGACCGAGGTCGTGCGAACAGCACCGCCGCTATCGCGAACGCAACCGCGGAGACCGCGACGGTGACCGGCGTGGTCAGCCGCCAAATCAGCGGCACCACGAGCAGGCAGGCGAGGCCGGCTCCGACCAGATCCCAGAAGTAGAGCCGCGCGACGCGTTCGGGTGCGATCGACAGTACGCCGGCGATGGCCAGTCCCGAGGCGAGAAAGGGGACCGTCACCACCGTGTAGTAGATGAGCAGGTTCCGCATCTGGTGCCCGTCGCGCAGCACCGTGAGCGGATCGAGCGGGAACGTGCTGACGACGATCAGCACGAGCGCCACCCCCGCCGCCGCCGCGAGCGACGCGCGACGCAAGAGCGCCGACGGGTTCTCGAGCAAGCGCGGAAAGGCGGCCAGCAGTGATCCCGCGGCGCCGAATCCGAGGAGCGCCACGCTGATCGTGAGGTACGCAAAGTGGTACCAGATCGTGAACGAGAAGATGCGCGTCAGTGCCACTTCCAGGAGCAACACACCGAACGCGGCGGCAAAGATTCCGGCAGCCAGCTGGCGGGGGGTCATCGTCGTGAGGGCGTATAGATCGGGCGGTCCGGCG
>JBGPIT010000319.1:0-5824 GCA_041485125.1 Binatia bacterium | reverse complement strand
GTTCACGGTCACCAGGTCACGCGCGAGCTCACGCGCGAGGGCCTTCGAGAAGCCGATGATCGCTGCTTTGCATCCGGAGTAGACGGCCTCACCGGAGCTGCCGACCCGGCCGGCGTCGGAGCTGATGCTGATGACGCGGCCACGATTGCCGGCGGCGCAGAGATCGGGCAGCGCGGTGTGCGTACAGAGCAGCGTGCCGCGATAGTTGATCGCGATGATCTTGTCCCACGTCGCCGGAGTGCTCTCGCGAAACGGCTCGAAGACGTCCCAGCCGGCGTTGTTTATCAGGATAGTCGGCGGGCCGAGGGTCTCCTTGAGCTCGGCGAAGGCGGCACGGACGGACGCTTCGTCGGTGACGTCGCCGACGGCAGCGGCGATGCGGAGTTCGCCCCCGGGCGACGCGGCCGCGCGTTCTCTCCGCAGCTCTTCACACACCGCCTTCCCGCCCGGCGCGTCGCGGTCGACGATGCCGATCGCGAGCCCGTCACGCGCGAGGCGCGCGGCGATCGCGCGACCTATGCCGCCGGCGCCGCCGGTGACGATCGCCACGCCCGACTGGCTCTGGGTCATGGGCGATGGCGTGTCACCGCTCGCCGGTGCCGTCAAGACGCGTCCACATCGCTACGCGGGCAGCTCGGCGAGGAACCTCTCGACCGCCGACTCGAACGCGTCCGGCGTCTCCAAGTGCGGCGCGTGGCCGGCACGGAAGGTTTCGAGGCGCGCGTTCGGAAAACTCCGGATGGCCGGCAAGCTACGGCTGAGCTGGACGAACTGGTCGCGTTTCGCCCACGCGAAGAGGACGGGACACGCGATGCCGGGCGCCAGCATGCGCGCGTCGGCCTCGGGGAGCGCGAAGCCCCGCCACGCTTGCAATAGAATCGGCGCGATTTGGTATGCGCTCGCGACGATGCGCCGGCGGTCGATGCGCGCCGCGCGCCGTTGTAGGACGCACGTTCGATAGTAGACGCGGAAGGCGAACGGGAACCACCGCGCGCCGCGCGTGCCCGCCGCGAAGAACCGCGCCATCGCGGCCAGAACGATCTGCGCCAGGCGATCGGAGCTCGACGCCAATCCTCCCGGGTTCTCGAGGACGAGGCTGCGCACGCGCGCGGGATGGCGATGGGCGTACCGCAACGCCGCCGCGCCACCGATCGAATTGCCGACGATCACGGCGCGGTCGACGCCGACGGCGTCCAGAAACTCCGCCAGCAGCTCGGCGTAGCGATGCGCGCCGGCGTCGACGTGATCGCGGCCCGAGCGGCCCTGCCCCGGCCAGTCGAGCGCGATGACCCGGTGGCCGCCGCGCAGGCGCTTGCGCAGTCGGGCGAAGTCGCGGGCGTCGTGGCCGATCGCGTGCAAGCAGACGACCGCGGGGCCCGACCCGTCGTCGTCGTACGCCAGCCGCACACCGTCGATCGTGATCTCGTGGGTGGAGAATGAGAGCGCGCGCATCGCCATGGAGAGCACCTCCTTGGTAATACTGGTATTACTATCGTCGAGCCGTCGCAAGCGTGCTACAAGCGACGGTCATGGCGACACGAACGGCCGCCGCGGAACCCGGCCCGACGCAACCCGAGGCCTTCCGGCACGTGCCGCGCCCGCGCCGTGGACGACCCGAAGAGACCCGCGAGCGGCTCGTCGCCGCCGCCGCGGTCGTCTTCAATCGTGACGGCTACGACGGCACCGACTCGAACCGCCTCGCCCGCGCGGCGGGCTACGCGCCGGCGACCTTCTACAAGCACTTCCCCGACAAACGCGCCGTCTTCCTCGCCGCCTACGAGCGCTGGGTCGACACCGAGTGGTCACGCATCGAGCGCGAGATCCGCCGCCCGCGGAGCGCCAAGGAGCGCACCGCTCGCATCGTCGAGCTCACGCTCCGGCATCACACGCGCTGGCGCGGCCTGCGCGCCAGCCTGCGCGCGCTCGTCACTCGCGACGCGACCGTCCGCGCCTTCTATCGACGCCAGCGGCGGCGCCAGCTCGAGACCTTGGCACGGCTCTCGGGACGACGAGGTGGCGGGTCCGAACGCGCCCGCCACGCGGTCCTGCTCTACACGCTCGAGCGGGTGTGCGACGCGATCGCCGACGGCGAGCTGCGCGATCTCGGCGTCGCGCTCGACGCCACGACGGCCCTCCTGCGCGAGCTCGTCGCGGGGGCGCCCGCCCGCATGTGAGAGAGACCTCGCCCGGTGCGACGGATTTCGCTAGACCATGCGAGCGTCACCCCGGAAGGAGCACTCCCATGCTGAGCACCATGCAAGACTACCCGCTCTCGATCGCCGCGATCTTCGAGTACGGCAAGAAGATCCACGCCGGCAGCGAGATCGTGACGCTCGAGGAAGGCGGGGTGCGGCGCATCCGCTTCGCGGCGCTCGGCGAGCGGGTGGAACGCCTTGCCGCTGCCTTGTCGCGACTCGGCGTCCGTCCCGGCGATCGCGTCGCGACCTTCTCCTGGAACACCCAGGAGCACATGGAGGCCTACCTCGCGGTGCCGTCGATGGGCGCGGTGCTCCACACGCTCAACATCCGGCTCTTTCCCGAGCAGCTCGCGTACATCGCCAATCACGCCGCGGACAAAGTGGTCATCGTCGACGAGTCGCTGGTGCCGGTGCTCGCGAAGGTCGCCGGCCAGCTCGCGACGGTCGAGCACTTCATTCTCGTCCGCGCCGCCGCGACCTCGGATCCCGACGCCGCGAGCGGGACGCCGACGCGCGAGGCGGCCGAGGCCCTCGGACGGCCCGTCCTCGACTACGAGGACCTCCTTGCCGCCGAGGAGTCGGGCATCGCCTGGCCGGCGATCGACGAGCGCGCGGCCGCCGCCATGTGCTACACGAGCGGCACCACCGGCAATCCGAAGGGCGTCGTCTACAGCCACCGCTCGACCTATCTCCACTCGCTCGCGATCTCGACCGGGGCCGCCTACTCGCTGACCGAGCACGACCGCATTCTGCTGATCGTGCCGATGTTCCACGCCAACGCCTGGGGCCTGCCGTACGCGGCGTGGATGGCGGGCACGGACCTGATTCTACCCAACCGTTTCCTTCAGGCCGCGCCGCTCGCGGCCGCCATCGCCGAGGAGCGTCCGACGATCTCCGCCGCCGTGCCGACGATCTGGAACGACATGCTGCGCTACGACGAGTCGAATCCGATCGACGTCTCGTCGCTCCGCCTCGTGGTCTGCGGCGGCGCGGCCGTGCCGCGCGCCTTGATGGAACGCTTCGAGGAGCGCCACCGCGTCCGCATCATTCAAGCCTGGGGCATGACGGAGACGAGCCCGTTCGCGGCGATCTCGATGCCGCCGAAGGGCGCCGATCCCGGCGACCACATGACGTGGCGTTGCAAGTCGGGACGGATCGCGGCCGGCGTCGACCTCCGCATCTGTGACGACCGCGGCAACGAGCTGCCCTGGGACGGTCAGACCGCCGGTGAGATCGAGGTCCGCGGCCCGTGGATCACCGGCGCATACTATCTCGATCCGGCAGCCGAGAAGTTCCACGACGGCTGGCTGCGGACCGGCGACGTCGGCACGGTCGATGCGCGCGGCTTCATCCAGATCACCGACCGCGCCAAGGACGTCATCAAGTCGGGCGGCGAGTGGATCTCGTCGGTCGAGCTCGAGAACGAGCTCATGGGACACCCCGACGTCGCCGAGGCTGCCGTCATCGGCGTGCCCGACGAGCGCTGGCAGGAGCGCCCGCTCGCCTGCGTCGTCATCAAGGCCGGCGCCGACGTCAGCGCCGAGTCACTGCAGGCCTTCCTCGGTGAGCGCGTCGCGCGCTGGTGGGTGCCCGAGCGCTTCGCGTTCATCGCCGAGGTCCCGAAGACGAGCGTCGGGAAGTTCGACAAGAAGGTGCTGCGCGCGCGCTACGCCGAGGGCGCGCTCGACGTCGAGACGCCCGCCGCGACCCGCATCGCGCGCTGACCGAGATGCTGACGCGACTCGACGACTACCCGCTGCACCAGACGGCCGAGCCGATCGCGCAGCCGGCGACCGGCGACCGCAACTTCTACGACCGCTACTTCTTCAACGGCTATACGCGCGACGGCGACCTCTTCTTCGCCGCCGCCCTCGGCGTCTATCCGAACCGACGGGTGATGGACGCCGCGTTCAGCGTCGTCGTCGACGGCCGCCAGCACGTGGTGCGGGCGTCGCGCCTCGCGCCGGTCGAGCGCACCGAGACGCGGGTCGGACCGATCGAGGTCGAGGTCGTCGAGCCGCTCGAGACGCTGCGCCTGCGCATCGCGCCGAACGACTACGGTGTCGGCGGCGACCTCGTCTTCCGTGCGCGCACCGCTGCGATCGAAGAGCCGCGCTTCACCCGGCGCGTCGAGGGCCGCCTCTTCATGGACTCGACGCGTCTCACGCAATTCGGCCGCTGGGAAGGTAACCTCGACGTGGCCGGCAGGAGGATCGCGATCGAGCCGGCGCAGGTCCTCGGCTCGCGCGATCGGTCGTGGGGCGTGCGACCCGTCGGCGAGCCCGAGGTCGGCGCGCCCGGGATGCCGCCGCAGTTCTTCTGGCTGTGGGCGCCCATCAACTTCGACGATCTCTGCACGCACTTCGACGTAAACGAGGACGGCGACGGCCGGCGCTGGCATCAGAACGGGATGATCGCCCGCACCCACGACGGCGGCCGCCCGAACGGCGACGTCGAGTCCATGGCGTCGGTCGCGCACCGCATCCGCTGGCAACCGGGCACGCGGCGCGCGGCGTCCGCGGAGATCGAGCTCCAGCCACACGCCGGCGCGCCGCGCGTGATCGCGCTCGAGCCGATCCTCACCTTCCAGATGCTCGGGATCGGCTACCTCAATCCGACCTGGGGCCACGGCATGTGGAAGGGCGACAACGCCGTCGACGGCGAGACCTGGACGCTCGCCGATCTCGATCCGATGGACCCGCGCCACCTCCACGTCCAACAGCTCTGCCGCGCCGACCTCGACGGCCGCGCGGGGATCGGTGTCCTGGAGCAGCTCGTCCTCGGCCCGCACGCGCCGTCGGGCTTCCGCTCGATCCTCGATCCGGCGCGCTAGCGCTAGAGACGCGCCATGCGGAATCGTCTCACGGTCCGCGTATACGCGCTCGTCTTCCTCGCGCTCGTCGCCGCCGGCCCGTGTCGCTCGCATCCCGCGGGTCCACCGCCGACGACGCCGGCGCCCGATCAGCCGATCGTCCCCGGACCCGCCGGCGGACCGACTCGAGCGGCCACTGAGAACGCTCATGCGCCCAGCCGGCTGCCGGCGGCGAGGGCGTCGCGGAAGTCGGGGTGCGCGATCGCGGTGAGGGCACGGCGGCGTTGCTCGTCGGTCAGCTGATCGATGTCGGCGACGCCCCACTCGGTCACGACGTACTGCACCTGATGGCGCGGTGTCGTCACGATCGCGCCGGCGGGTAGCGTCGCGACGACCGTCGAGCGGCGCTCGCCACCGACCGTCACGGTCGAGCGCAGGCAGAGAATGCTCTTCCCCCCCGGCGCCTGCCGGCCTCCCATCGTGAAGGTCTCGTGCCCGCCGATGCCGGAGTACTGCCGGCCGTCGATCGTGTCGGCGACGACCTGGCCGTGCAGGTCGATCGCGAGCGCGGCGTTGATGCTGGTGAACTTCCGTGTCATCGCCATGCGCGCCGGGTCATTCACGACGCTGACCGGCAGCATGCGGACGACGGGGTTGCGATCGAGCCAGCGATAGAGCTCGGGCGTACCGGCCGCGAAGGTCGCGATCGAAAGACCGTCGCAGATGCCCTTGCGGTTGGTGATCTTGCCGGCCTCGTGCAGCCGCATGATCCCGTCGGTGAACATCTCCGTGTGAATCCCGTACTCGCCGCGCG
>JBGPIT010000318.1:0-5838 GCA_041485125.1 Binatia bacterium | reverse complement strand
TCTGCGGCCCGACGCCGGAGCCGGGCTGCAAGCTCCCGGCCGTCGCCGGCAAGTCGGTCCTCAACATCAAGGACAACGATCCCGACAAGAAGGACGTCCTGACGTGGAAGTGGGTGAAGGGCTCGCCCACGGTGACGGCCGACTTCGGCGCGCCGCTCACGAGCACGCCGTACACGCTGTGCATCTACGACGCGTCGGGGAACGCGCAGCCGATCGTGCGCGCCGAGGCGCCCGAAGGCGGCATATGCATCGACAAGCCGTGCTGGAAAGCGACCAAGTCGGGCGGCTTCAAGTACAAGGACAAGGCGCTCACGCCCGACGGCCTCTCGCTGGTGAAGCTACAACCGGGCATCGCCGAGAAGGCCAAGGTGCTCGTGAAGGGCAAGGGCGAGCCGCTGGTGCTGCCCGCGATGCCGCTCACGCCGCCGGTCACCGTTCAGCTGAAGAACGGCAGTGTGTGTTGGCAAGCGACCTACGGCACGCCGAAGGTCAACTCGCCGACGCAATTCAAATCGAAGGCCAACTAGGCCTGAGGCCGCCCCAGCGGAGCAACGCCGCGCTCAGACGGCGGGAGTTGCTCCGCGGGCGGCTGGTCGTTCCACCAGGCGCGGATCGTCTTCATGCCGGTCAGCGAGCGGGCCTCGTCGCGATGGACCCGCACCAGCGCATCGCGGAGCGCGACGGCTCGCGCCTGCACCTTGTCCTCCGGGACGCGCTTCAACGCGCGTTCCGGCGCGGAGATGGCGACCAGGATGTGCAAGGTGCCCGTGCGCGCGTCGGAGCGGATCGTCGCGCGCGCGACGTACCAAGAGTCGTAGGCGCGGTCCATGCCGTCGAAGCCCTCTTCCAGCGTCATCAACGGATCATCGTTCGGCGTTTCGGCCATCGGTCGTCCTCCCACGCCATAGGCTAGCGGGTCGGGGAAACCGCGAGAAGGCGTGAACTGACGCATCCAAACGCCGCCCGGTTTCGTGTACACTCCGCGCCCATCATGCGGGTCGAGAGCGGCACGCGGGCGGTCGTTACCGGCGCGGCGTCATCTCCGGAAGGCTCGAGCGCCATGGCTATTTCACGCGCGAGCAATGAGTAAGCAGCGGGACGACGCTCCTCCCCTCGCGCCGGCCGACCCGACGGGCGCGATGCCCGCCGACGCGACCGAGATGCTGCGCGCCTCCGAGCAACGATTCCGCGACCTCTTCGAGGAGGCGCCGATCGCCCACATCTACGAGGACACCGACTCGCGTTTCGTGAGCGCGAACCGCGCCGCCATGACGCTCCTCGGTCTCCGGCCCGAGGAGGTGCGCGGCACGCTCGGCCTCTCCCTGGTCGCGCCGACGGAGGAGACCCAGCGGCGCGTCCGCGCTGCGATCGCGTCGATCCAGCGCGGCGAGGAGCGCGCCGCGATCGAGCTGGAGCTCCGGCGCAAGGACGACGGCCGGCCGGTGTGGGTGCAGTGGTGGTCGAAGCCGGATCCCGACGGCAAGTACACGCGCACCATGCTGGTCGACGTCACCGCGCGCGTCCTCGCCGAGCGGGAGCGCAACCGCCTTCAGCAGCAGAACCTCTATCTCCAGGAGGAGATCAAGAGCGAGTCCAACTTCGAGGAGGAGGTATTGTCAAAAGGTGTGGATCGCGTTTTAGGCGCGCGATGGAGTCGCGGCGCCAAGCCGTCGCGATCTGATCCGCTTCACCGCTCCCCGGTGACTGTCACCGCTCCTGAGAACCGAAGCGGTTGGTTTCCACGCCGTTCCGCCGTTCCGTCTCGAACTGCTCCACATGGAGCAATATGACGTGGCGTGCCGCTGGCGATTCATCCGAGTCTCGGCCAAAGGTGTCCGCTTCCGCCGATTTCCGTCGACGCTGACCCGGCGATGTGAAATGATTCCGCACCTTACCCACCTGGGCCAGTCGATCGTCCGCAGCGGCGTCTGTCCCCGAACATCGACGGAGACACGCCGTGAAACGATACTCGCTGGCTGTACCCGCTCTCTGCTTCGTCCCGCTTGTACAAGCTGCTAAAACAGTCGCGGCAAGGAGACGCCCTATGAGGAGATTTGTGATCCTGCTCCTCGTGGCGATTGCTCTTGGACTCTCCGCCAACAGCGTACACGCTCAGTGTGCCTTCACCCACTCGTCGAAGGCCAAGAAACTCCAGGTTGATCTCGTGCAAGCGTTCGTGTCGTGCGGCAACACTGTGGTCAAGTCGTGTATGTTCGATGCTGGGCAACCCTGCAGCGTAGATTCGGATTGTCCTACCAACTTCCCGGGGGCCTGCGTGGTCACTGAGCCAAGTCGTACCCCGAACACACACACCCAAAGCGGCATTCCTAGCTGTCAACCTCCACAAACTTTTAATGAGTACAACGGTAGCTCGCCCACGAGCTGGAAGTTCGACCCGGCCAAAGGCAAGGGCACGGTCCAGCTTCAGGCGGCAAGCAAGGCGCCGCTCAACCCGCTGAATCCCGTCGTCGCCCGCGACGTTGTGATTTCACTGAAGCTCACGGGCGTCATCGACGGCAACGGCGCCGCCGCAAATGGGGTGGGCGGCTTGGAAGTTGTCGCGCGCTGGACGTTCAACGACCCGGTCAATGGGGACATGACCGTTCAGGATATCCCCTTTCAGGGTTTTCCTGTCGTGATGGTGAACGGCCAGGCGAAGCTCAAGACGACGTTTGACACTGGATTGAACCACATTAGCCAGCCGGGGTACTCGCCGTGTGTGAATTGGGAACTCGTCTCGGTTGGCGTCTATGATAGCGATGGGAGCCGGTTCGCTCACATGGGATTGCTTCTCAGCCCGTAGTCGTCGCTTCTAAGTATGCCGGCGCTTCTCGGTCGCCGCTGCCATCGTGCTCAGGGCTACTTCGCTCGCTCGATTTGCTTGGGCAAGGTGAAGCAAGTCGCGCCGACCGACTCGACGATGCTGATCCTCGGTGAGACCGGCACCGGCAAAGAGCTCATCGCCCGCGCCATCCACGACGTCTCCAAGCGCAAGGAGAAGCCGCTCATCAAGGTGAACTGAGCGGCGCTGCCGACGGGACTCATCGAGAGCGAGCTTTTCGGCCACGAGAAGGGCGCCTTCACGGGCGCGATCGAGCGGCGCGTCGGCCGCTTCGCGCTCGCCGACGGCGGCACGCTCTTCCTCGACGAGATCGGCGACATTCCGCCCGAGGTCCAGGTTCGCCTGCTGCGCGTCCTGCAAGAGCGGGAGTTCGAGCCGGTCGGATCGTCGCGCACCGTCGAGGTCGACGTGCGGGTGATCGCCGCCACCAACCGCCATCTCGAGAATGCCGTTGCCGGCGGCGCCTTCTGCGCCGACTTGTTCTATCGCTTGAACGTCTTTCCCATCCGTGTGCCGCCGCTGCGCGAGCGCGGCGAGGACGTGCGGGTGCCTGCCCACTGCTTCGTCGAGAAGTACGCGGCGAAGATCGGGCGCATCGAGTCGGTCGCGCCCGCGATCTTGCAACGCTTGGTCGAGTACGCGTGGCCGGGCAACATCCGCGAGCTCGAGAACGTGATGCGCCGTGATCTTGTCGCCGGGACCGGTCCTCGAGGTCGATGTCCACGTGCTGCGCGCCGCGAGCCCCGAGCCGGTGATCGAAGCGACGGCGGCCGCGACGCGGGCCGCGCCGACGCGCGACGGCGGCGCGGGATCGACGCTCGACGACTCGCAGCGCCGCCACATCGCCCGCACCTTGGAGCAGTGCAACTGGGTCGTCGAGGGACCGCGCGGCGCGGCGGCGGTGCTCGGATTGCACCCCAACACGCTGCGCAGTCGGATGAAGAAGCTCGGCATCCGGCGAACGAACGAGAGCGTCCTCGACTGAGCGCGCGGCCGGCGGCACGGTTGCGTCGCGCGCCGCGATGCTGGCATGGACTCGCCCGTGAGCACGACGGTCTTCCAGAACTGCACGCTGCTCGACTGCACCGGCGCCGAGCCGGTACGACGCTCGACGGTCGTCGTCGACGGTGCGCGGATCGCGCAGGTCGTGCGCGGCGGGCAGCCGGATCTGCCGCGCGACTCGACCATCGTCGAGTGCGACGGGCGGACGCTCATGCCGGGCCTCACCGACGCGCACGTCCACGCCGCGATCATCGAGACCGACGTCGCGAAGATGCTGCGCGAGGCGCCCGCGACGATCGCGCTCCGGATCAAGGACGTCCTCGAGGAGACGCTCCGCGCCGGCTTCACCACCATTCGTGATGCGTTCGGCCTGGACTGGGGCTTCGTACAGGCGACCGAGCGCGGGCTCGTGAACGGCCCGCGCATTCTCTTCACCGGCGGCTGCCTCACCCAGACCGGCGGCCACGGCGACTGGCGCGAGCCGCACACGCAAGCGTCGCCCTACACCGGCATCCACGGTCTCGTCGCCGCGCCGCGCATCTGCGACTCGCCCGCCGAGATGCGCCGCGCCGCGCGCGAGATGCTGCGGATCGGCGCCCACGGCATCAAGATCATGGGCGGCGGCGGCTGCATCTCGCCGACCGACGAGATCGAGCACACGCAGTTCACCGTCGAGGAGATGGCCGCCGCGTGCTACGAGGCCCGCACCGTCGACAAGATCGCGCTCGCCCACGTCTACACGCCACGCGGCATCATGAACGCGCTTGCCGCCGGGGTCCGCAGCATCGAGCACGGCAACTTCCTCGACGAGGAGTCGGCGGCGGCGATCAAGGACGCCGGCGCGTTCTTCGTCCCGACGCTCACGACCTACTTCCTCATCAGCGCCGGCGGCGAGGCGCAGGGCTTCCCGCGCAAGATGATCGACAAGATCGACAAGGCGAAGGAGCGCGGTCTCGACTCGCTGCGGGTCGCGCGCGACGCCGGCCTGCCCATCTGCTCGGGGTCGGACGTGCTGGGGCCCATGCAGCCCTTCAAGAGTTACGAGCTGGCGCTGAAAGCGCAGGTGCTCGGCGTGCACGACGCGATCCTCTCGGCGACCCGCACCAACGCCGCGCTCTTCGGCATGGCGAGCGAGATCGGGACGGTCGAGGCCGGCAAGCTCGCCGACCTGATCCTCGTGAGCGGCGATCCGCTCGCCGACCTCGGCATGCTGCAGGATCCCGCGAAGATCGTCCTTGTCATGCGCGACGGCCGGGTCCGTAAGGATCTCCTCGGCGGCGTCTGATGAAGCGGGCGAGCAAGCGATCGCCGCATGCCGCGTACACGCCGGCCGGGGCGGACGGGATCGGCCGCCTCGAGCTCACCCGACCCGAGAAGCTGAACGCCACCGACGACGAGTCGGTCGGCGACCTCGACCGGGCCGCCACGCGCGCGGCGCGCGACGCGAAGGCGCGCGCGATCATCGTCAGCGGACGCGGCCGGGCGTTCTGCGCCGGCATCGACCTCGCCGCGCTCGCCGGCGATCACCTGAAAGCCGATTGGTTCCGGCGCTGGGAGGTCGCGCTCGCGAAGATCGAAGCCATCCCGGTCGCGACGGTCGCCGCGATCCAGGGGCCGTGTCTCGGCGGCGGCCTGCAAATCGCCATCTGCTGCGATCTGAGGATCGCGAGCGACGACGCGACGTTCGGCCTCTCCGCCGTCCGCCACGGCATCATCCCCGGCCTCGCGACCTACCGATTGCCGCGGCTCGTCGGTGCTGGCGCGGCGCGCGAGATCATGCTCCTCGGCGAGACCTGGGACGCGGCCCGCGCGGAGCGGCAAGGTCTCGTCAATCGTGTGGTGTCGCGCGATCGTCTCGACGCGACGGCGCTCGACCTCGCGACCAAGCTCGCCGCGAACGTGCGCGCCGCGAGCGTCGCGACCAAGCGCCTCACGTTGCGGTCGTACGACCTCCCGTTCGAGCGCTTCGTGAAGGAGTACGTCCGTGCGCAGCG
>JBGPIT010000317.1:0-5866 GCA_041485125.1 Binatia bacterium | reverse complement strand
CGGCCGCCGGCGCGACCAGCGCCACGACCACACCAACGATGACGATCAGCGCTGCTGCGAGACGGCTATGTCGCGGATGCACGAGCACACGCGTAGGACGGCGAGACATTCGGCATCCGCGCACCTTGCTACGTAGCCGCGCGAAGAGTCAAGGAAATTGTGCGCCCGTAGCGGCTCGCACCCCGCCCGCGACCCACTTGGCCGCGGCCGGGACGTGTGTCGACCTACGGCAAGAAGAACGACCCCGGGATCGCGCGCTCGCCGACGAACGTCCAGGCGGCATTCTCACCGCACGGCATTGCGGTACACGCCGCCGCCGCCCAGCAGCTGAGCTGCACGTCCACACCGACAACCTCCGACTGGTCAGAAGGAAACGGGTCTCCGATGTCGCAGCGGAGGAATTGCGGATTGCTGCCGTCGAGATTGAAGACGTTGCCGGTCACCTCTTCGTTGTCGAAATTCGCGACGACGACCCACTGCTGCTGCCCGAGCTGCTTGATGACGAGCACCGAGTACGCCGCGGCGTTGTCGTCGTTGGTGACCTGCACCGCGCGCGCCTGTGCGTGCGCGAGACTCACGGAGCTGAGCATGATGATAGCGAGCGAAAAGACGACTATGAGAACCTTCACGAGTACACCTCCAAATGATTGAGTGAGTGGCGAGCGGCACGACGGTCCGTGTGCAGCACCGTCGACCCCAAGCTTAGTGCGGACACCGCCATCTCGGCAACGTAGATTCCAAAAGCGCACCGGGGCGTTCTCGCTCGACCGGGATTGGTGTAAAGCCGATTCCAGCCCGATTCCTACAACGATCGAAAGAGGATTCTCTGTCGCGCGAACCCGCCGGGGCGTGACGGGACATCACTCGAGGAGCGATGCAGAGAATCGTCCTTCGCAGTGGCGCGCGTCTGATCGCGGCGCTGGTCGTCATAGGAGCCTGCGTCGTCTTCGGTGCCGGACCGTGGGGCCGGGACGGCAAGTTCGCGTCCGAATGGCGTCACTACGTGCACGGGCGCGCCCGCGATCGCGCCGATCCGGTGGCGCGCCGACGTGAGCCCGACTTCGCGTACGTCATCGACGTGAACCGATCCGGCGGCGTCGACGGCTTCCTCGCGGAGCTCTCGGCGCGCGCCGATCGTCTGGACGAGTTCGCGCAGGGCGACGCGCTCCTGATCGAAGGACGCTTGCGGCATGACGTCACGAAGGTTTGCGCCAGCGTTCCGCATTTCGAACGGAGCCTCGACGACGCCCCCGACGACTTCGCGCGCGCCATCATTCACGAGACGCTCTTCGCCGTCGGACGCGAGTGCGGCGCGGCGCGCCCCCAGGATCTCGCGACCGCGGTCAGCCTCTGGCGCCGAATGGACGTGCCGTGGCGTGCCGCGGTCGAGGAGCAGATCCTTCACGGCGACACGGTGGAGATCGCGGCCGTCCCCGATTCGCCGTCCACCCTGCCCGTCCACACGCGGCATGCCGACCGCGTCACCTTCGGCACCGACGCGATACGACTCGCGCCGACGATGCGTGTCGCCGGGCAGGCCGAACGGGTGAGCCGCGACTGGCTGGCGCTGCGACTCGCCGCCCCCTGGCGGATCGATCCGGCGATCGACTACTTCGAAGGCGCGGTCGTGAACGCCGTCGCGCGGCGACAGGCGGCACAAACGCTCGCGCTCTACGGTGCGCTCGTGAGGCGGATCGGCGCCAACTGGTACGCGCCCGATGCGGCCGGCCACTTCACGTTCCTGGTGCTGCGCGACAAAGTCGACGAGTACCCCACCACGCGGTTTCTCGCCGACGACGTCGCGATGCTCGTCGACGCACACGGCGTCTCGGCCGTCGCCGCCCTCGCCGTCGAGCGGCGCGCCGACGTCGTGGTCGGATGCTGCGACTACTTCGACAAAGTGCGCGCCGCGACCTACCTCGCCGAACGCGGCATCGACGTCGTGTGCGCGACCGATCGCTTTCTCGGCTATGCCTTCGGCTACGACGGCCCGGGAACGATCATCGCGGGCGGCATCCTCCACGAGTCGGACGGCCGCACGTTCCTCGGCGGCGACGTTGTTTCGATGAGCGTCCACGAGCCGATCGTGATCGAGGATACCGACGAGCCGTACCCCACGCAGTACTACGACACCCCCGCCCGCTACTTCGCGCTACTCGAACGATACACGCGCCTCTCGTTCGACAAGACCGTGGTCGAGCAACCGCGCGGACTCGACGCGCTCCTCGCGACCGCCGACGCCCGTCACGCCTCCGTCGTCGCCGTGCGGATCGCGACCGAGCCAGAGCACGATGCGCTGAAAGCTTGGCTCGACCGAGACCGCACGCGGAGAGCGCTCCTCTTCCATTCTGCTCCGTATGCTCCGGGCCGGCGCCTGCTCGAGGAATACGTGGGAAGGGTCAGCGTGCCCGATCCCGACCCGTCGCTCACAAACGCAGAATGAGCTGCTCCGACGACAGTCGCCGTGGCGTCGGCGCCGCAATGACCGTCCTGCGGGCCTGAGACTCCACGCCGGACAACCTGCAGGGTCGCGGGGCGCAGTGACACTCGCGCCGTGATGCGCGCCAGAACGAAGCGCCGTGCTTCCCATCGTTGCCGCGCCCCCCTTGATTGCCGCTTCTCCCGACGCTACGGCTAATCACACTGCCCCTCATCCAACTTCTGCCACTGAACCGGGAGGCTCCGTCGATGAAAACCGCCACTTGGATCGCCGTTCTGATGTTGCTGTGGCCGGCCGCCGCATCCGCCGGAAATTGCGTTGATGTGCTCGACCACCACGCGTACGACTGTCGCTTCGCCCAGGACACCGGCGAAACCTACGCTGGCTGCGTTCGCTTCACCTCGCCCGGCACGATCGGTGACTTCGACCTGCACGCGCACGTCGAGTTCCCGAGCGGGACGAGCAATTTCGACGGCGGGTGCTCGTGCGACCCCAAGGGCAGCGTGAAGAAGCCGCAGTTCGACGCGGCCAAGACCTTCGACTGCCTCAAGCGTGGCTTCGGCTCGTTTGTTGTGAGCGGTAAAGCGGATGGTAAGACGATCGCGAAGGGACACATCACGGGACTCAATGGCACGAGTGTTATCTTCAGCTGCGGCCCGTTTCCCAAGAACAGCTTGAACAACGGCGCCGATCCGTGCCCGGCATGCGTGCCGGGCGGCGACTCGTGTACGGGGAGCGCGGGGCCCTGCTGCGCCGGCCTCACATGCAGCGGCGGGATTTGCCAGTGAGCGCGTAGCTGCCGCCGGTGCCCTGCCCGCAAAAGGCCGCCGCACGTTGATGCGCTGAGGGCAGCAGTAGATCGTCTCGACGATGCTCCGGCCGGAACGACCCGCAACCCTGCCGCAACCTCGCTCGACGAGCCCGCCGCAACCAGCGCCTAACTCAGCGACTACTCAGGCGCCGTTCGTCTGCAGCTTCTTCAGCCGCCAGATGAGCTGCGTCTGCCGCACGATGTCGGCGGCGCCGCCGCCGGTCGCGATGGGGCCGACGTTCCACATCACGAGGTGGCGCATGCCGGCGGCGACGAGCGGCTTCACCTCGTCGACGATCTCGTCGACGGTGCCGGCGCAGACGCCCTCGTTCAGTAGCTCGGGCGTCACCAGACGCTCGGCATCGGCGAGCGCCGAGGGCGGCACCTCGTTCGGGATGATGTCGGGGAAGCCTTCGAAGCTCTCGCCGAGCGGGTGCGCGAGGTTGTGTTTCTTCCACACCGGTCCCGGGATCAGGAGCGCCATCGCGGCGGCCGGCTTCACCTTGGTGAACTGCTCGAGCATCTTCCTACGGCCCGGCCCGATCGCGACCTGGACCTGCATCGCCGGCTCGAACTTGTCGATCGGACGTCCCGCTTCCGCGGCGGCGGCGTGGATCATCGCGAGCTTGCTGCGGTAGTCGTCGGCGGTCATCTTCTGCGTCGGGTACCAGCCGTCGGCGAAGCGCCCGGTGAGACCGAGCATGCGCGGCGCGTGCGCGGCGACCCACATCGTCGGCGCCTTCTCCTTGTAGAGCGGTGTGGTGAAGAGGGCGTTGCGGAGCTTCCACGTCGGCCCGTCGAAGCTCACCGGCTCGCCGCCGCTCAGCCAGAGCTTCCGGATGATCGTGAGCGCCTCCTCGAGCCGGCCGACCCGCCGCGTGAACGGCAAGCCGTAGGGCTCCGTGTTCTCGCGCTCACCGTTGCCGATGCCGAGGATCGCCCGGCCCTTGCTGAGATGATCGAGCGTGACGAACGCCTGCGCGAGCGTCACCGGATGCCGGCGGAACGGCTCGGTGACGCCGGTGCCGATCCGCGTGCGCCGGAAGCGCGTCGCCATCATCCCGAGCATCACGAACGGATCGAAGAAGGCGTCCGTCGACGGCACCATCTTCGCGGCCGGCGTGTACTCGGGCTTCCAGAGCGCGCGCGGCACGAACCCGACGTAGTGGTCGGGCAGCAGCATGCTGTCGACGCCGGCGAGCTGGCCGAACCGCATGCTCAGCCGCTCGATCCAGAGCGGTGCGGTGCACGCGGTCTCGATGCCTACCTGAAGTCGTGCCATCGCGCGGTCCCTCCTTTGGATCCGTTCGGCAGCACGGTTAGTCGATCGACGGCACCGTGTCGACTACGCCCCCATCGATGCTGCGTGATCGTAGACCTCATCGACGTCCATCTCGAGCGGTCGCACGACGCCGTCGCGCTGGCGCGCTTCTCTATGCTCGCGGTTGTTCCACCAGCTACTGATCGCGATCGTTCGAGTTGGTTCGACGCGAAGCCGCCGGTACCATCTCCGATCGGCGGGCGGCGTTCGTTCACACCCCGATCACGCAGCGGGCGTATACGAGTAGATAGACGAATCTTCTTGACAGCTGGTACGTGTTTCGTCTCTTGTTCGCCCGTGAGCTCGCCGCAATTCCCGACCACGACGCGCGTGCGTCGCCGCCGCGCACGTTCCCTCGATCGACAGTTGCACCGCCTCGGGCGCGAGGAGCCACGCTGCCGCTGGGAGGTCGGCATCCTCGCGGCCGCGTTTCTGCAGACAAACTCCCACCAACGGCTCGGCTTCATGCGGATCGGTGACTACGCCCGGGAGCGGCTCGGCTGGTCGGGACGCGAGCTTCAGAGCGTCGCCTCGACGGTCGCGACTGCCGCGCAGCTCCCAATCGCGCAATCTGCGTTCGGGGCCGGCGAAATCTCTTGGAGTCACCTTCGACTACTCGCCATCGTGGCCACACCGCAGACGGAGGCGCACTGGGTCGCGCTCGCGCGCAGGCGAACGGTTCGTGAGCTCGCGACGCTCATCCCGCCCGCGACAGCGAACGATCGGGCGACCGACGGTGGGAAGATCCGCGCCGAGGCGGTGGCGACGGTCCTCGACGAGTCCGAGGGTGTCGAACGGCTCGACGGTGAATCGATCGGCCGGTTCGCACTGCGCTGTCCGCCGGCGGTCCGTTCCGAATGGAAGACCGTCGTCGAGTTGGCCCGACGGGTCGCGGGCGAGCAGCTGTCGACATGGCAAGCGGCGGAGTTCGTCGCCGCCGAAGGACTCTCCGCGGTGGCGCCACACGATGTCAGCATCACCGTGCCGTGCACCACTGGCGAGAAGCGCGAGGGCCCGGTGACGTGGTGCGACACGCTCGATCCTGCTGCCGTCGTCCCCCACGACGCCTCGCAAACCGCCGCGTCGTCGGCGCGCGATCATGCAACGAGCTCGGCGCTCGCGCACGCGGTCGAACCGGCCGAGCTCGATCGGCGGCTGCGAGCCACGATCCGCCGCATGCACCGCGTCAATGCGCGCCTGGGGCGGCTGCTCCGTCGGTGTGCCGAACGGGAGATGTTTCGCGAGCTCGGCTACCGCTCGTGGTCCGAGTATGCCGGCGCGCGTTGCGCCGTCG
>JBGPIT010000316.1:0-5872 GCA_041485125.1 Binatia bacterium | reverse complement strand
TGCTGGTCGGCCGGAACGTCTGATGCGTTCACAACCAGGTAGCCTGTCCCGCGCTCGTGATCCGGCTACCATGAACACCTCGGGGCAGGCACAGCGAGCGGTCTTCATCGACATCGAGAACACCTGCGGCGCGCAAGACATCGCGTCCGTGCTCGACGAGCTCGGCCTTCCAGACGGCGCCGCGACGCGGCTTTTCGCGGTCGGAAACTGGGCGGTGGTGAGCGCGGAAACGGCGCGGCTTCTCTCACGCGCTGGCGTGAGTTCAAGCGGGGCAAGTCGACCCTGGTGAACGCGTTGATAGGTGCCGAGGTGTTGAGTACGGCGTCCGTTCCACTGACATCCGTGGTGACGGTCGTTCGTCATGCCGCCGTCGCGGGGGTCACCGTGTGGTTTCGCGACGGGCGGCGCACGGCAGTCGCGCTCGAGGATCTCGATATGTACACGACGGAGCGGAGGAATCCTTCGAACACGAAGGATGTGACGCGCGTCGACGTCGAGTACCCAACGGCTGGGCCGCTGGCGGGTGTGCGCATCGTCGACACGCCCGGGATCGGATCGGTGTACGTCGAGAACACCGCGGTGACGATGGACTTCATTCCGCGGGTCGACGCTGCCGTGATCGTCTTGAGCGCCGATCAGCCTGCCAGTCATTCGGAGCTGGACTTTGTGGAGAGCGTGCGGCGGCACGTCGACAAGCTGTTCTTCGTCGTCAACAAGATCGATCTGATCAGTGGCGCGGAACGTGGGGAGATCGTCGCCTTCGTGCGCAAGGCTCTGGTCTCTAGGCTCGGGGAGTCACCGCTTCGCCTCCATGCGATTTCCGCGAGAGATGCGTTGGCCGCTCGACTGAACGGATCCGCGGACGCGCTCGAGCAAAGCGGTCTCGTAGCGCTCGAACGGGATCTCGCCGTGTTCCTCTCGGAGCAGCGCGGGGCGGTGTTGCGCGCGGCCGCACGCCGTCGGGTGCGGGAGTGGATTCGTGAGCTTGCGGGCGCCGTCGAGCTCCGCCGCCGCGCTCTCCTGATCCCGGTCGCCACGCTCGGACGAAGAATCGAGGAGTTCGAATCGCGGAGCGAGCGCGCCGGCTGGAATCGGGCAGCGATCGAGGGGCTCCTCGCGACCGCGAGCCGGCGACTCGTAGAGGAGCTCGAGAAGACGCACGGCTCGTTTGTCGCCGACCGCACCCCGAACCTGGTCGCGTCGTTGGAGCACGTGTATGCCGGCGCCCACGGCGGTCGGCGCGAGCTCGTCGAGACGCTCAACCGTACGTTGAAAGAAGGTGTGCAGCGCGTCGTCGACGAGTGGGCGGCGGAGGAGGCGGCGCGTGTACACCGCGAGCTCGCAGGAATGCGAGACCGGCTGCGGACCGAGTCCAACGCGCTCATGGGCGAGCTCACCTCACTGCTGCAGGAGCTGTTCGGCGCCACGGTGAACTTTTCGGCCGAGCTCGCGGATTTTTCCATCGACTCGCCGCACGCGACGGTGGAACCCATGTTCTCCCTGATGTTGGACGAGATGCCGCTCTTCCTTCCGGCATCATTGGCGCGACGGGTGATCCGGCGCCGCTTCATCCGAGCCGCGCCGGAAGAGATCGCCCGCAATCTCTCGCGTGCAACTGCTGAATTCCGGCAACGACTGCTGGAGGCATCTCGGGTCTTCGGCTTCCAGTTTTCGCAGCACATGGACCAGTTGGTCGCCTCGTTGAAAGAAGCCCTTGTGCGCGCCCGCGACGCTCGCGCGCGCGCCGCGAGTGATGTGACGGCAGAGTCAGCTGAGCTCGACCGCCACGCCCTAGCGCTTTCGACTTTGCTCGAACGCATCGAGAGCCACGCCGCTGTTGCGGCATGATCGAGAGGGAAACGACATGGCCGACATCAGAGAGGTTCAGTCCCGAGAGATCCTCGATTCGCGTGGAAACCCTACGGTCGAGGTCGACGTGTGGCTCGAGAACGGCGTGCTGGGACGCGCGGCCGTCCCGTCGGGTGCGTCGACCGGAGCCCGCGAGGCCGTGGAGCTCAGAGACGGCGATGATCGACGTTTCGGTGGTCAGGGTGTGCTGCTTGCCGTCGCGAACGTCAACGAGAAGATTGCGCCCATGCTGCGCGGCGCGGACGCGTCGGATCAGCGGTCCATCGACGAGCGGTTGATTGGCCTCGACGGCACGACGGACAAATCGCGACTCGGCGCCAACGCAATCCTCGGCGTCTCTCTCGCGGTCGCACGCGCGGCGGCGCTCGCAGCGGGGCAACCGCTCTACCGTACGCTCTGTACCGACCGGTCAGCCCTGCTTCCGGTGCCGATGTTCAACGTTCTCAATGGCGGCGCGCACGCCGACAATAACGTCGACTTCCAGGAATGTATGATTGCCCCGGTTGGCGCGGCCAGCGTACGCGAAGCGATTCGGATCGGAGCCGAGGTCTACCGCGCGCTCAAGAGCATTCTGCACGAGCGATCGTATGGCACTGCCGTCGGCGACGAAGGAGGTTTCGCGCCGAATCTGCGTGCGGACGTCGAAACCATCGAGCTGGTTCTCGAAGCGATTCACCGCGCGAGTTTCGAGCCGGGACGCGACGTCGTCCTGGCGTTGGACCCGGCGGCGAGCGAGCTGTACCGGGACGGCGTGTATATGTTCCGCAAATCATCCGGCGAGCGACGTTCGTCCGCGGAAATGGTCGCGCTCTACGAGGATTGGGTTCGTCAATTTCCGATCTGGTCGATCGAAGACGGCCTCGCCGAAGACGACTGGCAAGGTTGGCGGCTCCTCACCGAACGGCTCGGCGAGAGCGTGCAGCTCGTCGGCGACGACATCTTCGTCACGAATCCCGCGATCATCGAGCGCGCGATTGAAGAACGCGTTGCCAACGCGGCGCTGATCAAGCTCAACCAAATCGGCACGGTGACCGAGACCCTGCGCGCGATATCAGTCGCGAAGGCCGGCCGGTACGGGACCGTGATCAGCCACCGATCGGGTGAGACGCCGGACGATTTCATCGCGGATCTGGCGGTCGCGAGCGCAGCGGGGCAGATCAAGACCGGCGCTCCGGCGAGGGGCGAGCGAGTCGCCAAGTACAATCAGCTTCTCCGTATCGAAGAGGAGCTCGGGTCCGACGCGCGGTATGCCGGCGTCGAGTTCGTCGCGCGCGGTGGTTTCCGCACGACACGCACGAGCTGAAGGAGGATTCATGGCACGAGTCTCGGTCCAGCGACGCCGCAGCGCTGCCATCACGGACGGTGACAGCCGGTCACCGAACCGCGCGATGCTCCGCGCCGTTGGCTTCTCCGACGCCGATTTCGCGAAACCCATCGTCGGCGTGGCCAACAGTCACAGCACGATCACTCCATGCAATGCAGGCCTTCAGGGCCTCGCCGATGTCGCCGTGCGCGGCATTCAGCACGCGGGCGGCATGGCACAAACATTCGGGACGATCACCGTCAGCGACGGGATCTCGATGGGCACCGAAGGCATGAAGTGCTCGCTGGTGAGTCGCGAGGTCATCGCCGACTCGATCGAGACGGTCTGCCGAGCCCAGAGCTTCGACGGAGTGCTCGCGATCGGTGGCTGCGACAAGAACATGCCGGGCGCGATGATCGCGATCGCCCGACTGAGCATCCCAGCGATCTTCGTCTACGGCGGCACGATCAAACCCGGCCACTACAAGGGTGAGGACCTGACGATCGTCAGCGTCTTCGAGGCGGTCGGATCGCGGAGCGCAGGTCGAATGTCGGCCGAAGATTTCATGGCGATCGAGCGTCGCGCGTGCCCGGGGATCGGCTCCTGTGGCGGCATGTACACCGCCAACACCATGTCCGCCGCCATCGAGGCGATGGGGATGAGCCTGCCGATGACGTCGACGATGGCTGCCGAGGATGCCGAGAAGACGGTATCGACCGAGGCCGCCGGAGCGCAGCTCGTCCAACTGATCGAGCGGCAGCTTCTACCGCGCGACATCATGACACGCGCCGCTTTCGAGAACGCGATCGCCGTAGTGATGGCGCTCGGTGGGTCGACGAACGCAGTGCTCCACCTGCTCGCGATCGCGCATGCGGCGGAGGTGCCGCTATCGATCGACGATTTCGAAAGGATCAGACGTCGCGTGCCGGTGCTCTGCGACCTGAAGCCGAGCGGGAAATACGTCGCGACGGATCTACATCGGGTCGGCGGTGTCCCTCTGGTCATGAAGATGCTTCTGGGCGCAGGGCTCATCGACGGATCGTGCCTGACGGTGACGGGAGCAACGCTCGCAGAACAGCTCGCCGAGGTTCCGGACGAACCGCCATCGGCTCAAGACGTCGTGCGACCGATGGCCGCGCCGATCTATGCTCAGGGGCATCTCGCGATCTTGCGGGGCAATCTCGCGCCCGACGGAGCCGTCGCGAAGATCTCCGGCTTGAAGGTGACGACGATCACCGGCCCTGCCCGTGTCTTCGACTCCGAAGAGGATTGTCTCGACGCGATCCTCGGCGACCACGTACGTCCAGGCGATGTGATCGTCATTCGATACGAGGGTCCCCGCGGGGGTCCCGGAATGCGCGAGATGCTCGCGCCGACCTCGGCGATCGTCGGCAAAGGTCTCGGTGACAAAGTCGGGATGGTGACGGACGGGCGCTTCTCGGGCGGGACGTATGGCATGGTCGTCGGTCACGTCGCCCCGGAAGCACAGGACGGCGGCCCGCTCGCCCTGGTCCAAAACGGCGACATGATCACGATCGCGGCCGAGCGCAACCTCTTGCAGCTGGCAGTGTCCGATGGAGAGCTCGCGCGGCGGCGCACCGCATGGAGCCCACCGTCGCCACGCTACACGCGCGGTGTGCTCGCGAAGTACGCACGAGTCGTTTCGAGCAGCTCGACAGGTGCGGTCACCGACTGACGCCACCAACGCCAGCGTCGCTGAGCACCGGAACGGTCATGGCGAAGACGAGCACGAAAACGGCGTGAGCTCCGCATCGACTGGGGCACGACGTAGACAGCGGTGCTGCCGACCGAATGATCTATGGGCCGCCCGCGCGCATACGTTCGCCCATGACGGGCACCACCCCGAGGAAGTAGCGTCGCTGCAGCCAGAGGGCGACGTTGACGAGCCCGATCAGCACCGGGACTTCGACGAGTGGCCCGATGACCGCCGCAAATGCCACCCCGCTGTGGATGCCGAAGGTCGCCACCGCGACGGCGATCGCAAGCTCGAAATTGTTAGAGGCGGCCGTAAAGGACAGCGTCGCGGATTGTTCATAAGTGGCGCCAACGCGTCGGCTCAGGAAGAACGACCCGAGAAACATCACGACGAAGTAGATCACCAGCGGCACGGCGATCCGCAGCACATCGAGTGGAAGTTGCACGATGGTCCCGCCCTTGAGCGAGAACATGACGACGATGGTGAAGAGGAGCGCGACGAGCGTGATGGGGCTGATCCGCGGGACGAACCGTTCCTGATACCAGTCGAGGCCCTTGGCGTGGACGAGCACTCGTCTCGTCAGGAATCCCGCGGCGAAGGGCACGCCGAGATAGATCGCGACGCTCTTCGCAACCTCACCGATCGTAAGCTGCACGACGGCCCCGCGGAGACCTAGCCACGCGGGCAGGACGGTCGCAAAGAAGTAGGCGTAGACCGGGAAGAAGAGCACCTGGAAGATCGAGTTGAAGGCGACCAGGCCAGCGCAATACTCGGTATCCCCCTTCGCGAGATCGTTCCACACGATGACCATGGCGATGCACCGGGCGAGACCGATGATGATGAGGCCCAGCATGTAGTCGGGCTTGTCGCGAAGGAAGAGGACCGCCAGCGCGAACATCAGGACCGGACCGATGAGCCAGTTCTGAACGAGCGACAGGGTGAGGACACGCGTGTTGCGGAAAATCTTTCCCAGCTCCTCGTAG
>JBGPIT010000315.1:0-5885 GCA_041485125.1 Binatia bacterium | reverse complement strand
TCCTCGGCAAGCCGGTGGCTCTCCGCTGCCCAGTCGTCGAGGGCGATGCCTGCTTGTTCCCAGTCGTGCACGCGCGGCGCGAAGCGCTGATCCAGGGCCGCCGCGTAGGCGGCGAGGCTGGGGCTCGGCATCGCGCGCTGAATCAGCGAGGTGTCCCAGACGCCGTGCAGGTTCGGCGCGAACTTCGTTTTCGCCTCGTTCGGCGTCGGTCGCGTTCCGAAGAACGTCACCGGAACGCAGTTGCCGCCGCGATCGTTGTTGGTCGCGCAATGGAGCGGCTGATGCAGATCGCCGACGAGGTGGATGACGAACCGGAGCGCGTCGGCGCGCTGCTGGGCAGATGCGTTCGAGGAGAGCACCGCGAGATTCTTCTTGATCGCCGACGTGACACAGCCTTTCTGGGGGCAGAACTGCGAAGCGTTCCCTTCGGGCGCGCCGCGCGGCACGTCGAGGAAGTGCCAGCCCGCCGTCTGCGGCCGGCGCTCGCGGACGTCGTCGGCCCACGTCGACGCGTCAGCGAACCGGCTGGCGCTCTTCGGGTGGCAGAAGCGGGGAAGATCGGGATCGATCGGCTGCTGCTTGAGCAGCGCCGTCGCCCGCGCGCGGGCGTGATCGTTGAGATGGCGCTCGGCAATCAGCGCCACCGTCCGATGTCCTTCGCAGCCCCACGCCCAAACGGTCGCGGGGCGAATGGTGGTGAGCAGGGCGAGAGCAAGCACGAGACGTACGCGATCGCGCATGAGTCATGGACTCTCACGCGCGTGCGATGGCCGTCAACGTCGGATTCGCGATCTCCGACGGCCGTGCGTCAATGTGAAGCACTATACCCGCGCCAGCTGATGGTCCCGGCGGCGGATCGTCAGCGTCGTTCCGCGAGTCGTCCGGCGTCGATCGTGAAGACGACGTCGGCGTGGCGAGCGATCTCCGCATCGTGCGTGACGATCAGCTGCGTCACGCCGCTCGCGCGCACGCGTTGCGCCGTTTGCCACACCTCCTGCTTGAGCGACGGATCGAGCGCGCTCGTCGGCTCGTCGTAGAGGAGGACACGCGGCTCCATCGCCAGCGCGCGCGCGATCGCCGCGCGCTGGCATTGCCCGCCCGACATGCGCTGCGGGTACTCACCGGCCTTGTCGGCGAGACCGAGGCGCTCGAGCAACGCCCGCGCCAGCGACTCCGCTTCGTCCCGCGGCACGCGCGCGACGTGGATCGGCGCGAGGACGCAGTTCTCGAGCACCGTGAGATGTGGAAAGAGCTCGAGCGTCTGGAAGACGATTCCGACCCGGCCGCGCAGGCGCGCGCGCATCCGCGCCAGCTCGCGCCGGCCGGCGCCGTTGGCAGCGACGTGCAGGTCGTCGACGTCGATCGAGCCCGCTTGGAAAGAGTCGAGCCCCGCGAGGCAGCGGAGCAGCGTCGTCTTGCCGGCCCCGCTCGGACCGAGCACGACCGCGAGCGCGCCCGCCGGCAGCTCGAACGAGACGCCGTCTAGCACCGGCGCCGACGCGCCGGGATGCCGCCGCTCGAGATCGCAGACGCGGATCACGCGGCCGTCGTCCGGAGGTGGCGGCCGAGGCGCGTCTCGGCCGCGCGCGCGAGGTACGCGAACGGCAGGCCGATCGCGAGATACCAGAGCGCGACCACGACCCCGAGGCCGAGGTGATCGCGCGTCGCGCTCGCGAGGTTCATGTACGTCTTGGTGAGCTCCGCGAGCGTGACGAGCGACACCAGCGAGCTGTCTTTCAGGAGCGCGATGAAGTCGTTCGCGATCGGCGGGATCGCGACCCGTAGCGCCTGCGGCACGATCACGTGGCGGAGCGCCTGCGGCGTCGAGAGCCGCAGCGACCACGCCGCCTCGAGCTGCCCGATCGGCACGCTCTCGAGCCCGGCGCGATAATTCTCCGCCTCCGCCGCCGCGTAGTTGAGGCCGAGCGCGAGCGCGCCGGCGACGAACGGATCGAGCGTGATGCCGAGCTCGGGAAGACCGAAGTAGAGCATCAAGAGCTGCACCAGCAGCGGCGTCCCGCGCACGAACTCGATGTAGCCGACCGCGAGCCATCGGACCGGAGTGGCGCCGTACTTCCGGCCGATCGCGAGCAGCCCGCCGAGCGGCACCGCCAGCGCCATCGCCGCCGCCGAGAGCGCGAGCGTCATCAACGCCCCCCGCACGAAGAGCGGCATCATCCGGGGGTAGCGCGTCGTCACCCGATCGAAGAAGGAGGGCAGGCGACCGACGGCTGCCTGCCACGCATCGTATGCCTCCGCGACTGTTGTCCGTGGCAGGGTCGTGTCGCCGAGGAGCGCGGCAGTCTCGGCGTTCCACAATCCCCAGCGCTCGTAGATCGTTCGGAGGCGGCCGGTTCGGGCGAGATTTCGGAGCGCCTCGTCGAGCGCCGCGCGCAGCGTCTCGTCCTGCGAGCGCACCGCGATCGCATAGCGCACCTCGCCGAACGCGCCGTCGATCGACTCGAGCGCCGGCTCCACGTCGCCGTAGTAGAGGCTCACCGGCGCATCGAGCAGGACGGCATCCGTGCGCCCGAGGCGAAGATCCTCGTAGATGTCGTTCTGCCCGCCGTCGTACGTACGCACCTCGGCGCCTGCCCGCTTGAGGATGCGCTCGGCGAGCGAGGCGGGGAGCGTGCCGGCGCGGCGGCCGGCGAGGGACGCGAGGTCGCGCGGCGCGGTCGAGTCGCCGCGTCGGATGGTGAGGCGCTCGGGGGCGATGTAGTAGGGCGCGGTCAATGCGCAGACGCGACGTTTCTCGTCTGTTGCCTCGATCCCGTTGAGTGCGATGTCGAAGTCGCCGCGGTTGAGCAGCTCGAGAAGCGTGTCCCACTGGCCCTGCACCGGGCGGGCGCGGACTCCGAGCGCCTGTGCGAGCTCGGTCGCGAGGTCGACCTCGAAGCCGATCAGGTGATTCGGGTCCATTGGATCTTGGAAGACATACGGCGCGCCGCCCTGCGCGTCGGCGCCCCAGCGGAGCTCGCCGCTCGCCCGGACGCGGGCGAGGGAATCGTCGGTCGGCGCAGCTGGCGGCGCTGCCGTCGCCGTCGAGGCCGTTGCGCTTGCGATCAGGACGACGAGAACGGTCAGCGAGCGGAGCACCGCCGAGCGATTAGGACGCAGCCGGCCGGGGTGTCAACTTGGGTGAACTGCGTCGGTTCGCGCCGATCTTCGGGCTGGACCTACCTCCGTCTCTGACGTATAGCTGATAGGTGTTCACCTTCATCGAGACGCCGCTCTTCACGCGTCTCATCGGCGAACACCTCTCAGATGACGAGTATCTCGAGCTGCAGCTGGCGCTCGCACGGAATCCGGAGGCCGGCCCGATCATTCCAGGCTCGGGTGGCGTGCGGAAACTACGCTGGGCCCCGCGGGGTCGGGGAAAGCGTGGTGGCCTTCGGGTGATCTACTACCTGCGGTCACGGGCCGGGGTCATCTGGATGCTCACGGAACATTCCCGCTCCCGTTCTCCGTCAGATTCGAAAGGAGATTGAAGATGAATAGACGACGGTCTCGAAACCTCGGAGCCGAGATTCTCGAAGGACTTCGTCAGCTGAAGCGCGGCGAGGTCGGTCGCGTGACGACGCTGCCCCCGGTTGCGGAAACGCGGGCGCGGGTTGGCCTGTCTCAGTCCGAGTTTGCACGGCTTCTAGGTGTCTCGGTGCGCACACTGCAGGAATGGGAACAGGGTCGTCGCGCGCCTTCTGGGCCTGCACGGACCCTTCTGATCATTGCGCACAAGAATCCGCGGGCACTACTGGACGCAGCCGCCTAACGATGGTGTTGGACCGCCACGGGATCGATATGATGGAAGCAAAGCAGAAGCCCGACGGCTTCCGGGCGTACCGAGCGACGCTCCTGAAGCACGGAGCCGCAGAACTCGTTCAGTTGATCGGCGAGCTCTACCGCCTTTCGCGCGAGAATCGACAGTTCCTATCGGCGCGTCTCGGCGACGGCTCAAAGCAGATGGACGCTTATCGACAGCTCGTTGCTGATGCCCTGTTCCCAGATCCCCTTCGCAAGGGAGCCAAGGTCCGAATCGCAGACGCGAAAAAGGCCATCGGCCAATACGAGCGTGCCACAGGAGATGGTGCGGGGACCCTTGACCTGATGCTGACATTCGTCGAGCAAGGAACCGCTTTTGCCGCCGACGTCGGTTACGGTGACGATGGGTTCTTCTCTTCCCTGGAGAATATGCTGTCGCGCACGCTCGAGCGGTTTCGGAAGAGCCCTTCCAACATTCAGGACGCGATCAAACTGCGGCTGCTTGCTTTGCCGGGTGCGGCGCGCGACATCGGATGGGGTTACGGTGATTTCGTAGCGGATGCCGTGGCCCACGGTCTAGCCTCGGTTGACGGATAACTGGACTCATGCTTGACTCATTTGCGTGAGCTACGACCCCCAGTTCACCATCAGCCCCCGCCTGCTTTCGTTGGTGGAAAGGGTTGCGGCTTTGCGGGAGCGAATCCAAGGCGCAGCCGTAGAGCTTTCATGGATTCCGGCACTCCAAAAGGACACCCGCACGCGGAACGTTCACGCGTCCACGGCCATCGAGGGCAACCCGCTCACGCTGGAGCAGGTGCGGGCCCTGGAGGAGGGCCGCAGTTTGGAGGCAAAGGACCTCCGCTCACAGCGGGAAGTACTGAACTATTTCGCCGGCCTGCGTTACGTGGAAAAGCATGCGGGGAAGAAAAACATCTCGCACGAGGACGTGTTGAGGCTGCATCGCATCCTCGCCGAGGGCGTGATGGACCAGGGTGAGGCCGGCCGTTACCGCAGCATCGCCGTGCGTGTGGGCCGCTACGTGCCGCCCCCACCGGGCGATGTCTCCGGGCTGATATTCGAACTGCTCAAGTGGTGGAGCGGGAAGGCCGTTGAACTCTCGCCGGTGATGAGTTCCGCCATCCTGCACTATCGTTTCGAAGCCATCCATCCGTTCGCCGACGGCAACGGCCGGACCGGCCGCGCCTTGGCACTCTGGGAGCTCTACCGGCGCGGTTTCGACACCCATCACATCTTTTCCGTGGACGAATACTATTGGGAGGATCGTCCGCGCTACTACGCCGCGCTCACGGCGGTGCGCCGCGCGGGCGAAGACCTCACCGGCTGGCTGGAGTATTGCGCCGAGGGATTGCGGCAGACGCTGGAGCGCGTGTGGCTGCGCGTCCAGGCATTCCACCTCAAATCGCCGGAGAGGCTGGTTCTGCGACCCAAGCAGGAACGGTTGCTGCAGCTCCTCCGCGATCACGGCCGCATGTCCCCGCCGGAGATCTGGGCCGCGCTGGCCGTTTCCAGGCAAGGGGCCATGGATTTGCTGCGTCCGCTGTTGGACGCCGGATTGGTGGAGAAAATCGGCAGCAGAAAGACCGGGCGCTACGCCCTGCGCAAGTCATGAGTAGCGGATAGGGTAGGTGCCTGTGTTTGAACAAGCCTTCAAGAACGTCGACGATGTCCTCTGGAAAGAGGCGGGATGCACGACCGAGCTCGACTATACCGAGCAGACCTCTTGGCTGCTGTTCTTGAAATATCTCGACGGGCTGGAGCAGGACCTCGCCGATCAGGCCGCGCTGGAGGGGAAGAAGTACAGCTATATCCTCGACAAGCCGTATCGCTGGGAAAGCTGGGCCGCGCCCAAGGGCAAGGACGGCAAGCTCGGACCACAACAAGGCCCTGACCGGCGACGACCTCCGCGACTTCGTCAATCAGAAGCTCTTCCCTTACCTCCACGGCTTCAAGCAGAAGGCCACCGGACCCAACACCATCGAATACAAGATCGGGGAGATCTTCGGCGAGATCAAAAACAAGATCTCCAGCGGCTACAACATGCGCGAGATCATCGACCACATCGATGCCCTCCGCTTCCGCTCGCAGGCCGAGAAGCACGAGCT
>JBGPIT010000314.1:0-5957 GCA_041485125.1 Binatia bacterium | reverse complement strand
GCTGCCTGTGCGGCGGTGACCGGCGCGTTGTCGCGGAAGCTGAGCGCGAGCTGGTGCATTGCCGAGCGGATCTCGTCGTCGCTCATCTCCCCGACCGGGATACCGCGCTTCAGCAGCTGGTCGCGCACCTCGGCGACGTCGTGCGCGGACATCTGCGAGAGCTCCGGCTTCCCGAGGACCTTGTTGGTGTTCAGGATGATCGACGTTCCGATGTGGCCGGGCATCACGACCGCCACTTTCACGTGCGGTGCGTTCAAACGGAGATCGATGAGCAGCGCTTCCGAGAAGCCTTTCACCGCGAACTTGGCGCTGCTGTAGGCGGTGTGGGCGAAGCCCGGTCCGAGGCAGGCCCAGAAGCCGTTCACGCTGCTGGTGTTGACGATGTAGCCCTCGTCGCTCGCGATGAGCAGTGGCAGGAACGCGCGCGCGCAGTAGTAGACACCGAACCAGCACACCCCGAAGGTACGCTCCCACTCGGCGCGGTCGTCCTTGACGAAGCTGCCGCCGCCGCCGATGCCGGCATTGTTGAAGAGCAGGTTGATGTGGTCCGTCGCGTGCAGCGCCTTCACCGCGTCGCGAAACGCGAGCACTTGCCGCTCGTCGGCGACGTCGCAGGCGTGCGTCGTGATGCGGACGCCGGACGGCGCCGCGCTTTCGCAGAGCCGTTTCGTCTCCGCCATGTTCTCGGCGGAGACGTCGCACATGGCGACGTGGCAGCCGTCGGCGGCGAGCTGCTCCGCGAGCGCGCGCCCCATGCCCGTACCGCCGCCGGTGACGACGGCGAGCTTACCCCGGAAGTTTTTCATCGCGATCGTCTAACCTTGGCCGCGCCGCCGTGTCCAGCGCGCCCCCTGTGCGGTCACACCGGCACGGACCGTCGCCCGATCGCGCCTGACTTCCGCGATTCGCAACGCGCTCGTCACGCTGTCGTCACGGTCGGCGCGCTAGTGTCGGTGTGCGAGCAGCGGGATGGCGGCGCACCGCTCCCACCGACCCTAGGCGACCCGACTCGTCGCAACGCCGCCGCCCCGTTCGCTCTGCAAAGATCCCGCTTGGTGCCTCGCGCGACGCCTGCGCCGACCGCATTGATCGCCGCGTCGCCCGCCCGTAAGACGCTCGCGCACGATGGGCACGACCGAGCTGGAATTCTTCTACGACTACTCGAGCCCGTGGACGTATCTCGCGTTCAGCCGCATCGAACTCGGTGAAGGCGCTCCGAGGCGCCCTCGTCGCGATCGAGCGCGGCTGCATCTCGGCGTACAGCGCCGCGGTGTTCGCGAGCTACTTCGGCGACGATCTCGACAAAACGTCCGCACCGCGTGTCGCGGGACGTACGGCCGTGCGCGTAAGTATCGGATCGACCTCACTTCGCCGCGGTCACGTTGTGGCCGGCGCCGAGTGGCAGTAGGATTCCTCCTCGTCCGCTGACAATCACATTCATCGACGTCCACCCGCGGGTCATGGAGGGCGCTGAGATGCAACACGACATCCAGGAGCTTCAGGAGCGGATGCTCGCTCTGCGAGCGCAGCTCGGAAGTGGCGAGGTGCGCTACCGCCTTACCGAGATCTACGAGCGACTCGGCGATCTGTTGAACGACGCGCCCGCGCAAGGAGAGCGCGAAGGCGGCAGCGACCCCAAGGTCCTGATCCCTTAATTGCCGCTCGCCGTCGGCTGGGTGCTGGCCTTCGCGACTGACGACGCCGCCGAGGCAACCGAGACACTCACGCGCCGAGGAGCTCGTCGGCGCCGAGATCGAGGGCGTGGCGGCTGTGGCGGCGGGCCATCGCGGTGAACATCTCGTCGCCGCGCTCGGTGCGCTGCACGACCATCGACGCGATCACGGTCACGACGAAACCGGCGAACGCGCCGCGCCGGTAGTCGTTCCAGCAGCGCTCGAAGGGATAGCGCTCGACGCCCGCCGCCGTGATCGCCTGGTGATAGGCGCGGACGATCTCGGTCTCGGCGGCGCGCCGATCCTCCGGCAGCAGGCCGGCGCCCAAGAAGTAGGCGACGTCCGCGAGCGGGCTTCCGACGGTGACGCACTGCCAGTCGACGACCGAGATCCGCGGCGGCGACGTGCGCGTGTCGATGAGGAGATTGTCGAGGCGATAATCGACGTGGACGAGCGCGAACGGATCGGCGAGGCGCTCGAACGGCGGTCCCGTCGAGTCGGCGACGCGGGCGATGATCGCGGCCTCGTCGGACGCGAGCCGCGCGCCGTAGCGCTCGAGGAAGCCGGGGAGCGTCGCGCCGTAGAGACCGCGGATCATCTCGACGGCGGCCTCGTTGGGCTCGCCGAGCCACTCGATCCCGCGTAGCGACGCGTCGCACCAGCTCGGCGCGTGCAGGCCGACGAGCTCGAGCACAGCCGCGCGTGCGACCTCGACCGTGGTGCCCGTCAGCTGATCGCCTTGCGACGCCGGCGCGAGATCCTCCAACAGCAGCGCGAACTCGGGACCCTCGCCCTCGATCGCGGCGTAGTAGCAGCGCGGCGTCGAGATCGTCAGGCGCGACTGCAGCTCGCGGTAGAAGGACACTTCCTTGATGAAGTTGCGCAGCTGGACGCCGGTCTGGCGGCTGGTCGGATCGTCGGACGGGAACTTGCCGATCAGGCTCCGTGGCGTCGCCGCATCGCCGCTCGCGAGCTCGAGCGCGAAGCGGACGCACTTGCCGATCTGGCCGGTGCCGACGCGGGTCGTGGTGAAGTCGCGCACCAGAGCGCTGGTGTGGCCGGCCGCGCGCAGGCGATCGGTGAGCCAGTCCGAGGTGATGCTCTCCGGTGTGGGGATCGTCGCCACGACGTCAGCCGGCCGGATTGGCGGCGAGGTGCGCGAACCTCGCCGCCGGTCGGCGCCGCCGATACGCGCTGACGATCGGCTCGAGCTCGACGGGGCTGGCGCCGTGCAGGATCACGCCGTCACAGCCGAGGTCGAATTGCCCGAGGATCTTGTCGACGCATTGGTCCGGCGTGCCGGTCGCCGACGGCGCCAGCCACTCCGGCGGGATCAAGGTCGCGACGTGCTCCAGCTCGTCGGTGGTGGCGAGCGCGTCGAGCGCGCCGCGGAAGCCCTTCACCAAGTCGTCGTCGCGGAAACGCCGCAGCACCGCCGGGTCCCAGCGATTCGTCTTCACCATGAGATCGCCGTACGCCTGCAAGTACGTCGCCATGCGGCCGACCGTCTTCTTGAGACGCACGTTCGCGGGCAGGTGGTCGCCGATCGTCGCGAAGCAGGACCAGGCGCGCACCTTCGCCGGATCGCGCCCCGCCTCCTCGGCGGCACGCTTCACCGTCCGCGCGCAACGCGCCGTGGTCTCGTCGGTGAAGAAGGTGTGCAGCACCACCGCGTCGAAGGCGCGACCGCCGAGCTCGAGGGAATTCTGCGCGAAGGCCGTGAAGGTCATCGGGATGTGCTCGTGGTACTCCGGCCCCATGGTCAGAAACGGGTAGCGACCCGCCGGGCCGTCATGGCCGAAGACGGCTTCGCCGCACCAAATCCGCCGCATCAAGCCGACGAAGTCCTCGATCTCGGCGGTCTTGATGCGCGGCAGGCCCAAGGCGTCGAACACGACGCCGATGCCGCGGCCGAGGCCGAGCGAGAAGCGTCCGCCGGTGAGCTTGTGCATCGTCATCGCGAAGGCCGCCGTCACCATCGGATGGCGCGTGTTGTGGTTGGTCGCGGCGGTGGCGATGCCGATCTCCGTCGAGACTGCGCCGGCGGCGCCCGAGAGCGTCGCCGCCTCTTTGACGTTGAAGCGCTCGGAGATGAAGACCGAGCCGAAGCCGAGCGCCTCGCCGTGCTGCACCTCGGCGATCAGATCGCGCGGGGTGCGCGGCGCACCCGCGAGGGTGTAGAACCCAAGCTCGTTCATGCGGTCCATCGGCTCGTTCATAGCATGATCGCTTCCCTCGAGATCCGCTGCGCCGTGGGTGAGTCGGTGCGCCGTGCGTCGCGGGCTCGCACTCGGGGGCCACGACGACCGTGACGCGGTATCGCATCGACCCCGAGCGCTCCACGCTCTCGGTGCAGGCGCGCTCGAGCATCCACCCGATCCATGTCGAGACGACGGGCCTAGAGGGCCATATCGACGCGGACCTCCGCGATGGCTGCCTCAGCCTCGCGATGCCGCCGGCTGCGACGATCGAGATCGACGTCCGTCGCTTGCAGACCGGCAACGGCCTCTACGATCGAGAGCTCGAGCGCCGCCTCGATCGTCACCAGTACCCGCGGATTCGCGGCACGGTGCGTGAGGTCACGCCGGGTGCGGCGGGCGATCGGTATCATGTCCGCGGTGAGCTCTCGCTGCACGGCATCACGCGGCCGGTCGAAGGCGACGTGACCATCCGCGTCCGCGATTCCGACACGATCGAGATCGAGGGCGAGCACGTCCTCGACATGCGCGACTTCGGGCTCGAGCCGCCAAGGCTTTTGATGTTGCGGGTGCATCCCGACGTCCGCATCCACGGGCGCGTGGTCGCGACGCGGACCTCGTAGACGTGCGAGTGTCGCCCGGTGTTGCATTCTGCCTCATTGGTTTCGGGCGAATATTTGTTGGCGCGCACCGTGATTCCTCGGTACAACCAGCGGGCTTTTGAAATCCACTTTGTAACCCGAGGGGATCCAACCATGTTTCACCACCGACGTTCCGATGGTTCTCGCTTCTTCCTGTGGCTGTCCGCGTTTCTCACCCTCGGCGTGGCCGCTCCCGTCCGCGCTGCGACCATGGTGGTCGCGAGCTACGGCGTCGACAGTGCCAGCTGTGGATCGGCGATGGACCCGTGCCGCTCGATCACGCAGGCGATCACCAATGCGGCGCCGGGCGCGTCGATCACGGTCGGTCCCGGTCTTTACGGCGACCTGAATCACAACGGGACCTTCGGCGAGACCGGCGAGGAGCCGGCGCAAATCGGGACGGGCTGCGGCTGCATGGTCGACGTCAACAAGCAGCTCACCATCGTGTCCCGCGATGGCGCCGCCGCGACGGTGATCGACGCGGCCGGCGCGGCGGTGACGGCGGTGCTGATCGATGGCGCGGCCGCGAGCGACAGTGTCTTCGGGCAAAACAACAAAGGGTTCACCCTCGCGGGCGGCTCCGGCGTCGTTGGCCTCACGATCAACAACGGCGCGACCGGCGTGACCGTTGGAGGGAACATCTCGTCGCACAACGATTTCGGCTTTCGTGCCGACGCCTCCGACAGCACCTTCGTCAACAATCGGGCGGAGGGTAATTTCTTTCAGGGCATCTTCGTCACCGCGACCTCGACGCTGACCGCAAACGTCGCGACTGAGAACGTTCAGAACGGTATCTGGCTCCTCGGCGGCGGTCCTCATCTCCTCAAGGGCAACATCTCGAATGCGAATGGAGGCGACGGATTCATCGTCGACGCGGTCAGCGGTCCGGGTACGGTGCTGCAGCAGAACGCCGCGATCGGCAACACGGGCTCGGGCGTTCACATCACGAGCACGGGCAGCGCGACGGTCACCAAGGGCTCGATGTTCGCCAACGCCTCCAACTGCGGCTTGACCGACGACTCTCCGAGCGCCTCGACCGATGCCATCAAGAACTTCTGGGGCGCGGCGACCGGACCCGGCTCGGATCCCGCCGACGCAGTTTGCGGCACCAACGCCGCGAATGTATCGGTCACTCCCGTCTTGTCGAAGGAGGCGAAGGTTTCGGTGAAGTCGCTCAAGTAGCGACGACAACAGAAGGGGGAGGGGTATGGCGAAGGGACAAGTGACCAAGGAAACGCGCAACAAACCGAAGCTCACGGCCAAGCAGAAGGCCGAGAAGAAAAAAGCCAAGCGAGAGAACGCCAGCCGCTGAGAAGGACGAAGATCCTCACGACGCCACCGGCCGGCGCACGCGTCGCTCGCAGGCTTGCCGGTAGACGTCCAGAGTTTCCTCCGTCATCGATCGCGTGGTGCGCGGATACTCCGTCGTCGCGCTCATGGCCGGG
>JBGPIT010000313.1:0-5970 GCA_041485125.1 Binatia bacterium | reverse complement strand
TCGACCACCGGGAACGTCGTGGCGCGGCTCTCGCTCACGATCCGCAGCACCTCGCTCACGGGCGTGTCGGCGGCGATCGACTCGACCTCGCGGTGCAGCGCCGACGCGACCGGGATCAGATCCATGATCTGCTCGCGCGGCGGCCGCAGGCTCTTGCCGGCGCGCGCCAGGCCGATCGTGTCGATCGACTCGGATTCGATGTTGGTCGAGATGATCACGCCGAGGATCGTGGTGATCAGCGCCGGCAGCGCGATCTCGTAGCTGCCGGTCATCTCGAAGAGCAGGAAGATCGCCGTCAGCGGCGCGTGCGTGCAGGCGGCGAGGAAGGTCGCGAGGCCGACCAGCGCGTACGAGCCGCGCGGACCAGTGAGGCCGGGCAGGAAGACCGTCGAGAGCGCGCGGAACGCGCCGCCGCTCATCGCGCCGATGAAGAAGATCGGGCCGAAGACGCCGCCCGGCGCGCCGGCCGCGAGCGAGAGGCAGCTCGTCCCCATCTTCGCGATCGCGAGCGTCGCCATGAGCGGCCACGCCAGGCGGCCCGCGAGCGCCTCGTTGATCGTCGGGTAGCCGTCGGAGAGGTTCTGCGGCAGCGCGATCCCGACGACGCCGACGATCACCAGGCCGGCGATCAGCTTCGCCGGCGTCGAGAGCTGGAGCTTCGCGGCGCGGTCGAGCGAGAAGTAGAAGAGGCGCGTGTAGCCGGCGGCGACGGCGCCGAGGATCAGACCCATCGCGCCGTAGGTGAGGAGCTCCCAGTAGCTCGCGAGTTGGAAGCGCGGCACCGCGAAGACGTTCTCGGCGCCGAGCGCCGCGTGCGAGGTGATGACGGCGGCCGCCGTCGAGATCACCAGCAGGCTGAAGTTCGCGAGCTCCATCTCGCCGAGGAGGATGATCTCCTGCGCGAACATCACGCCGGCGATCGGCGCGTTGAACGTGGTCGAGATGCCGGCCGCGGCGCCGCAGGCGACGAAGAGCTTGGTGCGCTCGGTCGAGGTCCGGAGCATCTGCGCCACCGCCGAGCCGATCGAGCCGCCGATCTGCGCGATCGGCCCTTCGCGGCCGACCGACGCGCCGGCGCCGAGCGACACCGCGGCGCCGAGCGTCTTCACGATCATCCAGCGCTTCTTCACCCGGCCGCCCTCGAGATGGATCATCTCGAGGAAGCGCGGGAACCCGTAGCCGAGCGCGTGGCCGGGAAAGAGACGCTCGAGCCCGAGCAGGACGATCGCGCCGGCAGCGAGCACGATCGGCGGCGCCCAGCGCGGCCACGGCATCATCAGCGCGCCCAGGGTCGCGAAGGCGATCCCCGCGAAGGTGATCGCGTAGCGGAAGACGATGTTGCCGACCGCCCCGAGGATCCCGATCAGCGTCGCGACGAGAACGAGCCCGGTGTACTCGGTGCGCGGCGAGAGGACTGGACGTGTGAGTCGCACCACGCCGGAGCATGCCAAACGGGCCTATGCCTTGCCACTGCGGACCGCCTAAGATAGCTCAGAATGATGCCGCTGGAGGACGAGATCCGCGATAGTCTGGTGCGCGCGTTTCCCGCGGGGAGCGTCGACGCTGCCGACTCGACGGGTGGCGGCGACCACTTCGCCGTCGCCGTCGTGAGCCCGGCATTCGCCGGCAAGAGTCTCGTCGAGCGCCACCAGATGGTGTACCGCGCGCTCGCCGACCTGATGCCGCGCATCCACGCCCTACAACTGAAGACCGTCACTCCGGACGAGCGCTAACCGAACGAGGAGCAACCCGATGGCCGACGACGTGACCAAAGAGATCGACGACGAGATCCGCAACAACAAGGTGATGATCTACATGAAGGGGACGCCGAGCTTCCCCCAGTGCGGGTTCTCCGCTGCCACCATCGAGATCTTCGAGGAGATCGGCAAGCCGTTCCAGACCGTCGACATCCTGAGCTCTCCCGCCAAGCGCGACGCGATCAAGCGCTACTCCAACTGGCCGACGATCCCGCAGGTCTACGTGAACGGCAAGTTCCTCGGCGGCTGCGACATCGTGCGCGAGCTCCACGCCAACGGCGAGCTGCAGAAGATCGTCGACGACGCTTTCCAGGCGTGAGCGCGCCGGCGTCACTGCCCATCTGAGCGGACGGTCGAGAGCGTCCGTCGTCCACAGCCAAGCTCGTGGCCGCTCTCGATCCTCCGACCGCTCCCGCCGCGTGCCCGTTCGATCCGTTCGCTCGCAGCTACCTCGCCGACCCATACCCCACGCTCAACCGCCTGCGCCGGGAAGCGCCGGTCTTCTACGCGCGCGAGCTCGACATGTGGGTCGTCACACGGTTCGCCGACGTCGAGCGGATTTTTTCGGATCCGCTCCTGTTCTCCGCCGCGATCGCGCAAAGTCCGCTGTTCCCGCTCGGTCCTGAGGCGCGAGCGATCCTCGCCGACGGCTTCCGCGCCCAGCCGACCATGTCGAACTGCGACCCGCCGAAGCACGGCCGCATTCGCGCCCACAACATGACCGCGTTCTCGGCGCACCGTACCAAGCGTCTCGAGCCGGTGATCCGTGAACGTGCGCGCCTGCTCGTCGACAGCATGATTCCCAAGCGGCGCGCCGACCTCGTCGGCGATCTTGCCTTTCCGCTGCCGGCGCTCACGATCTTCACCCTGATCGGGTTTCCCGACGAGGACACCGACACGCTGAAGAGCTGGTGCACCGACCGGATGATGTTCAGCTGGGGTCGCCCCTCACCCGAGGTGCAGGTGCAGGTGGCGCGGAACATGGTCGCGTACTGGCAATACTGCGAGCGCTTCGTCGCGGGGCGGCTGGCAGCTCCCCGCGACGACTTCACGAGCGACCTGCTGCGCATTCACCTCGGCGATTCGGCGGCGCTCTCCGTCGATGAGATCACGAGCGTCATCTACGGACTCAGCTTCGCGGGCCACGAGACGACGAGCAACCTGATCGGCAACTGCGTGCGCCAGCTTCTCCAGCACTACGAGCAGTGGGAAGCGCTCTGTCGCGATGCCTCGCTGATCCCGAACGCGGTCGAGGAGGTGCTGCGGTTCGACACCAGCGTCGTCGCGTGGCGGCGGATCACCACCGCGCCGGTCGTGATCGGCGGCGTCGATGTCCCGGCGAGGGCCAAGCTCATGCTGGTGCTTGCGGCCGCCAACCGTGATCCCGACCAGTTTCCGGACCCCGACACGTTCGACCTGGCGCGCCCCAACGCGCGAACGCATCTCGCCTTCGGCGCCGGCATCCACTACTGCCTCGGCGCCGCGCTTGCCCGTCTGCAGACGCGCGTCGTTCTCGAGTGCCTGACTCACCGCCTGCCGACGCTGCGCTTGACCGCGGGGCAAGCGCTCGCGTTCCCGCCGAATATTTCGTTCCGCGGTCCGGCGCAGCTGTGGGTCGAGTGGGACGCGTCGAGCGACGCAGCGTAGCCGCCAGGCCGAGCCGCTGGTCCTACAGCTGCTTCAGCGCGGCGCCGAGGTCGGCGATGAGATCCTCGCCGTCCTCGATGCCCACCGAGTAGCGGATCAGGTTGTCCTTGATGCCGACCATCAGACGCTCCTCGGTCGTGAGCTCGTAGAAGCTCATCAGCGCCGGCTGCTCGATCAGGCTCTCGACGCCGCCGAGCGAGGGGGCGATGCGCGGGATGCGGCAGGCATCGACGACGCGCGACGCGGCGTCGAGGTCACCGGCGACCTCGAACGACACGACGCCGCCGAAGCCGCGCATCTGCCGCCGAGCGACCTCGTGCTGCGGATGCGTCGGCAGCCCCGGGTAGTGGACCTTCGCCACACGGGGGTGCGCGGCGAGGAACTCGGCGAGCGCCTGGGCGTTGGCGTTCTGCCGTTCCATGCGAAGCGCGAAGGTCTTGAGGCCGCGCAGCAGGAGATAGGCGCAGAACGGATCGACCACGGCCCCCAGGACACCGTGCAGCGCGCGCACCGCATCGATCATCTCGGCCGACCCGAGGACGGCGCCGGCGAGGAGATCGTTGTGGCCGCCGAGGTACTTGGTCGCCGAGTGCATGACGAGATCGACGCCGACCTCGAGCGGCCGCTGGTTGTACGGCGTGGCGAACGTGCCGTCGATGATCGTTCGTACCCGGTGACGGCGGCCGATCTCCGCGAAACGCTCGAGGTCGATGATGCAGTTGTAGGGGTTCGTCGGCGACTCGCTGAGGAGCAAGCGGGTCGTCGGGCGGATCGCGTCCTCGAGCGCCTGGTAGTCGCCGGCGGGCACCGTCGACACCTCGACGCCGTAGCGGTGCAGGACCGTGTTGAGGAACTGCCGCGTGCGGCGGTACGAGTCGTCGGTGACGACGACGTGGGCGCCGCGCGAGAGCATCGCGAAGAGCGTCGTCGTCATCGCGGCCATGCCGCTCGCGAAGAGGAGCGCGTCCTCGGCGCCCTCGAGCGCGGCGAGCTTCTGCTCGGCGATCCGCTGCGTCGGGTTGCCGTAGCGGCCGTACTCCTCGCGCTCGATGCGGTGCTCGAAGTGGTCGCGCAGCTCTTGCGTGTTGGCGAAGGTGAAGGTCGCCGTCTGCATGATCGGCGTCGCGAGGGCGTTCCCCGGCTTGGAGCGTGGCTCACCGGCGTGGACGGCCGCCGTGCTGAAGCCTCGCGGGCGCGGCGCGTCCGACTCGCCGGCGGGTGTCCGCGCGGGATCTTTCGACGGGTCGGCCGCGTCGCTCGCGGGGACGCGTGGGCTCCGGTCGCTCACCGCCATCACTGCTCCAAGAGTCGCGCGCGCTCGACGTGGCGCGCGATCGCGTCGGCGACGGAACGGGCGTCGGCGCCGAGCTCCACGGGCAGGTTCTGGTAGGTCGGACGGACGTCGGGCAGCGCGCCGAGATGGTAGGCGGTCTTCTGGTCGGCGAACTTGAGGCCGTGCGCCGTGGAGATCACCACCACGCGCTCGTGCGAGCGGATGGTCTTGCGCTCCACGAGCTTCCGGAGCGCGGCCAGTGCGACGCCGGTGTGCGGGCAGTTGAACATGCCGGTACGGTCGGCGCGCGCCGACTCGTCGGCGAGCTCCTGCTCGCTCGCCTGCTCGACGACGCCGTCGACGCGCTGCAAGGTGCGGATCGCACGCCGGACGCTCACCGGGTTGCCGATCTGGATCGCGCTCGCGAGCGTCTTCTGCGCCGCGATCGGCTCGAAGCTCTCGAAGTTCTTCTGGAACGAGCGGTAGAGCGGGTTCGCATGCTCGGCCTGCGCGACGCAGATGCGCGGCAGCTTCTGGATGAGCCCGAGCTCCTGCATCATCAAAAAGCCCTTGCCGAGGGCGCTCACGTTGCCGAGGTTGCCGCCGGGGATGATGATCCAGTCCGGCACCTCCCAGTCGAACTGCTGCACGATCTCGATCGCGACCGTCTTCTGGCCCTCGATGCGGAGACTGTTCATCGAGTTCGCGAGATAGATGCGCTTCTGCTGGGTGATCTGCTGCACGACGGCCATGCAGCCGTCGAAGTCGGTGTCGAGCGAGAGCACGAGCGCGCCGTTGGCGAGCGGCTGGACCAGCTGGGCCGCCGAGACCTTGTTGCGCGGCAGCAGGACCACCGCGGGGATACCGGCCGCGGCGCAGTAGGACGCGAGCGCGGCCGAGGTGTCACCGGTCGACGCGCAGGCGACCGCGTCGATCGCGAGGCCGTCGGTGATCATCTGCTTCACCACCGAGACCAGGACGGTCATGCCGAGGTCTTTGAACGACCCCGTGTGCGAGTTGCCGCATTGCTTGATCCAAAGGTCCTCGACGTGGATCTGCTTGCCGTACCGATCGGCCCAAAGCAGGTTGCTGTTGCCCTCGTACGTCGAGACGATGTTCTCGTTGTCGATGAAGGGGACGACCCACTCCTTCTTGCCCCAGACGCCGGAGCCGTAGGGGTAGGAGTTGCGACGGCAACGGTAGTCGAAGAGCTGCATCCAAGCTGCCGGCGCACGCGTCTTCAGCGCGTCGAGATCGTGCTGCACCTCGAGGAGATCGCCGCACGAAGGGCAG
>JBGPIT010000312.1:0-5974 GCA_041485125.1 Binatia bacterium | reverse complement strand
TGCGCCCGCCGTCCGCGCCGGTCGCCGTGCGATGCCGGCCGCGCGTCCGCGATCACGGCGCGTGTCACTGCCCGAGCTGCCAGCGTTTCACCGCCGCGATCGGGTAGAGCAGCATCACCACGTTGAGCGCGAGCACAGATCATCCGTGACGACGATCGACGTCGCGCCGGCCGGGCCGGCGCGGCCCTACGACTCGCGGTGCGGGAGGTTGAACGCCGCCGCGACGCCGGGATGCCGGACGACGCCGTCGGCGACGTTGACGCCGCGCCGGAGCGCCGGGTCGTGCGCGACCGCGACCTCGAAGCCGGCGTCGGCGAGGTCGAGCGCGTAGGAGAGCGTCGCGTTGGTGAGCGCGTAGGTCGCGGTGTGCGGCACGGCGCCGGGCATGTTGGTGACGCAGTAGTGGACCACGCCCTCCTCGATGTAGATCGGGTCGTGGTGCGACGTCGGGCGCGACGTCTCCGAGCAGCCGCCTTGATCGATCGACACGTCGACCAGCGCGGAGCCCGGCCGCATCGCCCGCACCATCGCGCGCGAGATCAGCTTCGGCGCCTTCGCGCCCGGGATGAGCACGGTCCCGACGACCAGGTCCGCGCGCGTCACCTCTTCCTCGATGTTGGCCCGGTTCGACATCACCGTGGTGACGTGGCCGCCGAGGATGTCGTGGACGTAGCGCAGCTTGGCGGGGTGCACGTCGAGGATGCTGACGCGGGCGCCGAGCCCGACCGCGACCTGGCACGCGCTCGAGCCGGCGATGCCGGCACCGAGGATGACGATCTTCCCGGGGCGCACGCCCGAGACGCCAGAGAGCAGGACGCCGCGGCCGCCGTGGCTCGCTTGCAGGCACCAGGCACCGGCCTGGATCGCGAGCCGTCCGGCGACCTCGCTCATCGGCGCCAGCAGCGGCAGCGAGCCGTCGTCGAGCTGGATGGTCTCGTAGGCGATCGCGCGCACGCGCCTCTCGATCAGCGCGCGGGTCAGCTCCTCGTTGGCGGCGAGGTGGAGATAGGTGAAGAGGATGAGGCCGGGCCGCAGCCGCGCGATCTCGGGGCCGATCGGCTCCTTCACCTTGAGGATCATCTCGGCGCGCGACCACACCGCGTCGACGGCGGCGAGGCTCGCGCCGGCGGCGACGAACGCGGCGTCCTCGATGCTGCTGCCGCGGCCGGCGCCGTGCTCGACGATCACCTCGTGACCGCGCGCGACCAGCGCGGCGACGCCGCTCGGCGTGATCGCGACGCGAGTTTCCTCGGGCTTGATCTCTTTCGGAACGCCGACGCGCACGTGCGAATTCTAGAGAGAGCGTCCGACCTTTACAAAGCGGCCTCTCGATATATAGCTCAGCGCGGAGCGCGCATGGGGAACGTCCTCGACGGGAAGGCAGTGGCGCGGGCCGTGCGCAGCGAGGTCGCTCGGCGCGTCGAGGCGCTGCGCGCTCGCCGCGGCATCGTGCCGGGCCTCGCGACCGTCCTCGTCGGCGACGACCCGGCGTCGCGCGTGTACGTCGACAGCAAAGAGAAGGCGTGCGCCGAGGTCGGCATGCGGTCGTTCGGCCATCGCCTCGACGCCGACACCAGCACCGCCGAGTTGATTGCGCTCGTCTGCGAGCTCAACCGGCAACCCGACGTGCACGGCATCCTCGTGCAGCTGCCGTTGCCGGCAGGCGTCGACGCCCACGCCGTCACCGAGGCGATCGCGCCCGAAAAGGACGTCGACGGTCTGACGGTCGCGAGCCAGGGCCGCCTGATGGTCGGCATGCCCGGGCTCCGGCCGTGCACGCCGCTCGGCGTGATGCGTCTCATCGACGAGACCGGCCTCGAGCTCCGCGGCGCGCGTGCGGTCGTGGTCGGCAGGAGCTCGCTCGTCGGCAAGCCGGTCGCCCTGCTCCTGCTCGAGCGCCACGCGACCGTGACGCTCTGCCACTCGCGCACGCGCGACCTCGCCGGCGTGGTCGGCGAGGCCGACGTCGTGGTCGCCGCGGTCGGACGCGCCGAGCTCGTGCGAGGCGATTGGATCAAGGAAGGCGCGGTCGTGATCGACGTCGGCATCAACCGCACTGCGGTGGGAAAGCTCGTCGGCGACGTCGAGTTCGCGACGGCGAAGGAGCGGGCAGGGTGGATCACGCCCGTGCCCGGCGGCGTCGGCCCGATGACGGTCGCGATGCTGATGGCGAACACCGCGCGCGCGGCCGGAGCGGAGGCGTGAGCGCGCCGCTCAGGCGGACGCCGCTCTACGACGTGCATCGCGCGCTCGGCGCCAAGCTCGTCGAGTTCGGCGGTTGGGAGATGCCGGTCTCGTATCGCGGCATCCTCGACGAGCACCGCGCGGTGCGCCGGAGCGTCGGCCTCTTCGACGTGAGCCACATGGGCGAGGTCGAGCTGACCGGCGCCGCCGCCCAGGCCGCCTGTCAGCGGCTCACCACCAACGACGTCCGCCGGCTCGCAGATGGGCAGGTGCAGTACACCATATTTTGCCGCTACGATGGCGGCGTGGTCGACGACGTCACGCTCTATCGCCGCGCCGGCGATCGTTGGTTCTTCTGCGTCAACGCCTCGAACGCGGAGAAGGATGCCGCGTGGATCCGCGCGTACGCCGGCGCTGCGACCGTGATCGATCGCAGCGACGAGACCGCGCTCTTGGCCTTGCAGGGACCGCGCGCGGCCGCGGTCCTCGGCGGCGTCACGCGCGCGGCGCTCGGCGAGCTGCGGTCGTTCCGCTTCGTCGACGCGGAGGTCGCCGGCGTCGCCGCGACGATCTCGCGCACCGGCTACACCGGCGAGGACGGCTTCGAGCTCTACGTCGCCGCCGGCGATGCGACGGCGCTCTGGCAGGCGTTGATGAAAGCCGGCGCGGCGGACGACATCCAACCGATCGGTCTCGGGGCTCGTGACACGCTTCGTCTCGAAGCGGCCTTGCCGCTCTACGGCCACGAGCTCGACGACGACACGACGCCGATCGCCGCCGGCCTGGCGCGCTTCGTCGTGCTGGACGGCGAGGACTTCATCGGCCGCGAGGCGTTGCGACGTGAGCAGGCGGAGGGACCGCGGCGCCGTCTCGTCGGTCTCGAGCTACGCGGCCCGGGCATCGCGCGGCACGGCTATCCGGTGGCGCGGCAGGGCGAGACGATCGGGAGGGTGACGAGCGGCACGCACTCGCCGACGCTCGGGCGCGCCATCGCGCTCGCCTACGTCGACGCCCAGCACGCGACGACGGGTACCGCGCTCGACGTGGTGATCCGCGGCGCCGCGGTGCCGGCGATCGTCGTCCCGACGCCATTCTACCGGCGCCCACGCGGTTGAGGTGAAAGGAGCCTAGCGGATGCAGACCCCGGCGGATCTTCGGTACTCGGAAGAGCATGAATGGGTGCGGCTCGCGGACGGCGTTGCGACCATCGGCATCACCGACTTCGCGCAAGAGGAGCTCGGCGACATCGTCTTCGTCGAGCTGCCCGCGGTCGGCGCGCGTCTCGAGGTCGGCAAGCCGCTCGGTGTCGTCGAGTCCGTGAAGGCGGTGAGCGACGTCTACGCGCCGATCGCGGGCACCGTCGCGGCGATCAACGACAAGCTCGCCGCCAATCCCGAGATCGTCAACCAAGATCCGTATGGCGAGGGCTGGATGCTCCGGCTGAAGCCCGACGATCCTTCGGCGATCGGCGCGCTGATGACCGCCGCGGCGTACGAGGCCTTCGTCGCCAAGGAGAAGGCGTGAGGGTCCGGTCGCCGACGTGCGCGCGGGTCCGGGGGCGGCGCCACTCCTAGCGTGCGCTTCACTCCCCACACTCCCGACGAGATTGCGGCGATGCTCGCGGCGATCGGCGCGCCGAGCGTCGCCGACCTGGTCGCGCACGTGCCGGCCGAGCTCCGTGCGAGCGCCGCGCTCGCGCTGCCGGCCGGCATCGGCGAGCGCGAGGTGCGCGCCGAGCTCGCGGCGCTCGCGGCGCAGAACCGGGTCGACGATACCGCCGTCTTTCTCGGCGCCGGCGCCTATCCGCATTTCGTGCCCGCGGCGGTCGAGCAGCTCGCCGGTCGGGCGGAGTTCGCGACCGCCTATACGCCGTACCAGCCGGAGGTGAGCCAGGGCACGTTGCAGGCGTCGTTCGAGTTCCAGTCGGTGGTCGCGGCCCTGACCGGTATGGAGGTCGCGAACGCCGGCATGTACGACGGCGCGACCGCGACCGCCGAGGCGGTGCTGATGTCGCTGCGTCTCCAGCCCGGGCGCTCGATGATCCTGCTCTCGCGCGCGCTGCACCCGCACTATCGCCAGACGATCGCGACGTACCTCGCCGGCCTCGGCGACGTCGAGGTGATCGAGGTCCCGTTCGGTCCCGACGGCCGTACCGAGCTGCCGTCGCACGAGCTACTCGCGCGCGCCGCCTGCTTCGTCGTCGGCTACCCGAACGTCCTCGGCGTGATCGAGGATCTCTCCGTCACCGCGGAGGCGGCACACGCCGCCGAGTCGCTGCTCGTCAGCGCGACCGGCGAGGCGCTCGCGCTCGCCGTGCTGAAGGCGCCGGGCGCGTGCGGCGCCGACATCGTCGCCGCCGAGGCCCAGAGCCTCGGTCTGCCGCTCGCGTACGGCGGACCCGGCCTCGGTCTCTTCGCGAGCCGCCAGACGTTTCTCCGGAACTTGCCCGGACGGCTCGTCGGCGAGACCGTCGACGCCGACGGGCGGCGCGGCTTCGTCCTCACGCTCGCGACCCGCGAGCAGCACATCCGGCGCGAGCGCGCGACTTCGAACATCTGCACCAATCACGGACTCTGCTCGTTGCAGGTGACGATCTATCTCTCCTTGCTCGGACGCCACGGCCTGCGCGCGCTCGCCGAGCGCAACGTCGCCACGGCGCACGCGCTCGCGACCAGACTCGCAGCGGTCGGTCGGGTGCGTTTCGCGGCGCCGTACTTCAACGAGTTCGTCCTCACGTTGCCGGACGCGCGGCGGCGCTGGGAGACGGCTCTCGAGGCCGGCGTCGTCGCCGGTTTGCCGCTCGGCGATTGGTACCCCGAGCTCGACGACTCGCTCCTCCTCTGCGCGACCGAGATGCACGACGAGGCCGCGATGGATCGACTAGTGCACGCGCTCTCGGCCGCGAAGGGCAAGGCGGCATGAGCGAGCGGCCGGGCGCGGTCTTGCGGGGCGGTCTCCTTCCCGAGCCGTTGATCTTCGAGCGCGGCGCGTCCGGCCGGAGCGCCACCGTAGTCGGCACCGATGACGGGCGTGGCGCGGTCGCCGACGCGATTCCACCGGCGCTCCTGCGCGACGACGATCTCGCCGGCCTGCCCGAGGTGAGCGAGCTCGAGGTGGTGCGGCACTTCACGCGCCTCTCGCAGTGGAACCTGAGCGCCGCGACGACGCTCTATCCACTCGGCTCGTGCACGATGAAGTACAACCCGCTCATGAACGAGGCGGTCGCGCGCCTCGTTGGCTTCGCGCAGCTGCATCCGTTGCTGCCCGACCGTTGGACGCAAGGCGCGCTCGAGCTGATGGCGCGGCTCGCCGACTTCCTGCGCGAGATCGCCGGCCTCCCCGGCATCAGCCTGCAGCCCGCCGCCGGCGCGCACGGCGAGCTCACCGGCTTGAAGATGATCCGCGCCTACCACGTCGATCGCGGCGACCCGCGCCGGCGCGTGCTGATCCCGGCGAGCGCCCACGGCACCAACCCGGCGAGCGCCGCGCTCTGCGGCTATACCGTCACCGAGGTGCCCGCGAACCGCGCCGGCATGCTCGAGGTCGAGACCGTGCGCGGCCTGCTCGGACCCGACGTTGCGGCGTGCATGATCACCAATCCCAACACGCTCGGCGTCTTCGAGCGCGAGATCGCGGCGATCGCCGAGGCCGTGCACGGCGTCGGCGCGCTGGTCTACTGCGACGGCGCCAACATGAACGCGCTCATGGGCGTCGCCAAGCCGGGCGCCATGGGCGCCGACGTCCTCCAGTTCAACCTGCACAAGACCTTCTCGACGCCGCACGGCGGCGG
>JBGPIT010000311.1:0-5990 GCA_041485125.1 Binatia bacterium | reverse complement strand
CTTCCGCGCGGCCTTCGTCTCGAGCACGCCGATCTCGTTTCTCACCGGCGTCGGCAAGATCACCGACGACTTCACGGCGCAGCGCGACGCGCGCGGCTGCACCGCCGACCGGCTCTACGTGAAGCTGCTCCCGAAGCAGTCGCAGGATCTCGGCGCGCTGGCGCTTGGCGTCGACCGCGCCAACTACGACATCGTCGAGGCCGCCGTCACCGACCCGATCGGCAACGTCACGACGCTCTCGTTCAGCAACCTGCAGCGCAACGTCGACATCCCGGAGAGCGAGTTCACGTTCGAAGCACCCGCCGGCATCGACGTGATCGTCGCGCCGGGCGGCGGCGTGCCGCCCTCCCGCGAGTAGACGAGTCGGATCGCCGGGCGCACCGTGAAGCGTCGTTCCTAGCGTGAGCACCGCGCTTCATAGCGCGCTTGACCACGTCCGCATTCCCCTAACATCGATCAGGTTCTCTCTCTGGAACGTCGATTGCTGAGCGATCACGTCGCGCGGCAACCGGGAGTCGTAGGACCCAACTCACAAAGGAGAGAGCTATGCGGAACTCAGTTCTGTTCGGATTGGTGCGCACCGCGCTCGCGGGCGCGCTCACTCTGAGCTTGCCGATGGCGGCTCAGGCGGTGCAAATCGTCACCGACTGCGGCTTCCAATGCACGCAGAATTGCGAGCTCAACCAGAACATCACCTGCCAGTCCGGCGACGGCATCGGCATCGCTGCCGGCGTCACTCTGGATCTGAAGGGACACAACATCATCTGCAACGACCCCAACACCAGCGACCACGACTGCAGCGCCACGGCCGTCACGATGACCGGGATCAACGGCACGGTAAAAGACAGCGGCCCGGGGCGCGGCAAGATCATCGGCTTGTTCTTCAATGGTGTCGATTGTCTTCTCAAGAGCAACTCGCGTGTCACCGGCGTCTGGATCGAAGGCACCGACGGCGACGGCACGAAGAACTGTGCGCAAGTCGACAACAACGTCCTGATCGCGCCCGACGAGGAGAGCTACGGCAATACCGCCGCGATCTTGTCGAGCGGCGTCGCGTCGACCGACTCGATCCGCGACAACTTCATCACCGGGTTCACTCATGCGATCTCGGTGACCGGCAGCAAGTCGGTGACGATCGAGCACAACGTGATCGTGCTCGACGACCTCACCGCCAGCGGCATCGCGGTGGGCTTCGCTACCTCGAGCGGGTTGAAGGTCTCGAACAACACGGTCCTCGGACCGTCCGGTGGGCCGGTCATCGGCAACGCCGTAGCGACCTTCACGCAGAACCGCTGCGACCTCCAGAACCCGAATTGCGCCACGTGCATCTCGAACGGGTACTGCGCCAATCCGCAGGTTCAGGTGTGCTTCGAAGAGATAGTGTTGAAGCCCGCCGGGCCGGGAAGTGCCGCCGAGTTCACCTTTCAGGTACCCTCGAGTCCCGTCATGCCGGCGCTCAAGCACTATCTGCTGGTCGACGACTATCCGGAGGTGAACAGCGTCGGCAGCGGCTTCTTCAACATCACGACGGGCGGCGCGAAAACCGAGCTCTACTCGGTCGACGGCTACGGCATTGCGCCCGGCGAGGATCTGCACAGCTGCACGATCACGGCGCACATGGAGGTCGACGGGCCGACCACCACACCGGTGCAGCTGGTTCTGAAGCAGAACGGCGTGCAAAGCGACGGGGCGACGATCACCGTCGATGCGAACTATCTGAAGGAGTACTCGCGCGTGATGACGACGAATCCGGTCACGTCGCTCGAGTGGACCACGGATGATCTGCTCAGCGGCATCCAGATCGGCGTCAAGAACAACAAGGACACCACTGGTTTCGGCGTCGGGTTCAGCGACATCGTTCTCGAGTGCCGCTAGCCGATCAACGCGCGTAGCGTCGTCACGGACGCGGGAGGCGCCGCTCGGGCGTCTCCCGCGCTCGGACTGGCTGTCTCCTCATCGTCCTGCTAACTACCGAAGGCATGCCATCGTTCGATGTGGTGTCGCGGGTCGACCTGCAAGAGGCCGAGAACGCGATCAACCAAACGCGCAAGGAAGTCGCGCAGCGCTACGATCTCAAGGACACCAAGACCGAGATCGACTGGGATCAGAAGGAGATCGTCATCACCTCCGCCGACGACTTCAAGGTGACGGCGGTGGTCGACGTCCTGCAATCGAAGCTCGTCCGGCGCGGCGTCCCGATCAAGAACCTCGAGTACGGCAAGGTCGAGCCCGCGGCCGGCGGCCGTGCGCGCCAGAAGATCACCATCCAGCAGGGCATCGAGACCGAGAAGGCGCGCGCGATCGTGAAGAGCATCAAGGCGTCGGGGATCAAGGTGCAGGCGCAGATTGCCGAGGACGAGGTGCGGGTGAGCGGCAAGAAGCGCGACGATCTTCAGTCGGTGATCGCGCGGCTCAAGGGCGAGGACCACGGTCTCGCGCTGCAGTTCGTGAACTTCCGCGAGTGATCGCGCGGCGTCCGACCGCGAACGTCCACCGGCGCGCCGTCCAAGTGAAAGACGGACGGCCGGAGAACACCCACCCGCTCAATCGCGGCGCGCCGCAGAATCGCGTCCCGCTTTTCGAGTCCTATCTCCGCTTCGCGGAGGCGCTGGCGCGCTGCTCGCCGGAGCGGACGAGCCGCGCAGGGTGCGTGCTGGTGAGCTTCAACCTCGAGCGCGTCCTCGGCGCCGGTTTCTCGGGCGGCGCGGCGAGCGTCCTCGACGCCGAGTCGGCGCGACGCGGCGGCAGCCACCTGCACGCCGAAGAGCACGCGCTCTTGATCGCGGGCGCGGTCGAGAAGGACAAGCTCATGTTCGTGACGGAGGCGCCCTGCTACCTGTGCGCCGTCCGCGCGATCAACAGCGGCGTCAGCCACGTCTACTACCGTCAGGCGCGCGCGCGCTCGGACGGTGCCGGTCTCGAGCTGTTGCGGCGCGCCGGCAAGACCGTCGTGCACTACCCGCGCTGGCCGTCACCGGGCGGCGAGTCGGCGGTCGCGACGCGACTGCCCCGTCGGCTGAGCCTCGCCGACGCGTACCAGCGCTTTGCCGAGGCGCTGGCGTTGCGCTCGACCGACGGCCAGCAGAAGGTCGGCTGCGTGGTCGTCTCGCACGACTTCGAGCGTGTTCTCGGCGTCGGCTACAACGGCGGCGCGGCGGGCGTGAGCGATCGCGAGTTCATTCCGTCGGATCGAAGCGGCTACGTCCACGCCGAGGAGAACGCCCTCCTCAAGGCGGGCGCGATCGAGAAGGACAAGGTGATGTTCGTCACGCACACGCCGTGCGTGATGTGCGCCAAGCGCGCCATCAACAGCGGCGTCGGGCGTGTCTACTGCCGCCAGCCGAACCAGCGCGACGCGATGGGCGTCGAGCTGCTGCAGAAGGCCGGCAAGCAGGTCGTCTGGTGGCACGAGGGCGGCGCGTGAGCGGTGTCCCCGCCGCGGTCCTTTTCGACATCGGCGACACCTTGGTCGAGCGGCCGGCGGTCGGACCGGGGCGGCGCATCGCCGACGCGCTCGGCCTGCCGGAGGAGTCGGCGCGCGCGATCACGCGGCTCGTCTTCCGCGAGCCGTTCGATTCGCCGCGCGCGCTCGCCGAGCGGCTGCGGTCCGAGCTCCGTCTCGACGTCGCGCCCGAGGCCGAGGTCGCGACGATCTGGCGCGCCCAGGAAGAGGAGCCGATCGAGGTGACCGGCGCGACCGCGTGCGTCGCGGCCGCGCGGCGTGCCGGGGCGCGGATCGCGCTCGTCTCCAACATCTGGTCGCCGTACTTCACCGGATTTCGTCGCGCCTGCCCCGACCTCCTGCCGCTCGTCGACTCGGTGCATTTGAGCTACCAGGGCGGCGTCCCGAAGCCCGACCCCGCGATGTTCGAGGCGGCGCTCGCGGCGCTCGACGTGCCGGCCGCAGAGACGGTCATGGTCGGCGACAGCCTGGAGAAGGACGTGCTCCCGGCGCTTGCGCTCGGGATGCGAGCCGTATGGCTGGTGCGATCGGCGGCGCAACGCGACGTGCGGCCGAACGGCTGCACGGTCGCGCGCGATTTTGCCGAGGTCGAGCGTATCCTCGGCGGTGCTTCCGCGTAGCTCGGACGCGCTTGCCGGGCGACCCGGCTTGCGCTCATATGATCCTCCCATGCACATCACACGGGTCGAGCAGTTCGGGGTCGAGGAGCTCTTCGCGAATCTCCGACGGGTGACGCTCTTCGAGCGGCCGCGCAGCTTGCCGTACGAGCGCGCGGACCTGACGTTGCTCCAAGCGTTTCCGCCCGAGGAGCTGGTGCCGGCGCAGCTCTACGTCAAGAAGAGCGAGCTCACGAAGATCGCGCGCCTGGCCGCGGCGCTCCGCGAGCACGACGTCGACCTCTTCGGTCTCCGCGGCTTCGTCCGCTTCTGGACGCCGGAGACGCCGTCCGAAGGCATCGACCTCCTGCCGCCGGTCGTCGAGTGCTCGCGCGAGCAGGCGGGACCGGCGATCAAGATCATCAACGACGGCATGCACCGGGTGTATGCCGCGCGCGCCGCGGGTCGCGGCATCACCGTCGTCTACGCGGCCGGCATCCCGGACGACACGCCCTACTATGCCTACCCGAACCCGCGCGGCTGGAAGGACGTTCAGGAGATCGAGGAGATCAGCGAGAGCTTCTCGAAGAAGGCGTACCGGCTCGAGCCGCACCGCTCGCTCTACCGCGACTTCAACACCGCCTTCCGGAACGCCACCGGGTTCCGGCCGCGGACCGTCGAGGCGTGACGGCGCGGCACGCTCGAGGTGTGCCGGTGCGCCCGCGACCTCCCCGTCGATGACGTTCGACTTCACCCGCGAGTGGCCGTTCTTTCCCGATGACGAGAAGCTCCGCATCTTCGAGCCGCGCGCGAACGTCGCGATCCTGATCGGCCACTCCGAGCTCCGCACCGGCGCCGACGTCAAAGCCGATCCGCCGCTCGCGTCGATCCTCCAAACGTTGCCGTCGTCGATCGCGTCCTCGTCGGTGGCGGCGATCGGCACGATCACGACCTTGCGCGACGGCGTCGAGCGGGTGGTGCAGAACCTCCTCACGAACCCGTACATCACGGTGCTTTTCGTGTGCGGCGAGGACTCGCCGGTCTTCTACCCGCTCGAAGGCCTGATCTGCCTCTACCGCGACGGCGTCGACGAGGGCCGGCACGTGGTCGCGGGGAACGGCGCGCCCGAGCGCGCGATCAAGGTTTTCGCGCGCGACGCCCTCGCGACGTTGTCGCACGAGGACATCGCGGCCTTCCGCAAGCGTGCGCTCGAGATCGTCGATTGCCGCGGCGCCGTCGAGCCACCGGTGTTCTTCGCCGACGTCGCCGCGCGGCTGTCGTCGTACCAGCGGCCCGTCGACAGCCCGTCGTGGAGCGTCCTCGACGAGATCGACGTCTACCGCTGGCGTCCGCGCACGTTGCAGATCCCGGAGGGCGAGCTCGAGCACGACGCCGGGTTTCGCGTGTTCGCGTCGGGCGCCACCGTGGTCGTCGATCGCGGCGCACGTGCGATCGTCGGCACAGGGAAGTCGGACGGCCGCGCGCAGCGCGCGCTCCACACGGCGCTCCGCGACGACCTCGTCGCGCGCGTCGCGGGATGGGAGTCGCGCCTCGCCGAGCTGACGTTGCGAACCGAGCGCGCGGTCCTCGCGTCCGAGTTTCGCGTCGACGCGGAGCGCATCGGTCACGCCGAATGGCTCGGCTGGGCGGGGACCGACGAGCCAAAGGTGCCTGCGGCAGGCGAGACCGGCCGTCCGCTCTCGCTCGATCTCGATCCGACGGGATTCTTCAAGATCCGGGTTCTGTACGAGCAAGCGATGCTCGCTGCCGACTACCACGCCGCCGACGGCCGTCACGTCGAGACGCTGCAGGCGAAGCGCGCCGAGGACCTGCTCGCGGCGATCGTCGCGGGCGGGTACGTCGGCGACTACCCCGGCCGCGATCAGCACATCGTCTACCTCGGCGTGCAGATCGGTCGCGCCGACTTCGCG
>JBGPIT010000310.1:0-6008 GCA_041485125.1 Binatia bacterium | reverse complement strand
CGCTGCCACGAGCAGGACTGCCGCGAGGACGCTGTACGCAAAGTAGTAGTAGTCGCAGAGGTAGACCGCGAATAGCGCGACCGCGGCGCCGAGCGCCGCGCCGTTCGTCGGCCGCTCGAGCAGCCGGAGCCAGCAGAGCAGGAAGAGCGGAATCCATTGCACCGCGACGAGGTTCAGGTGCGCGCCGGTGTGCGCGAAGTGGTACGCGGAGAACGTGAACAGCCAGCCGGCGACGAGGCCCGCGACGGCCGAGCCGGTGAGCGCGCGCGCGAGCAAGAACGCCGTCAGTCCCGACGTCGCGAATGCGAAGATGACGACCAGGTTGTGCGTCGCGACCGGCCCGAGGACCGTCGCGAGGGGGATGGCGAGAAAACCGTTGAACGCGCCGAGCGCGTGCGCGTGCAACGAGATGCCGAACGGATGATCGAGGTAGGTGGTGTGCCAGGGCGACTGGTGCAGCGTCACCACCGCCGTCCGCACCCACCAGAGGTTCCAGACGTTCTCGAAGCCGTCGCCGGAGTCGGCCCAGAAGTCGGTCGCGAGGTGGCGAATGCGCGGGTAGGTGAGGAGCGCGAAGGCGACGCCGTAGAAGCACGCGACGGCCGTGCCGGTGACGATCGCGCGGAGAGCCGTCAGGACCGGGGACGACGCCGAGGCAGGTCCACGCGACCCGCGCGGGTCAGGCGCCGTCACCCTCGAGCCCGAGTCCGGCGCGGATCACCCGATCGTAGGTCGCCGCGCGCTCGTCCCAGGTGTGGCGCGCGAGGACGTAGCGGATCGCGCCCGCGCGGTCCCATTCGCGGTGCGCCGCGTCCGCGATCGCGTCGACCATCGCGGCGCTGTCCTGGTAGTCGACGATCGCGCCGAGACCGGATTCGCGGATGACGTCGCAGTTCGGGATCGGCGCCTCCGCGACGACCGGCAGACCCGTGCGCAGGTAGTAGTAGATCTTGCTGCTCTCGTTGTGCTGCACCCGGCCCTGCGCGAGCGCGACGCCGACGTGCGCGAAGTGCTGGTAGTCCCACACCCGGTCGTTCTCGACCGCGCCGAGGCAGGTGACCGCGTCGGGCTCGAGACGGTCGACCGCGCCGACGCCGACGAAGCAGAGCCGGATACCGCGCCGTCGCAGGCGCCGTCCGAGATCGTTGAGCTTCGCCTGCCACAAGAGATTCACCTCGCGCTGCGCGCCGGCGTAGATGTTGCCGAGATAGAGCGCGATCGGCTCGTCGTACGCGGCGTAGGGATTGATCGCGGGCGGCGGCACGACGGCATCGACGCCGGTCGGCACCAGCAGGCAGCGCTCGGCGCCGCCGTGCTCGTCGACCCAGAGACGCGTGCTCGCCTCGGTCAGCAACGTCACGTAGCGGCTGGCGCGCGCGATGCCGGTCTGCGTCGCATAGAGCCGCGCGCGCTCGTCGCCGAAGAAGTGCACGCCCGCGACGTCGTCGCTGGCGCCGACGACCGAGCCGAGCTTGCTGATGACGAACGGGTGGCCCTCCATGCCGGCGTCGCGGAGCGACTCGAATCCCTTGTGGAAAAGCGTCTTGATGACGTCGTACGAGTCCCACTCGGCACGTGCCCACGGCACCAGGCGCAGTCCGGGCGCCCGCTCGACGAGCCCGCCGTCGACGTCGACGATCATGTCGACGGCGTAGCCCAGACGCGCCAGCGCCGCGGAGATGCGCAACCAGCGGATCTCGGCCATCTCGGTCGGCTGGAAGCGTCCGCGATGGTCTCGTCTATAGAGAGTCGCGATCCGGACCGCGGAACGTCGCTGCGGAGGCATGCGGACCCGGGCTAGCACGACCGCGCCCGCCGAGCGAAGGCGCGGAATGTCTTGACCGAGACGCGGCTTCCGTGGTGCTCTCTTCTCCCCGCCATGGCAGCACCATCATGGGCCACCGCACCCCGCCGCACGCGTCTCGCAACCTGGTCGCGACTCCCGTGAGCAGCGGCGACGTCACACCAGCACGGGTCTCGAGCGGCTTTCGCATCGTGCTCTTCAGCCCGGGCCTCGAGGACACGGGCGCGATGATTTGGGGCGAGAAGATCGCGGTGCGGAGCGAGGCCAAGTATCTCGCGCGCGAGTTCCCGGGTGCCGAGGTGCTGGCGCTCGGCCGGAACGACCTCGCCATGCTCGCGACGATGCACGTGGATCTATTGATCTCCTACTACACCGGCCCGCGGCCGCCGTGGCGCGTCGACGACATCGCCGACTACGTCGACGGCATCACGCTCCTCAAGGTCGTGAACCACGGTGAGCTCCTCGACGACTTCGCGCGCGTGCCCGTCGACGGCTACATCACCAACAGCAAGCGCGCCGCCGATCTGCTCGGCCGGCGCCGGCCGACGGCCTGGGTCCCGCTCGCCGTCGAGGACGACTACGGCCCGGTCGAGCCCGACGAACGCTATCGCGCCGACGTCGTCTTCCTCGGCAGCGGCGGCCGCGGCAACAAGCGGCCGGCGACGACGCGTCACTACCTGGAGCCCGCGAAGCGCTTCGACTTCGCGCTGTGGGGCTCGTGGTGGGATCGCGACTACTGGGCGACGGCGTACACCGACGACCCGGACGCGAACGAGTGGCACCGCTTCTGCCGCGGTCCGCTGCCGCTCGACGACATCGCGCGGCTCTACAGCTCGGCGAAGATCGTCCTCGGCTACCACGAGGACTCCCAGCGCGAGTGGGGCATGTGGAACAACCGGGTGTTCGAGGCCCTCGGGTGCGGCGCGCTCCTCATCTGCGACGACGCGGCGGGACTCGAGGACGAGCTCGGCGACGGCCTCGTGATCACGTCCGGAGGCGAGGAGACCGCGCAGTTGATCGCGTACTACCTCGCGCACCCCGACGAGCGCCGGCGGATCGGTGCGATCGGCCGTCGCCTCGTGCAAGAGCGGTACACCTACGGCCGCTGGATGCCCGCCGTCCGTGCGCTCTACGAGCGGCTGCGCGACGAGCGCGCGCAGGGAAGCGGCCAGCGCGCGCGTGGCTGACGGCGAGGTCGGCGCGTGGCGGATGCCGGCATGATCCGGGTCGGCGTCATCGCGGACAGCTTCGAGGTCGGCGGCCAGGAGCGCGGCTGCCTCGAGGTGCTGCGCCGGCTCGACCGCCGGCGTTTCGCGCCGTCGCTCTACCTGTTCCGTCCCGGCAGCTTGCTCGACGAGGCGCGTGCGCTCGGTATCCCGATCGTCGTCGGCTACGACAAGCCCGGCGTCGAGCGCGGCTGGACCAAGGCGGACGGCGTCGCACGGCACGCGTGGCGGAGCCGGCTCGCCGCGAGCCTCCGCGACGACGGCATCGACGTCGCGTTGGTGTGGGGCTGGATCGACGGCATCGCCGCCGCGCAGGCGGCCGGCATGCGCGCCATCGTCGAGCGGGTCGACGGCCCGGCGCTCGCGGCCCGCATCCGCGACAAGTCGGCCTGCCAGCGCATCATCTGCGAGTCACGGCTCGGCCGTGATCTCTTGCTGGCACAGCGCCGGCTGCTGCGCTGCCGCCGCGAGCAGATGGTCGTGGTGCCGAACGCCGTCGACCTCGTCCGCTTCGATCCGGCGCGCTACGACCGCGAGCGCTGCCGCGAGCGCCTCGGCTTCCGGCCGGACGACTTCGTGTTCGGATCGGTGGCGCGCCTGGCGGTCGACAAGAACCAAGTCCAGCTGCTGCGCGCCGCGCGTTTCGTCCTCGACGAGCGCGCGGCGGTGTCGGGCATCCAGGTCGTCGTCGCCGGTCGCGATCGCGGCTGCCGCGCCGAGCTCGAGGACGAGGCCCACCGCCTCGGCATCGCCGATCGCGTGCACTTCCTCGGCGAGCGTGCCGACGTGCCCGAGGTGTTGCGCGCGCTCGACGTCTACGTGCTGACGTCGCTTCACGAGGGAACGCCCTTCGCGTTGCTCGAGGCGATGGCGATGGGGCTCCCGGTGGTGGCAAATCAGGTCGGCGCCGTCCTCGAGGTGGTGCGCGGCAACGGCTACGTCTTGCCGCCGCTCGTGCCCGAGGACACCGCCGCCGCGCTCGTCGAGCTCCTCGACGATCCGGAGCTGCGCCGGCGTCTCGGCCGCCGCAGCCGCGCCGTCGCGGTCGGCCGCCACGGCATCGACGGCATGATTCGCGGCTACGAGCGCGTCCTCGCCGACGCCTTCGCGACCGCCGCCGCGGCCTGAAGCGGCAGCGCGGACGCGTCGACGGAGTGCTTCGCGCTGCGCTTCCGGACCACGCGCCGTCGCGTGCCGTTGCCACAGGACACCTACGTCCTCGAGTACGCGCGGCTCGGTCGCTTTCCGCTCTTCCTGGTCCCGATGGGCGCTCGGAGCGGCGGCCGACAATATGAAGCAATCATAAACCGCCGCCATTCCTGAACGCCGGATTGCTCGAGGCTCACGCGGCGGAGTATTCTTTGCCGAGAATTCGTCCTTAGTGAATGTCGGAATCGCTGGGGAACTGAAAGATCGTTCTGCTTCTCGCCGCCAAACGCTTTTCCAGTGGTCCGCCGCAACTCTATAGAGGCTGACACGGACAGCGTGGGACATTGCTACATTCACGGATCTACGATCCGCGTCTCGCTGCCGCAGTTCTGCTTTCGCCGCGACCGCCGGTATGGAATCTCCATATTTATCTTTACAGACCTCTATCGACGAGCTAGATCGTGATTTCGACGTAATCGCAGCGTGTCGGCGCGCGAGCTTGCACGGCTGCTGAACTCGCGAGGTCCTCGACATGCGCCACTTCGACCTACGACCGGTTGTGTTGCTACTCGTTGCTGTCGGATGGCTCGGGTTCGCAACTCCGATCCAAGCACAGATCGCTCTCCAGCCGCCGTTCGATGCGGACTATTCCGTCGCCAGCCTCGGCTCGGTGCCGGGTGTGCCGGCGAACTACGGCGGCTTGACGATCAAGTTCGACGATACGAGCACGCTTCTGATCGGCGGAGCCTCCAGCGGCCCGGCCGGTCAGCTCTACGCGATCACCGTGACGCGCGACGCGGGCAACCACATCACCGGGTTCTCCGGGACCGCGAGCTTCTTCGCCGACGCCGCGAACAACGATGGCGGGGTCGCGTACGGCCCGAGCAACGTCCTGTTCTTGACGCGCTATCCAAACAACCAGATCGGCGAGACCAAGCCGGGTAGCTCGATGACCGACAAGATCGTCGACTTGACCCCGCTCGGAATCGCGTCCTCGGTGGGCGGACTGGGCTTCGTCCCCGCGGGCTTCCCGGGTGCGGGACAGCTGAAGGTGCTCTCCTACAGTGCCTCGACTTGGTACACGGTGCCGTTCACGCCGGACGGCACGGGGACCTACGACCTCGGCGCAGCGACCACCCCGATCGCGCTGCCGAGCTCGCTCGAGGGCCTCGCGTATGTGCCCACGGGATCCCCCGACTTCACTGATTTCGACGCGGTGCTGGTGGCGGAATACGGCGTCGGCAGGATCTCGACGTATGAGCTCGATGCCAACGGCGATCCCGTGGTCGCGACGCGCCGCACGTTCATCACCGGCCTCTCGGGCGCCGAGGGCGCCGCTATCGATCCGCTCTCCGGCGACTTTCTCTTCTCGACCTTCGGGGGTGGGAACCAGGTGGTCGTCGTCAGCGGCTTCGCGGCGCAGGTCTGTGGCAACAACGCGTTGGATCCCGACGAAGACTGCGACGACGGCAACACCGTCGACGGCGACTGCTGCTCGTCGACTTGCAAGTTCGAGTCTGCCGGCAGCGCCTGTGGGCTGTGCGAAAGCTGCAACGCGACCGGCCAATGTTCCGCGACGCCGGATGATGATTCCGCGTGTGGCACGATCGACTGCGACACTCTGGATACGACCTGCCGGGATTATCACGACCTCAGCGGCGGGCGCTGCAAATCATTCGGCGTGTGCAAAAGCTCGAACTCGGCCGACTGCACCGACTTCACGAATGTGACCGGGTCCTGCGACGATGGAGACGTGTGCACCGGCAGCGACAGTTGTAGCGGGGGCGTGTGCGCGGGCACACCACTCTTCCTTTGCGGCCTCGATCACT
>JBGPIT010000309.1:0-6014 GCA_041485125.1 Binatia bacterium | reverse complement strand
GAAGGATCTCGCGCAGCGGCGGCTCGGCGTCGCCGTGTTGCCGGCGTGGTCGGCGCGACGCGAGATCGCGGCCGGCACGCTCGTGCCGGTGCGCCTCGGTCCGACGGGCCTCACGCGCGCGTGGGGCGTCATTCATGCCGACCTGCAGCCGTACCCGGCAACGCTGCGCGCGCTCGTGCGACTGTTCGCCGACACACTGCCGTCACTGTTCGCGGCTGCGGCCTGACGCCGAACGGCGCACCTCCTGATCCGCGACTCGCCGTCGGGCTTCTGCTGGAGGCAGGGACGGGGCGATGCCGGGAGCCGTCGGAGCGGTGAGCATGGCAGCGGCTCGGCGCCTCGTGTAAGAGGCGTAACTCTCGAATAGCGACGACCGTAGGCGTCACGAGATCCAAGCGAGCCGTCGGAGCCGTATATGACAGAAGGACGCAACCCGGTGCCGCGGACCGAGAGTCTAGCCGTCGCGCGGCCCCCAGGAGCCGATTGGTGTGATCTGATCGAGCGCGTCGCCAACCGGGACGAGACGGCTCTCGCCGCGCTCTATGACGGTACGTCGGCGCTGGTGCACGGGCTCGCGCTCCGCATCCTCGCCGACGCCCATACCGCTGAGGAGGTCACCATGGACGTGTACCTCCAGGTGTGGCGTCAGGCGGTGCGGTACGACCGTGCACGCGGCGCGCCGATCGCGTGGCTGCTCACGTTGGCGCGTTCACGTGCCATCGACCGTCGGCGCGCGCGCGCGAGTCAGCAACGAGAGAGCGAGCCGCTCGCGCTCGTGATGGAAGCGCGCTCGACCGAGACCGGCCCCGAAGAGAGCACCGCGATTGCCGAGCGCCGCCGCCGCGTGCAAGATGCGCTGAGCGACTTGAATGCGGAACAACGAGAGGCGATCGAGCTCGCCTACTTCCGCGGCTTCAGCCACAGCGAGATCGCAGCCAACCTCGGAGAGCCCCTCGGAACCATCAAAACCCGGATACGCCTCGGAATGACGCGTCTACGTTCGTCGCTCGGGGTACTGGCAAGGGAGGCGCTGTGAAGCCCCGCGTAGCGACGGACGAGGAGCGCACCAACGCCGCGCTGCATGCGCTCGACGCGCTCGACCCGGACGAAGCGGCCGAGCTCGAGGCGCACCTGAAAGAGGGCTGCGCGACGTGCGCAAACGAGCGCGAGGGTTTTGCGAACGTCGCCGCACACCTCGCGCTGTCGGTACAGCCGGTGGCACCGAGGGCGGCGCTGCGCGAGCGTCTGTTGGCGGCCGCGCGTGCGGATGCCGGTCGCGTCCGTCGCTCTCCATACGACTTCGTCCTGGCGAGCGAAGGGCAATGGACGGAGACGCAGCCCGGTGTGTTCTGCAAAGATCTCGCCGGCAGCCCCTCGGAGACGTCCTACGTCTATCTCGCCCGCCTCGATCCCTGCGTCAGAGTTCTCACGCACGAGCACGACTACATCGAGCACTGCTACGTGGTGACCGGCGACTTCAACGTGATGGGTCGATCACTGCGGCCGGGCGACTATCATTTCGCCGACCGCGGCAGCACGCACGGTGGTCTCTTCAGCGAGACGGGATGCGTGCTCTTGATCGTGGAGTCGCGCGAGGCCGCGGCCGGGTAGATTCAGCCGCGTGCCCTCGATCGCAGCGGGGGCGGTTGCGCAAGGTCCGACTGCCCGGCACCGCTTGGGCCGTCAAGAAAACGCCGCGGCCCGCATCCGTTTGGCGATTGTCGTGTGGTGACTCCCGCGCGTATCCTCGTGGACGATGACCTCGATGGGTTTCGGCGACGAGCCGTCCGGTGGCGAGGCGGCGAGCGGCGCCGATGACGAGTCCGTCACCGACGCCGAGGCGAGGCAGATCGCCGAGACCGTCATCGCCGGTACCGACGCGATCCCCGTCCCCGCGGCGCTCATCGAGGACGCGCCCGTCGTCGAGAAGAGCCTGCTGCATCGGCTCGGCTTGCTGCCGGTCAACGGCCGCATCAAGCTCGCGCTCTGCGGCTCCCGCGAGGTGCGGATGCTGCTGCTCCGCGACGGCAACCGGATGGTGCGTCGCTTCGTGCTGAAGAACCCGCGTATCACCGACGACGAGATCATCGCGCTCTCCAGAAGCCGCACCGCCGAGGAGGAGATCCTGCGCGAGATCGCCGAGAACCGCGACTGGACGAAGAACTACCAGGTGCGTCTCGGTCTGGTGACGAATCCCAAGACGCCGCTCGTCCTCGCGCTCCGCTTCGTGCCCGCGCTCATGGAGCGCGACATCCGCATGCTCGCGAAGAGCAAGAACGTCTCGGCGACGATCGCGTCGCAAGCGCGCCGGATCGTCGTCACCAAAACCGCGCAGCGCGGCGGTTGACGGGTCGGCGCGCCCGGCGCCGTCTCCGGTTGGAGGTCAGCCTCCTCAGTCGATCACGTCGTACGTCGCTTCCCAGCAGACGCCGGCGCTGCTCCGCACTTGCGCGGTGACCGGTGTTTGAATGGCGTGCAGCCGCGCGTCGGTGATGCCGAGGTTGTCGCCTTTGCCCTTCACGGTGATCTTCGCCTTGCCGTCGAGGCCTTCCTTGAGGGTGATCTTGAAGAGGCCGTCGGGCGTCAGGTCGCGGTCGAGGTAGGTGAAGCCGTGGCCGGTCTCTTTCCAGCACGGCTTCGGATGCGTGGCGTTGCAGAGACCGTCCGCCGGCGCGGCCGCGCTGAGAAGGACGCTCGTCATCCCGCCGGCCTGGTCGTAGATACAGAGCTGATAGTCGGTGCCGTTCTGGAGGACGGGATTGCCGAAATCGGCCTTGGTCGTCGCAGCGCCCTTCTTCCAAATGAACTCGACGAGGTCCGGCGTGTCGTCGCGCAGGTGCAGGCGCGTCGCGCGCGGATCGGTCGAGAGGAGGCAACCGGTCGCGGGCGCGGCGATGCATCCTTGGAGCGAGTCGCACATCTCGCACGGGTCGCAGCCGCTGCCGCATGGTCCCAGGGCTGATGCAGGACGGTTCGAGATCGCGGACAACAGCAGCGTCGCGATCACGATGCCGGGGAGCGTTCGTGCCATGGCGAGTCTCCTTCCGTCGAACCGTACCATCGCGCAGCCGGTTACGAAACGCGTGCGAGGCGCGACGTGCGCTCGTGCGCCGATCGGCCGCGTCAGCGGCCGGTGCTCACGACGCTGGAGTCGCCTACAGAGGAGTAGCGGTGACGCTGGGCGTCGGTGTCGGTGTCGGTGTCGGTGTCAGCGACGTCGCGGTCGGTGCGGTCGACGTGATGGTCGCCTGCGGCGTCGGCGTCGGTGTGCGGCTGCAGCCGTGACAGAGCTCGAGGTCGTTGTCACCGCCGGCACCACACGCCGCGACCGTGCAGAGCGCGATGGAGAGGAGCACTGTGCGTGCGGTGACCAGACGCATCGGCCGCGCTTATACGGACGGCTACCGGAAGCGTCAACCGGGGTGCCCTACCTTCGGCGCAGGAAGATCCGCACGCTGCGCGCGAGGAAGCGCAGGAAACGGAGCTCGTGACCGAGGCGCGATCGCGCGTGCGGAGTGCGCGGCGTTGCGACGACGTCGTCGACGGCGAGACGGCCGCCGTCGAGGACCTCGGCATAGACACCCATGTCGACGTGGCCGTAGTGCGTCTTGAGCGCCTTCACGACGTTCAGGTTGCGCTCGGCGCTTTGAGGATCCACCGACGTCGCGGCGCAGCGCGGGATGCGCGTGTGGACGCGCAGGCGCACGTCGCCGACGCGGATCTCGTTGCCGACCCAGTCGAACTCCTGCCACGCGGGGGCGCCCGCGATGAGCAGATTGCCGCGGAACCGCAGCGGATGGATCGAGGCGCCCATCCGCGTCGCGAGCTCCTCGACGCTGGCGAGGTTGATCAGCGAGAGGCAGTTCTCTGGGACGTCGGTGAAGGAGAGCCGCCCCGATTCGACGAGGCGCACCGGGCCGGCCCTCGACCCCGCGAGGAATCGGTTCAAGTACCCGTCGAGCTCGGCGCGATCTCGCGGTGAGGCGAACGCGGCGACGCAGGGCGGCGCGCCCGGGCTGCCGATCTCGATCGTGCCCGCGTCGAAGTCGACGCGACAGCCGAGACGCGCGAGCTCAGCGTCGCGCATCAGCATCGCGAAGCGCTGCTTCGGCCGCCACGAGAATGCCGTGACGTCCGTTCCGTCGCCGCCGCGCGCGATGCCGAAGCGCCGGTCGTGCGGCAGGCCTCCGCCCGCTTCGACGTCGACGGCCTCGAGCGGCTCGCCGCGTAATCCTTTGACGGGAAAGCGATAGATCGCGGCGAGCGTCGCTGCCATCGTGCGCGGCGCATATCACAATCAGCACCCGAGCCGTCGCCCGGCGCCCGACGCGCCGCGGCTCGACGGTGCAGAATCTCCCGCCGATGCAGAATTTCCTTGTCGCGCACCGAGCGTGGGAGTACGTCGGGGGCGGGACGGCGCCCTCCGCTCCCGGCTCGAGTTCGCGATCGTCGTCAGTGGGTACCGCCGTCCCGAAGGAGGTACCGATGGCCAGCGCGCTCACTCTTGCCAAGTGGATCGCAGCGTCGGCGGGCATCGCGGTGCTGCTCCAGGCCGTTCCCGGCGCCGCCGACGTCAAGCCCGGCGACGTCATCACCAAGGCGAATGCCGCCGACGCGAAGGAGCTGCTGCCGCCGAGCGTCGACTTGATGCTCGGCTACGGCATGAAGATCTCCGTCGTGCCGTACGAGGCCTGCCCGCTGCCGAAGGCCTACAACGAGGCGACCGAGAAGTATGCGTCGCAAGTGCGGCTCACCGACGGCGGTCGTCAGATCGACAACTACGTCGCCGGCATGCCGTTCCCGACCGTCGATCCAAAGGACCCGCAGGCGGCGTGGAAGATCATGTGGAACCACGAGTACAAGCCGGCGTACTCGGACGACGTCTACACCTCGTGGCTGGTCGAGAATCAGGACGAGAACGGCGTGATCGAGAAGCAGCTCTCGTCGGACGTGTGGCGGCGCCTGCGTTGGGTCGGCCGTCTCTACCGCGATCCCAAGCCCGTGATCCCGCACAATCCCGAGGTGCGCTACACCGAGCAGTGGGGTCCGCTCGACTCGCCCTTCGATCTGAAGGGCGCCGGCTTCCTGCTCTACCGTTACATGGAGCCCGCGCGCGCCGACGACTCGTGGCTCTATCTGCCGACCTTGCGTCGCGTGCGTCGCTACTCGACGGCGGCGCGCAGCGACACGCTCTTCGGCAGCGACATCGATCAGGACTCGATCTGGGGCTTCAACAGCAAACCCGAGTGGTGGGACTTCCGTCTGCTCGCCGAGCGCGAGGTGCTGGTGCCGATGCACGCCGGCAAGTACGCGAGCGCCGACATCTGGTGCGGTTCGAAAGGCCCCGCGAGCTGGGTGCCGTGCGTGAACTGGGAGAAGCGCAAGGTGTGGCTCATCGAAGGCCTGCCCACCAAGCTCGCGCAGTACGCCTTCGGCAAGCGGCATCTCTGGATCGACAAGGAGGTGTACAACGTCGGCGCGTCCGAGATGTTCGATCGTGCCGGCGAGCTCTGGAAGGTGTGGCACAACGTGTTCTGGTACACGACGAGCCCGAGAGCGGGACGGAGCTATCCCGAGCCGCGCCTCTTCACGCCGGCGGTCGCGGTCATCGACTTCCAGCTGATGCACTCGTCGCGCATCACGCCGCCGACGTACATCCGCCCGCCCGACAAGTACGACTGGCTCTTCGAAAAGGGCGAGGAGAGCCAGAACACGCCCGACTACTACACGATCTCGTTCCTGATCGCGTCTGGTACATAAGCCCCCGTGCGCTCGGGCGCGCGCTACGCGCGCGCCCGATGCTCCGATGGACGTCGCTGCGCGAAGTGAATTCGCGCAGCTCCAACTACATGTGCCAGCCCACTATCCGATGAGCGTCGCTCGCGTGAAGTGAATTCGCGCGGCGCCCTTCGTGCGCTCGCGTTGACAGTGTACAGATGACTCGTTAGTGTCCGCGCGCTTTCTGTGGTCCCACCTGACCGGCCGGAGTAACGAGCGGGTTTTCCATGACCAAG
>JBGPIT010000308.1:0-6016 GCA_041485125.1 Binatia bacterium | reverse complement strand
CTCCACATGCAAGCGCAACTGGTGGCCGCGGTCCATGCCGCCGGCGATGCGCTTCCAGAGGTTCCACCACTCGACCCGGTTCTGCACCGCGCGCGGAAAGGCGAGGCCCTTCGCCAAGACAGGCGAGAGCTGCCGGATGCGCCAAGGGTCGAGCTCGTGACCGAAGCCCGGCCGCAGGAGATGGCCGCAGAGATTGACCCAACGCATCTCGTGGTCGGCGGTGATGGTGCGCGATGCGGCGCCGGCGAAGAGCGCGTCCCACAGCGTACGGATCACCACTAACGACCAGGCGTCCTTGCCCGCGCCGAGCGCGGCTTCGAGCGCGCGCGGCAATTGATTAGGCCCCGTGCGCGCGGCGCCTTCGGCGCCGTGCTCCGATGGCCGTCGGTCCGCGAAGTGAATTCGCGGACCTCCCTCACCGCCCCTATCGGCGCTGCTCCCAGCCGGTGCCGACGGGTAGACGGCCACAATGCACTCGACCGCGGCGGCAAGCTGGTCGGCGGACGTGGTGAGCTCGGCGGTCGAGGCGCGGTCGGCGGGCTCCTCCTCGAGATGCGTCGCGCTGTCGCGGAGCTGGAACTCGAGACGCCAGCGGTGCTCGCTTGCTTGCGACGCGCACCAGAGCTCGAGCGTCCCGATCGCCGTGCGGCGGGTCTCGAGGTGGACGGGGATCGACTGCGCCGCCAGCTTCTTGCCGTAGCGCAGGACGGTGCGGATCGGCGGCAGGCCGGCAAGCTCCGCGCGCTCGACCTCGACGAGCGCACCGGGCTCCTCGCCGCTTCTCGTCGTCGAGGTGTAGAGCTGGAAGCTCACCGGCTGGTTCGCGAGCACCTCGAACTCGGGCTCGCGCACGGTCACCAGCTCTCCCTCCGCCATCCCGCGCGGCACGATGCAGAGCAGGCGTTCGCGCTCCGGCGCCTCGCCGGCGCCGAGGCCGAGATAGAAGGCGCGCGCGCTCCCGCCGCCGACGCGGATGCCTTCGCCACGCGTCGCGAGACCGTAGTACGCCGCGCCGCGCGCGACGGCGTCGTCGAAGCCCGCCGACGTGAGCACGACCGGCGCGTCGCCGCCCGACCAGGCCGCGAGCTGCGCGGTCAGGCGGTCGCGCAGGACCGCGGGCGTGAAGACCGCGCCGTTGTAGAGCACGGCGTCGCCGCCGCCGATGCGCACGTCGTGACGGGCGAGGAATGCCGCGAGATGCCGCGGGATCTCCGACTCGGTCGCGAACGGCAGCCCCCACTCTCGGAGCCCCGTGCCGACGGTCGCCCGCGGTCGCGCCTCCCCCGGCACGAGCGGAAAGAAGCCCTCGAGGACGAGCCGCTCGACGTCCGCGCGCGTGAGCTCCGCGTTGACCGTCCCCGCAACGACGCCGCGCCCGCGGCCCGTGAGCTGCACCGTGACGGCGTCCGCCTCCCCGCCGAGGAGCGTCTCCTTCGCCGCGCGACACTGCAGCACGAGACTCTGCCAGCGCACGCTGTCGAGCTTGTCGGCGCGGTCGCCGAGCCTGCGCTCGATCTCGCGCGCGAGCGCGATGTCCATGTTGTCGCCGCCGAGGAGCAGATGATCGCCGACCGCGACGCGTTCGAGGCCGAGCGTGCCGTCGATCTGTTTGGCCGCGATCAAGGTGAAATCGGTGGTGCCGCCGCCGACGTCGACGACGAGCACGGTCCGCTCGCCGCCGAGCTCGGCCTCCCAGCCGCGCTCGCGCATGGAGAGCCAAGCGTAGAACGCGGCCTGCGGCTCCTCGAGCAGCGCCAGCGTCGCGAGGCCCGCCTCTTTCGCCGCCGCGACCGTGAGCTCGCGCGCGACCTCGTCGAACGATGCCGGCACCGTGAGGACGATCTGCTGCTCGGCGAGCGGCGCGTCGGGATGGCGCGCATCCCACGCCGCGCGAATGTGACCGAGGACCCGCGCCGACGCCCCGACCGGCGAGATGCGCGGCACGTCGTCGGGCGCCCCCCACGGCAAGATCTTCGCCGCTCGATCGACGCCCGCATGCGTGAGCCACGACTTCGCCGAGGTGACGAGTCGTGCCGGCACGCGCCCGCCCTGCACCCGCGCCAGCTCACCGACGATCTCGCGATGGTCCGCCGCCCACGGCAACGCCAGCGCCCCAGCCGGCACGTCGTGCTCGCCCGCGAGGTACACCGCCGACGCCAACGTCGCCCGCTCCGCGACGGTCCCGTCCGCCACCAGCTGCGGCACGTCGAACCGCCCAATCACCCGCCGCTTTGCCGCGGTGTCCACGTAGGCAACGGCCGAGTTCGTCGTCCCCAGATCGATGCCCACGACGTAGCGCGCGGTCATCGTTGGTCTCCGTTGCGTCGCCGAAGACACCGAGGGCTTCGCGCGGGCAGAGGCCGTTGCCACGAGGGGCGGGCGAGGAGCGTCGCATTGCCTCCCGGCGCGGAGGCCCGCCCACTGGTTAAGTCGATTGCAGATCGAAGCACGCTCGCACCGCCATTCCAGACGCAGGCGGGCCTAACGCGCCACTCGGCAACGCGACGCTCCTCGCCCGCCCCGCAACGACCATTGCCCGCGCGAACCGTCGTCGTCACCGTCGCGCGGCGTTGCGCGCGACGCGCGCTCGCCGAGGGCAAGAACGGTGGGAGGCGATTTCGTCCGAGGTCTTCGGACGCCGCGGACGCTGCTTTGCGACGAGCGGGAGCGGCACACCGTGGCAGCTGCGTTAGGGCGGCCTGATTCTGGAACAACCGTGCGAGCATGCTTCGGTCTGCAATCGACTTAAGCACCGGGCCGCCCTCCGCCGCGGCTACGGTGTGCCGCTCCCGCTCGCCGCAAGGCAACGCCCTCAGGGTCTGTCGAGGTCTCACGACGCCGCAGCGCGGACACCGAACTCGAGCTTCCAGCGTTGGGAGTCGTCGCGCGTAGAGCACCACAGCTCGAGCGTGCCGATTTCGGTCAAGTGCACCGAGAGGCGGACCGGCACGAGCGCGCCCTCGTGGTCGGGCCACTCGAGCGTCGTCTCCATCGGGCTGAGCTCTTCGAGATCGCCGGCGTCCCACGCTTCGAGGACCGTGCCGAGCGCGTCGCCCGTGCGCGTGCTCGAGCCGAGCATGCGGAACTCCGCGGGCTCGCCGACGACCAGGCCGAATTCTTGGCCGGGGATTTGCGCCTCCGTGCCTTCCTCCATGCCGTGCGGGACGACGCAGATCGCTTTGAGCGGCGGCGGCACGCCGGGGACCGCCGGCATCGCGGTCTCGACGCCGACGTAGTAGGCACGCGCGGCACCGCCGCGGATGCGAATGCCACGGCCGCGGCGCGCGAGACCGTAGTAGGCGGCACCGCGGGCGACGGCTTGGTCGAGATGGATGCCTTGGAGCTCGCGCACGTCGAGATCCCAGCCGCGCAGCACCTGCAGCATGCGCTCGCGAAGCGCGTCGGCCTTCATGATGCCGCCGTTGAAGAGAACGGCGGTCGGTGCGCCCGCCTCGCGGTGGCGGAGGAGGAACTCCGCGAGATGCGCGGTGAGGCGCGGATCGGCGGCGTACGGCAGGCCGATCTCCTGCAAGCCGGTGCGACGGCCGTGCTGCGGGCGCGTGGTCGCATCGACGACCGGGAAGAAACCGTCGACGAGGAAATGCTCCGCGTCGTCGCGACTGAGATCCGCCTTGAGCGCACCGCCGACGACGCGGCGCGATCGTCCCAGCACCGCGATCGGCGTCTTCGCCGGGCCGCGCGCGCCGAGCAGCGTCTCCTTGGCGCCGCGGCACGCGTGCACCAGTCCGCGGAGCTGCCACTGGTCGAGCTGCGCGCCCTTCGCTGCGAAGGTCTCGCGCATGCGGTACGCGAGCGCGAGATCCATGTTGTCGCCGCCGAGCAGGATGTGGTCGCCGACCGCGACGCGACGGAGGACGAGCTCGCCCTGCTCCTCGCTCACCGCGATCAAGCTGAAGTCGGTGGTGCCGCCGCCGACGTCGCAGACCAGGATCACGTCGCCGACGCGCACGTGCCGTCGCCACCCGTCGCCGGCGGCGGCGATCCAGGCGTAGCACGCCGCTTGCGGCTCCTCGAGGAGGACGGCGTCGCCGAGACCGGCCTCGCGCGCGGCGCGGACGGTGAGCTCGCGCGCGGCGGCGTCGAACGAGGCGGGCACGGTGAGGTAGAGCTCTTGCTCTTCCAGTCGCGCGCCCGCGCCGACCGTCGCATTCCACGCTTCGCGCAGGTGCGCCAGGTACGCAGCGGTCGCGTCGATCGGCGAGATCCGCCGCGGCACATCGTCGCCGGCGGGCAGGATCGCCGCAGCGCGATCGACGCCGGCGTGGCAGAGCCACGACTTCGCCGACGAGACCAGACGCGACGGCACCTCCGCGCCACGACTCTGGGCGAACGCCCCGACGGCGAAGTCACGTCCGCCCGCCCACGGCAGGTCGAGCGTGCCGCTCTCGGCGGCGTCGGCGAGATAGAGGAACGACGGCAACAGCTCGCGCGCCTCGACCTCCGACGGTGCGACGATCTGCGGGACCGCGACGACGTCGATCGACGGCGCAGCGCCGGTCGTGTCGGCGCACGCCATCACGCTGTTCGTCGTCCCGAGGTCGATGCCGACGACGTAGCGACTGGAGGAGCTCAGGGGATTTCCACCTCGGCGGGGGCGAGAATCGAGACGTCGTGGTTGGCGGCGCGCGACGGGAGCTTCATGCCGCCGGTCGTCCGCCAGCCGGGATGGCGCAGCACGCCGCGGTACGGCGGCTCGCCGCGCACGTTGCCGGTCACGCGGATCGCGGCCGGATCGAAACCGCGCTCGACCGTGACCGGCGCACCCTCCTCGCCGGCGAGGATCGGCGCCAGCTCGACACGCTCGCGCAGCACCGCGCGGCAACCTTCGTGAATCGAGCGCACGGCCGCACCGATCTGATCGTCGGCATAGGGCGCGAGGTTCTCCTCCAGGAAATCGACGAAGCGACCTTCCTGCTGCAGCAGCGCCAAGAGGTGCAAGGCCGCATCGTCGGACGGCGGCAGCGTCGTCGGGCGCGCCGCCGCACCTGCCGGCGTGCCGGCGGCATCGTCACGGGGTGCCGCGCCGGGAGGCGGCGTGCTCATCGTCGAGACGAATGCCGCGGTGACGAGCGCGGCCAAGAGCGGCGCCGCAGCCACGATCCCGACGGCGAAGGGAAGTGCCCCGAACGCGGCACGAAGGTCGCCGTTCGGCACCAGCTGCGTCAGCGCGAAGATGCCGGCCGCGGCCCCAGCGAGCCCCAGCACGAGAGCACCCATCCAGCGCACCGCCGGCGATGGCCCGCGATCGGCTGTCATGACCAACCTCCTCGGAAAGGGATTCGAACGCGGCGGCGCTCGCGCGCGCCCGTGCGGGCGATCAAACTATCGTGACGGCCGCGAACGGTCCAGGCGGGCGCCGTCGCGCCGGCGCCGCATCGACGTCAGCGCCGGACGCGAAGATCAGCGGAGAGGGTGGGATTCGAACCCACGGTAGGGGTTAACCTACACACGCTTTCCAAGCGTGCTCCTTCAGCCACTCGGACACCTCTCCACGGCGCGCACGTTGGTCTACCGCACACGGTCGCGCCAGGCCAGGCCGCCCCCGCGGATTGCGCCGGGCGCGTCGCAGACGAGAAGCGGAAGAGCCGGCCGTCGAAGCCCATGCGGCAGGCAGATTATTTGCGCCACGGCAAGTCGATCACCATACCGTCCGGCAGCTTCACCGTACCGCCGATCGGCATGGCGCTGACGAACTCGCTTTCGGTTTCGGCGAAGATCTGGTGCACCTGGGCCGGCGGCAGGATCAGCGTGTCACCGGGCTGGTAACGTACTTCACGATCGGCCACCGTCGCCCGGCCGCTTCCCGTCAGGAACAGGACCACTTCCTCCGTGTCGTGGCTGTGCGGCGGAGTCGCCGAATTGGCGTCCATGCGGCCGTGCCACATCTCGACCTGTTGCGCGCCGCTCGTGGGTGTGGCCACGCCAGCGATGTGGTTGCCTTGCATGCTGTGGACCTGATTCTGCTCCTTGCGAAACACGGACATGATTCAAATCT
>JBGPIT010000307.1:0-6038 GCA_041485125.1 Binatia bacterium | reverse complement strand
CTCCCCGCGCTCGCGGCGCTCGCCTGGGGCGAGCCGCGCCGTCGCACGTACTGGGAGCAGGAGTTCTTGAACGCGCTCGTCATCGTCGACCGCGGCTGGGCGACGCCCGCCGAGATGATCGGCTCCTGGGCGGGCGCGATGGGCCACACCCAGTGGATGCCGGAGATGTGGCTCAACGTCGGCTTCGACTACGACGGCGACGGCCGCGTCTCGCCCTTCGGCCCGCCCGACGACGCGCTCGGCTCGTCGGCACGCTACCTCGTCCAGCGCGGCAAGTACCGTCGCGGCGAGCACTGGGGCTACGAGGTACGTCTCCCCGCCGGCTTCAAGGCGCGTGACGGGTCGCAGAGCTATGCGACCTGGCAGAAGGCCGGCGTCGTGCGCGCCGGCGGCACGGACTTCCCGCACCCGAGCGCGACGGCGCGCTTGTGGGTGCCGGTCAAAGGCGGCCCCGCCTTTCTTCTCGGACCGAACTTCTACGCGGTGCGCTCGTACAATCCGTCGATGAATTACACGCTCGCCATTCTGCATCTCGGCGACCGCGTCCTTGGCGGCGACCCGTTCATCCAGCAGTTCCCCGGCAGCGAGCGCGCGCCGACGCTGGCGGAAGTGCAGGAGATCCAGCGGCGCCTAACGGCGCTCGGCTTCGACACCGGTGGCAGCGACGGCCGAGTCGGCAACGACACGATGCTCGCGGTGCAGAATTTTCAGCGCAAGATCGGGATGCAGCCCGCCGACGGCTATGCCGGCGTGACGCTGCTGTCACGCCTCCGCGAAGCGCGCTGATCGACGCTCAGTCGGCGTCGTGCGCCGAGTCGTCCCCTTTGCGGCGCGGGCTCGGGCGCGGCGTCGGGTGGAGGCGCGCGCCGGCGGCCATCAGCTTCCTCTCGAGCTGGGTCATCTCGATCGCTTTGTCCTCCAAGCCTTTGAGCATGTAGCAGCGGATCGCCTGCTCGGTGGCGGCGAGCGCGTCGTCGCGCCGGCCGAGCGCCTCGTACGCGAGGGCGAGCCCGCGCTGGCCGACCGGGTCGCGCGGCGTGAGGCGCACCATCTCCTCGAACTCTTTCGCCGCCCGCTCGTGGTTCCCTTGCTTGGCGGAGACCTCCGCGAGGCGTGCATGCGCGGCCGCGTCGTCGGGATGGGCCCGCACGGCGGCGAGGTACTCGGCGGCCGCGCCGCCGAGGTCACCGCGCGCCTCGAGCTCTTGTCCGAGCTCGAGCCGCGCCGTGCGGCCGCCGGGGTTCGCCTGCACGCCTTCGCGGAACGCGGCGATCGCATCGTCATGCCGTCCGGCACTGCGTGCGGCGTAGCCCTTGGTCACGTATTCACCTTCGAGCGCCTCGCGCGCTTCGGTCAAGTTGGGATCGTGGCGCAGCGCCTCCTTGTACGACGCGATCGCCATGTCGGTCGCGCCGATGCTGTCGCGCACGACGCCACGCCGGTAGAGCGCCGTCGCGTTGTCGGGATGGTCGTCGAGGATCTTCTCGTACATCGAGAGCGCCATGCTCCACTGCTTTTGACTCTCGTAGCGTCGCGCGTCCGCGAACATCGACTCGACATCATCGGCGGCGTGCGCCGCGAGCGCGCCCGCCAGAACGAGCACGCCGACGAAGGACAAGACCCGGAGCCTCACGGCGTCACTATCGGCTCGACGGAGCGCGGAAATCAACGGGGGACGGCCGACACCGAGCAACCGACGCCTAGTCGTCGTCGCCACTCGCCGCGCTCCGCATCAGCTGCGCCTCGCGGAGATCCAAGTCGTGCTCGATGCGCCGGCGTGCCTCGTCCTTGATCTGGCCGTTGGCGAGAAGCTCGTACACGTGCCTGCGCTCCGCTTCGATCAGCATTAGCTCGAGCTCGTCGGAGAGGCGCGCGAGCTCCTTGTCGAGCTCGTCGGCGCCGATTCGGTAGTCGAGCTGCTGCAGCCGCTCGCGCTGGTGGGCACGTTGCAGATCGACGAGCGCCGGCGGCAGGCTCCGCTCGGCCTCGAGCTCGTCGAGGCGTCGCATGACGGTCTCGATCGCCTGGCGCCGGAAGGTGAGCTCGTCGACCTCCTCGTCGCGACGCTCGGCGCGGCCGAGATCCGCGAGGCCGAGCCAACCGATGACGCTCGGCAGCAGCAGCCCCTGCCCGACCAGCGTCACCACGATCACCGAGAAGGTCAGGAACAAGATCAGGTCGCGGTGCGGAAACGGCGCGCCGCTCGCGGTCGCGAACGGAATCGCCAACGCCGCCGCGAGCGAGACGATGCCGCGGATGCCGGTGAACGAGAGGAGAAAGGGCGCCTGCCACGCCGGGGCCGGGTCCCGGCGGGCGAGCGGCGGGATGAGCCAGCGCGGCAGATACGTCGCCGGGAACACCCACACGAAGCGCGCGATGATGACGACCAGGCTGATCACCGCCGCCGAGGTCACCAGCTCGCTCGCGGGCAGAGTCGCGATGCGGTCGATCGTGACGCGCGCTTGCAGACCCGTGAGGAGAAAGACCATGCCCTCGATCAGATACGTGAGCAGGTCCCAGAAGAAGACGCCCTGCAGGCGCGTCGCCGAGCCGATCAGCATCGGTCCGGTCCAGCTGATGTAGAGGCCAGCGGCGACGGTCGCGAGGACGCCGGAGCCGCCGAGATCGGCCGGCACCCAGAAGGCGAGGTACGGCGTCACCAACGAGAGCGTGATCTCGACGCGGGGATCGCGGGCGGCGCGGCGCACGCGCAGACTGAGCCAGCCGATCGCGATGCCGTAGGCGATCTCGCCGACGAAGATGGCGGTGAACACGCCGAGCGCGGGGCCCAGCGAGAACGCGCCGGTGCTCACCGCCACGACGGCGAAGCGGTAGAGGATCAGCGCGGTCGCGTCGTTCGCGAGACCCTCCCCTTCGAGAATCACGAGCAGCCGGCGCGGCAGGCCGAGCCGCCGCGCGATCGCGAGCGGCGCGACGACGTCGGGCGGCGAGACGATCGCGCCGAGCACGAACCCGACCGGCCACGCCAATCCCAGCAAGACATGCGCGACCGCCGCGACGGCGATCGTCGTGAAGACGACACAGCCGACCGCCAGCAGCGTGATCGGCCGCAGGTTGAAGCGGAACTCGCGCCAGCTCATCGCCACGCCGGCCGAGTAGATGAGCGGCGGCAGGACCAGCAACAGAACCAGCTCGGGCACCAGCTCGATGCGCGGCAGGCCCGGCACCAGCGCCAGCACCACGCCGACGATCACGAGCAAGATCGCCTCCGGAACCCGCAGGCGCCGCGCCACGACGGCGACCGCGGCGACGACGACGAGCAGCAGCACCGCGATCTGGATGGTCTCGATCATCGTCCCGCCGACCGCGAACTATGACCAGAGGGCCCGCCGCGAAGTCAAAGGTCGCGCCCCCGCGCGCCACGGCGTCAGGTCGAGCGATGCTCTACCGGTCTGCGTCGTCGCGGTAGCCGGCGGACGGTCCAGGCACTCGGACCAGCCTCCCTGATGCTGATCGCGCGCCGTGGTCGACTCGAAGACGGCCTGATGCAACGTGAGTCTCGTCTCGGACCGCCGCCGGCGAAACGGATCGTCACCACCGTTTCGTAGCTGCGCCAACGCCGCGGCGTCGAGCCTTCCGCATCCTCCCGCGCCCAGCCCGCCGGGCCGGACGTCCATCTCGCACAACGGAATTGTGAAACCTTTCGGGCCCCACCATTGAATGAGCCGGTCGGGTTACTATGAGCGTACATATTGCGTGCCGAATGTCTAACTCTGTCCTGCGGTGCATTCTGTTCTTGACCATTCGATACCCCCTTGGGTACCGACGTGGTGGGTTCCGGCGGCAGTTCGTACGTCGACCGGCTGGACGGCTAACCAACGAGACGTTCAATCAAAGAAAGACATGTGTCAGCATACCCGCGCGCATCGTGATCCCGCATGATTTTCTGCTGCGCGGCCCGGGCAATCGCGCTGCGCTCCATGTCCGAAAGGCTTAGGAGCTTGCGCAATCCCTCGGTGGCGCTCCGAAGCGAATTCGGCTCGATCAGAAGACCGGTTGTTTCATCATCGATGAGCTCGGGTATACCGAATATCCTCGACGCCAATACTGGCAGACCAAACCCCATGGCCTCGATCATGGAGCGAGGCATCGATTCGACGGCGGACAGCAATACAAAGCCGTCGGCCACGGCGTACCAAGGATACGGATCCGGCACCACCGGAACAACACGAATCGCTCCGCAGAGACCCTTCTCTTCAAGGTACCGATGAAGAGCCGTGGAATAGCCGGACGGATAGTCGCCGACCATCAGCAATTTGGCGTCGTCGCGCTCCGTCAGCATCTCGGCAAACGCTTGCGCCAGGAAGATCTGTTGCTTTCGTACTTCGATCGTTCCCATGCATAGAAGCGCCTGCGACCTCGGCGAAAGTCCGAGTTTGGCGCGCGCCTGGTCGCGATCAAAGCTTCGCAGGAAGCGATCGATCGTCGAGACGTTTATACCGTAGGGAATGGTCAGCAAGCTGTCCGCATGTCCGTACTCGAGAAACATTTGACGAGTGGCTTCCGATTCGAAGATCACGGCTGAGGACCGGCTCAGCGCCGCTTTTATTCTCGCTAGAACGAATTGGCTCCCTGGCCGTTCGTGCGTATAGAAGGCCGACCACGTGGACAACGGAAAGCTTTCATGGATGGCCCATAGACTCGGAAGCCCGACGTCGTGGGCGGCGTTGATCGCATGGAAACCGGACAGCGTGTTGGCCAATACACAATCGAATTCATGCTCCAATAGCCAATGACCCAGGGCATCCGTCACCTGGTCGTGGCGACCGGCATTCGTCGTCGAAGGCTCCGGGGAAATCTCGACGGTGAACCCGAGCGATGTCAGCTCGCTGCGCAGCGGCCCATCGCACGGGGAGCGAACCACGCAATCAACCTCCGCTCGCGCCGCAAACTGACGTAACAGCTCCTGCAGATAGAGTTGCCCTCCTCCGTAGCCGAGATCATGCGCAAAGCACGCAAGTCTGACTGTTCCCTCCGCACGCAGATGCGCACGTCGAGGCGCGCTCCGGGGAGAAGGCGCGACGGTGTCGAACTCTGCGTGCGGCCTCAGGGTCAGCGCACGCGGGGGAAATGCATGGGATTCCCCGGACATGAGGTGCACGACGAAGCCGACTTGCATCGTGATGCAGTCGGCCGGCATCAGTTCGGGATGCACATGGATCTGAAAGCCGCAAATCCGCGCTTCCGCCACATCGCCGTAAATGTCGGCACGCGGGAGGCAAAGTGCCGCGTATCCAACCGATCTTCCATCGACGAAGATCTCCACCCGATCGATCCTGCTGGATCGGCTCAAGGCCCAACCGGAGATCCCGCCGGTGTCGCGGCTGACGGGATCGGGCGGCGTATCGATGGCGCCGACCACGTCGCCACCGAGGGCGAACGCGTCGACCTGATACCGCATGCGCAACCAGCTTCGAACGGACACGAGGCGGCGGAGAAATACCGTCAAGCCCTCGCGTTCAACGATGCCGGCGGCGCGCGAAACCAACCGTGTCAATGCGGACAGCCTTCGCATCCGAGTTGATAGCTCTTCAGCGACGCCCACGCTTCGAGGGGCGTGCCGCCAGCACACGGCACTCCGGCAACAGATGGCTGAACATCGCGCCCTGCTGCCGATTCTGGGTCCGCATCTTCCACCTCCGCCGCCCGGCACCGTGTGCCGCGCACAGGGATCTACATCACCAACCACCGGGACGCGACCTTTTCAGCATCCTGCTGCTAAGACAGCTCGAGACGCTGGAGCACTGCAGCAGCCCGCGCGGGCGCTCCGCACCTTGACGAGCCGCGTCGAGTGTTGGAGGGAAGTCGACGTGAGGCATGACCAGCCACTCGTCGCGGGCGAGGCGTGAGCCCGTCGCGCGACAGGTTCGATCTCACCGGCAAGGTGATCGTCGTGACCGGCGGGAGCCGCGGGCTCGGCTTGGCGATGGCCCGCGCGTTCGCCGACCACGGCGGGGATCTCGTGATCGCGAGCCGCAAGGGCGACGCCTGCGAGACCGTCGCTGCGGAGCTACGCG
>JBGPIT010000306.1:0-6038 GCA_041485125.1 Binatia bacterium | reverse complement strand
CGAACCGCGGCAGGTAGCGCCGCTTGATCTCCTCGCTGCCGTACTTCTCGATGTCGCCGGCGATGCCGACTTGCAGGCCCACGATGGTCATGAGGCTGGAGTCCGCGCGCGCGACCATTTCCAGGTAGCACGAGTTGAGCAGCAGCGGCAGGCCGTAGCCCCCGTACGCCTGGCTCAACGGCAGACATACCAAGCCCGCGCCCCGCAGCGCTTGGTATCCCGCCGCGATGTGTGGCGGGACGATGACGCGCCCGTCGACCAGCCGGGGCTCCTCGTGCCAATGATCGCGCGATCCCGCCTCGATGTCCTCGCACACTTCCCCGATGGTGCGCAGGATCGTCTTGTACGTCTCCACTTCCTCGCGCACGTTCACCGCGTCCGGACGGCGCAGCCGAAAGTAGCGCTCCCAGTCGACGCGGCTATCGATAAACCGCTGCATGTCCGCGTTGAAGAAATCCTTCGCCATACGTGAAGCTCCCTGCGAGGCCCGCTCCGGGATACGCTACGGAGGAGTAACTTATGGTTGGTCCTTACGCTTCCGTAGTTTCCTTGTCGAGGTCGGACCGATGGTGGTCGCCGTGACCGAGCGCGCTATCCTGAAGCCGCGCCTTCGCGGTGTCTTGCACCGGTATGCGTTCTTCGGTTCACTCCTGACCGGCGCCGCTCTCATCCGCGTAGCCCCGGATCCGAGGGCGGTCTTCGCCGCGACGGTCTATGCCCTCAGCCTCTCGGCGCTGTTCGGCGTGAGTGCGCTCTACCACGGCGTGACATGGTCGGTTCCTGTACGCCGCTGGATGCGGCGACTCGACCATTCGATGATCTTCTTGCTGATCGCCGGCACGTATACGCCATTCGGCCTGCTGGTACTCTCGGGCCCGCTCGCTGTCGTCGTGCTCGCCGTGGTGTGGAGCGGCGCGGTCGTCGGGATGGGGCTGAACATGATCTGGATCGACGCCCCGAGGTGGCTCAACGCCATCGTGTACATCGCGCTCGGCTGGGTTGCCATCGTGGCCTTTTCGGAGCTCACCTCGCACCTCGGCGTCACGGGCACCGGCCTGCTCGTGCTCGGCGGCGTACTCTACTCGGCGGGGGCGGCCGTCTACGCCCTCCGACGGCCGAATCCCGCGCCCGCGGTGTTCGGTTATCACGAGGTGTTCCACGCGCTCGTGATCGCGGCCGCGATCGCGCACTACGTGGCCGTTGCGTTTTGCGTTCTCCTGCGCAGCTGACGAGCGAAACCTGGAACCACCCCGCGGCAAAGCCGCGGGGTGCTCGGTGCCGACGACACGGCGCCCGAGGCGTAGCGGCGTAGCTATTCGTCCGTTACCGAGCCGCTGAACGGTCGGAGGACGACATCAGCCGGCACCCAACGTCTTTGCCGGTATGCCATGCGTATTCAATTGAACGGCAACATCCCCGTCACCGGGGCGCACAGCTCCAGCTCCGTCTTAGTGTCGACGGAGGCGGATCCGATCGCTCCGTCTACCAGGAGACCGATCCGTTTCTGATGCTTCGGCTGAGGCGGAACGATCTTCGTGCCCTTGGCCTTCGGGTCGGTGGGCCCGCAGGTCGTCTGCGCGATGGTCTTCGTCGCTCGCTTGATCTTGTAGCAAACGAGCTGGCTCGCTGGATGGCGAACGGTGGCGTCGGTGATCGGAACCGGGGTGCCGGTCTTCAACACCACGGGCTGGCCCGATGTGGCGACCGGTACACAGAGCCGCGTGATCTTCTTCACGTCGTACCGGCGCGACTGGAAGTGATCGACCGCGTCGACCTGTACGCCTTTGGGTAGGACGGCAACCGGGGTGCCGTTGGTTCGCTTCTTCTGGGCCTTGGCCTTGTAGCAGAGGAAGTGGTCGACCTCGGACGTCTGCGGATCGGGCGGAGCGGGCGGCGTCGTCGGATCCTCGTTCACCGGAACGAGAAGACTATCGGGCTTCTGCACCGTGATGACGAGGTTGCCGCACTCGGTCGTGATCACCACGTCGGGAATCTTCTGGAACTTGGGTGCAGGCTTGTGGCCCTTGATGGTGTAGCGCGCGAGGTGCGTGACGCTGTCGAAGAAGCCGCCGCCGTTCTTGTCGGCGGGGAGGCCGAGGCCGACGACTGCCTTGACGTCGTACCCGACGCTGGCAAGCGCGTCGGTGAGCGCCACTGCGCCGAAGGGGTTGAGCTTTGGCGTGCCCTTGGTCGTCTTCGTCGAGTAGAAAACGAAGTCGTCCAGGTCCGTGGGCGGGAGGCTCTGGAAGTTCGAGAGGACGAGGTGGTTGTCGCCGTAGGTCGCGATGAACGAGGCCCGTCCGTCGGTCGTCTGGATGCGGTCGCCATTCGCAACATTCGCAAATGCACCGGTGATGGGAGAACCGGCCGTGAGGACGGTGAAGCTGTCCGTCGGTTGGGGCGTGAAGTCGTTGACCAGTGCCACCTCGAGCGTCCCGCCGAAACCGGCTGACCCGCTCACGTTCATCGTATCGAACTCACCCGGCGGGGTGCCGCGAATCACGAGCGAGAGATGCGCATTGGGGGAGAGCATCAGGTTTCCGTTGATGGTCATGCTGTCGGGGCCAGGAATCAAAAAGTTGCCGGGAACCACGACGATGAATCCGTCCAGGTTTGCGATGCCACCACCGCCGGCGCTTGTGGGGGCAATCGTTCCTGCCTCGACGCTGACGTTGCCGTTGATCGTGCCGCCTCTGTGGATGATCCCTCCTTGAATCAAGACGTTCGCTGCCGTCATGACGCTCTCGTCGAGTGACGTGTCCCCAGCGCTTTGGATATAGCTGTGTCCGCCGGCTACGCTGAACACCTGCGAGGGATCGAAGTTCTCGAGCAAGACGACTCCCGCATTGGTGAAATCCGAGGGCGCGGTGAAAGACTGGCCGACGAGCTCGAATGATCCGGCCGCCGTGTTATCCACAAAGTTGCGCAAGGCATTGTTGCTCGCTTCATCGCGAATCGTTCCTCCGGCGCCGAGCGCGATGGAGGCGGCATTGTGGACGATATCGGCGCCATTGAATCGCAGTGTGGCGATTGCGGACGCATTGGAAAAACTTCCGAACACGCTGAACACACCGCCGTTCAGGGTCCGGCTCCCGACATCCAAATTGGTGAGCGGGCCGTTGATGGTGAAGGTCGTCGGGAGACTTTGTCCCGAGAGGAAGATGGTGCCGTCGTTGGTGAATGCGCCGGCGGAAGAGAAAGTGTGGTCGGTGAGGTTCACCGAGCCGCTCGCGAGATTGTGAGCGACATTTCGGAGCGCATCGCTGTCATTCTGATCCACGATCTTGGTGGTGGGAGTGGTGAGAGAAAGCGAGGCGGCGTTGTTGACGATGTCCGCGCCATTGAACCGGAGGATGACATTCGTCGCGACCCCGGCACCATCGTGACGCAGGCTGAAACTTCCGCCGCTCAACGTGTGGGTCGCCGGGTTGAAATTCGTCAGGGTGCCGTTAATGGTGAAGCTGGTTTTACGCTTCTTCGGCACCCGACCGCAAGGCGCTGTCAACGACGCCCTCATCCCGTTCAACAAGAAGAATCTCTTCAATACGGGGACGCCTCGGGAGGATGCACTCGGCAGATTCGCTCCCGACATCGTCGAGACGCTGACCGAGCTCGGCACCAATACCACCAACATCGACACCCTCGCCGAGGTCGTGGTCACGTTCGGTGACATTCTCCAACTCGAGACCAACGCGGCAAGCAAACCGAACACGGGTACGGGAGGCGGGAACATCGCCGGCAGCGGCTTTCCGAACGGGCGACGCCTCAGAGACGACACCGTCGATACCCTCCTCGACCTCGTGACCAACGGGGCGATCACGACCGGCGACAACGTGAGTCCAACGACGTCCCACTCCAAAACAGCTTTCCGTTCGTGGCACTAGCGCAGCAGCCGCGTACGAGCGGCGTCGACGACAACACTCGCAACTGAGCCGCACGGAGGACGGTTCCCATTGGAGTATCCGCGAACGACGGGAACGGACGTCTGGAATCAGCAGACTCTCCGCGGTAGATCGTGATCGTGCCGCGACTTCAGCGAAAAGGATTCGGCGGGCCCGACGAGGTCCGACGGTTTCCAAACGGTATCGTCGAGATCGTCACGCTCGACGAGATCGCCGTCAGTCGCTTCGTCTTCCAGCCCGGATGGACCTGGTCGAAGGACGTTGCCCCGATCGCCGGCACGAATTCCTGCCAGCACCGGCACGTCGGCTACACCATTTCCGGCAGGCTCGGCGTGCGCATGGATGACGGCACGACACTCAGCATCGGGCCGGGCGATGCCTACGAGATTCCGCCGGGCCACCTGGCATCGGTCGAAGGTGACGTCCCGTGGGAGTCCGTGGAGTTCACGAGCGGGCACGCGTACGCGAGATCGCCCGAGGCGCTGGGCGAGCGCGTGCTGGCGACGCTCGTGTTCTCCGACATCTGCAACTCGACGGCCGTGCTCGAGCTCGTCGGCGATACCGAATGGACGCGGATCATTCGCGAGCACAACCAGCGTATCCGGACGGTGATCGATCGCTTCCGCGGCCGGGAGATCGCCACCCTTGGTGACGGGTTCCTCGCACTCTTCGACGGTGCGGCCAAAGCGCTCATGGCGGCGGCTGCGATGGATCCGGCGGTTGCCGATCTCGGGATCCGCGTTCGGGCCGGCGTCCACACCGGCGAGGTCACGTTCGCCGGCGGACAGGCTCGCGGCTTGGTGGTGCATGCCGCAGCGCGCGTGGCGGCGTTGGGTGGGGCGGGAGATGTGCTGGTGTCGGGCACGACGCACGACATGCTCGACGGCTCCGGTCTCTCGTTCGAGTTCCGTGGCGCTCACGAGCTGAAGGGCCTGACCGGCGCGCGTCCGATCTTCGCGCTCGTACGCTGAGACCCCCGATGCGATGCTTGCCACCTACGGGAGGCACCCTCACCCGCTGCTAGCGCTCGAGAACGTCGTCTGCCCACCTCACATCGGCTACGTGAGGCGCGACGAGTACGAGATCCAGTTCAGCGACATCTTCGACCAGATCACCGCCTACGCTGCGGGCGCGCCGGTCAACGTCGTGAACCCCGACGTACTGCCACGGCTCCGCCCCCGCCCCAGCGAATGATGCGCAGACTCGGTCGAGTATTCACAGCCGGTCGGCCTCACGCCGCTTGCTTCACGACGGCAACGACCCTGAGAGGGGGAAATAATAAGGTACAAATCCCGTCGGGGACGCTAAAGCCTCAGTTCTTCTGGAGATGAGGAGCGGACTGCTCCTTCTCAGGTCGGCAGGTCTCCGGTGGGAATAATCGGCGCGTAGCGGCCGACCCCTATCTCTTGGTATAGCTATCCGATAGCTATGAAGTTGGTCGACGATCCTGACGCGGCGTCATGGTTGGATGGCCTCGGTGGTGTCACCGATGACTTCGATTGGGACGCGGGCAACCGAGCCAAGAATCGCAAACACGATGTGCAGCCTGTCGATGTGGAAGCGATGTTCCGATCGCCGCTCGTACTCGCGGGACGGATCGTTGAGCCTCCCCACGACGAGCCCCGATGGTTGGCACTTGGTGAGGGTATGGCGGGGCGAAGACTGACCCTCGTGTTTACCCGACGGGGCGAGCGTCTTCGACCGATCAGTTGCCGACCGATGCGACGCGAAGAAAGGAAAATCTATGAGGAAACAGTCCGCCGCGGGTAAGCCAGGTCGCGGCCGCAAAAAGGAGGATCCGCAGCTTCGGGAATTCGAGCGAAGGGATCTCGGTGAAGACATCCGCCGCAGCGGAGCTGCGCGCGTCGTTCGCACACGCGCCAAGCCGACGTCCATCCTGCTGGAGGACGATCTGATGATCGAGCTGCGGAAGAAGGCGGCGAAGCGCGGGCTCGGCTACCAAACGATGCTGAAGATGATCGTTCGGGAGCATCTCGACGAGTACTGACCGGTTGCTCCATGGGCCGCAAACGCATGCGGGACCTCCGATCGATCCAAAGCCTACGCAGCCCACTTCACGATCACAAGGATTGGAAATCGCGGAAATAATAAGGTGCAAATCCCGTCGGGGACGCT
>JBGPIT010000305.1:0-6070 GCA_041485125.1 Binatia bacterium | reverse complement strand
ATCGTGTTCCGGAACGGGACCGACGGCGGGACCGGCGACGGCGGCGGCCTGCGCTTCAAGTCGTCGGACAGCGTCACCGTGCGGGACTGCCTCTTCCAGTTCAACGACAACGGTATGCAGGGTGCGGGGACGAACACGCTCGTCGAGTTCTGCGAGCTCGACCGCAACGGCGATCCACACTCTTCCGACGCCTCGCACAACATCTACATGCACGGCGGCGATCTGACCTTGCGCTACTGCTACGTGCACGACGCGCACCGCGGCCAGAACTTCCACCTGCGCACCAACAGCGCCGTGCTCGAGTACAACTGGATCGCACGCCCGACGAGCTACATGGGCGACATGATGCCGTGCACGATCCCGCCCTGCGACGCCGATCAGTATCTCGTCATGCGCGGCAACGTGTTCCTGGTCGGCACGCCGGAGAACGACGGGCAGATCCTCGTCATGTACAACGACCAGGGCACGGCGGACAAAGGCTTCCACCTCACGATGGTGGACAACACCATCATCGGCAACGGCAATGCCGCGGCGCTCGTCCACTTCGCGAACGGCAGCCCGGCGCTGAACCGCGAGCAGACGGCCGTCGTCGACGACAACGTCATCTTCGACGTCACGCGCGTCTTCCGCGTCGACAATCCGGCGCTCGCAAACTGGCAAGAGTCGGGCACGCACAACTGGCTGAGCACGGGTACGGACATGACCGGTCTCACGAGCAGCGTGACCGGAACCGATCCGGGGTTCACGAATGCCGCGACGATGAACTATCGCCCGACGCCGTCGAGTCCGCTCGTCGGCGCTGCCGACGAAACCCGCCCCGAGCTGCCGAGCCGCGAGTACTACCGCGACCAGACGCTCACGATGCAGTGGCGCCCGCGGCTCACGGTGCACGACATCGGCGCCTTCGAGTCGACGACGAGTGGCGCCGCGTTCGGGGTGTACGACGACGACGGTACGTGCGCGAGCGAGAGCGGTCCGTTCGTCTGCGACGACGGCAATCCCTGTACGGCAGACAGCTGCGACATCAGCTCGACGTGCGTCCACACCGCGACCAGCGCGCCTTGCGACGACGGCAACACCTGCACGACCGGCGATACGTGCCAGGCCGGTTCCTGCCTCGGCACGCCGGTCGCGGACTGCGACGTCCTCGATCCGTTCATGTTCTATGCGGCGCCGCGGACCGCGCCGGACGCCCTCAAGCTCGGGCCGGTCGTCCTCGAGGACGCGTTCCGCAGCGCGAGCTTCACCGCCGGCGCGCCGACGCAGCTCGGACTGCCCGCCGACACCAACGCCGCCGGTGTTCACGATCCGGCGACGCACCTGCGCGAGCTCCGCGTCGATCCCGTCCAAGGATCGCCGAGGTTCGCGCGGCTCGTCGACGTCGAGATCGCGAACCAGTGCCACGGCAGCCTCTTCCTCGAGCTGAAGAAGCCGGTGAGCCTGCTGGTGCCGTCGGCGAAGAGCCTCTCCGACCCGGACGTCGCGGCGCCGAATCCGGCGACGCTGAACGTCGATCACTTCCTCTGCTACCAGGCGAAGGCCGAGCGGAAAACCGCGGCCGGCCTGCGCCTGCCGCGTTTCCCGAAAGGCATGCAGCTCGACGTCGCCGATCAGTTCCAGACCTGGCGCTACGATCTCCGCAAGGTGACCAAGCTCTGCGTGTCGGTCGCGAAGGGCGAGGATCCGAGCGATCCGTCACGGGTGCTGTCGGGACCGGGCGCGGGCAGCGCCATGCCGCTCGAGCCGTCGTCGCGACGCCATCCCGCGCTCGACCTCGTCTGCTACCAGGCGAAGCTCGCGAAGAAGCTGATCACGCAAGTCGCCGGTCCGGGTGGGCCCGGCACCGGTTGCGGTCCGGCGGTGCCCGCGACGCCGCCGACGCGTCTTCCGGCGCACGACAGCCCGACGCCGATCAGCGGCGTCTTCGTCAACAATCAGCTCGGTCCGGAGCAGCTCGTGGTGACGAAGGAGTCGGAGCTCTGCATTCCCTCGCAGCGGCAGTGACGGCGTGAAGGTCGGCGTCCTCCAGTTCTTCAGCTGGCCGGAGCGGCGGGTCGCCATCGAGACCGTCTACGAGCGCGCGCTGGAGCGGATCGAGATCATGGACCGCGGCGGCTACGACGCGGTCTGGCTCGCCGAGCACCACTTCCACACCTTCAGCGTCTGCCCCTCGGTACACATGATGGGCGTCCACGTCGCGGCGCGGACGCGACGCCTGCGGATCGGGACGGCGGTCTCGCTCGCGGCTTTCTATCACCCGCTCCGTCTCGCCGAGGAGGTCGCGCTCCTCGACGTCCTCTCCGGCGGGCGGGTGAACTGGGGCGCCGGGCGCGGCTTCGATCGCACCGAGTTCCGCGTCTTCGGCGTGACCCCGGACGAGAGCGCGGCGCGCTTTCAGGAGGCCGTCGAGATCGTGCTGAAGGCGTGGACCCAGGAGCGCTTGAGTCATCACGGCCGCTATTTCCAGTTCGACGACGTCGAGGTCCTGCCGCGGCCGATGCAGCAGCCGCACCCGCCCGTGTGGCTCGCAGCGTCGTCGCTCGAAGCGATCGAACGCGCCGCGGCCCGCGGCTTCACGATCATGATGGATCCGCACTCGACGCATCTCGAGATCGCCCGCAAGCGCGAGCTCTACCGCGAGACCCTCGAGGCGAGCGGGTATTCCATGGCGGGTCGCGAGATCCCGATGGCGCGCCTGCTCGCGATTGCGCCGACCGCGAGCGAGGCCGAGGAGACCGCGCGGTGCGGCGCGCATTGGCTGCTCGACGCCTACGCCGGACCGCAGCACCACCCGGCCACGAGCGTCATCGGCATGGAGACCGATCCGATCGAGCGCTACTTGAACGGCGTCATCATCCACGGCACACCCGAGTCGGTGACCGACGAGATCCTCCGGCTGCGCGACGAGGCCTTTCTCGACTATCTCCTCTGCGCGCCGCTCAGCCACGAGACCTTCACGCTCTTCACCGAGCAAGTGCTGCCGCGGATAGTGGACGCATGACGTCGCCCTTGGAGCAGTACCGCGCGAAGCTCCGCACCGCCGACGAGGCGGTCGCGATGATTCCGGACGGCGCGTTCGTGGTGCAGGGCAACGCGATCGGCGAGCCGCCGGCCCTGCTCGAGGCGACGGCACGCCGCGCCCGCGCCGGTGGCCTGACGGCGCTGACGATGACGTCGCTCCTTCCCATGGCCCATTCGGCCAAGTCGATCTTGGCCGACGACGTGCGCGACGTCATCCGCTGGCGCTCCATCTTCGCGAGCGGCGCCGACCGCCAGCTCATCGCCGACGGCGAGGCGGTCTACTCGCCGGCCTTCTTCCACCAGGTGCCGCGGATCTATCGCGAGTTCGTCGACGTCGACGTCGCGCTGGTCTGCGTCTCGCGCGCCGACCGGCACGGCTACATGAGCCTCGGCGTCAGCGTCGACACCAGCCGCGCCGCGATCGACGCCGCCGATCTCGTCATCGTCGAGGTCAACGAGAACATGCCGCGCATCCACGGCGACGCCTGGGTGCACGTCTCCGAGGTCGACGCGATCGTCGAGAACACCACGCCGCTCCTCGAGCTGCCGAAGCCGCCCGCGCGTCCGGAGGACGAGGCGATGGGCGCGCTCATCGCCGCCATGATCCCGAACGGCGCGACCATCCAGCTCGGCATCGGCGGCGTCCCGAACGCGGTCGCGCGCTCGCTGATGGACCACAAAGACCTCGGCATCCACACCGAGATGTTCGTCGACTCGATGGTCGATCTGATGGAGACGGGAGTCTGCAACGGCCGCCGCAAGACCTTCCACCCGGGGAAGGCGCTCTTCGCCTTTGCCGCCGGCTCGCAACGGACCTACGAGTTCCTCGACGACAACCCCGCCGTCGAGTCGCACCCGGTGTCGTACATCAACTTCCCGTCCAACATCGCCCGGAACGACGTCCTGATCTCGGTGAACTCGACGATCGAGATCGACCTCATGGGCCAGTGCTGCTCCGAGGCGATGGGCCACGTGCAGTGGAGCGGCACCGGCGGCCAGCACGACTTCGCCCGCGGCGCCTTCGACTCGAAGGGCGGCAAGTCTATCATCGCCTTCTACTCGACCGCGAAGAGCGGCGCGCTCTCGCGCGTCGTGCCGATGCTGAAGCAGGGCGCCGTCGTCACCACCCCACGCACCGAGGTGCACTGGGTCGTCTCCGAGCACGGGGCGGCGTGCCTCAAGGGGAAGAGCATCGACGAACGCGCCCGCGCGCTCATCGGCCTCGCCGACCCGAAGTTCCGCGACCACCTCACCGCCGAAGCGAAACGCCTGCGCTACATCTGAACGGTTCGCGCCGTCTCCCGCATGGAAAAGCCCGGGATAGTCGTCGGTGTGCGCGAGCTGCGGGCAAGACTGAGCGCGTATCTGCGAGAGGCGGCCCGTGGGCGAGTCGTCACGATTCGTGATCGGCAGGGTCGCGGCATCGCGCGACTCGTACCCCTCGATTCGAGCCTCGACGACGCGGTGCTCGATCGACTTGCCGCCCACGGCGTTGGCCAGAAGGGCGTCGGCAAACCGGGCGCCGGCGATCCGGTCAAACCGAAGCGTCGGGGCCGACTCGTTTCCGCACTCGTGATTGAAGATCGTCGTTGAGATCTAGCGGTCGAGGGCCGCGGCGCTGCTCTGCGAGCGCTTGACGCTTTCGGTGGGTCCAATGCTATTGAGCGTCAGAGCCCCGCTGCGGGGTTGGAGGGCTGGATGAGAGGCAGGTGGTGAGGTCTCGAGCGGCCGTGCGTCGTTGCACGCCCGACGCGGCGGAAGACGTACCTACAACAGCCGTCCTTGCCACGCGTGCGGGTCAGACGTGTCTACCCGACCAGGTGAGGCAGTTTCCGCAGCTTCGATTCATGGGCAGCAAGGTCCGGCTGATCCCTTGGCTTCACGGGGTCCTATCGGAACTTCACTTCGACACCGCGCTCGATGCCTTCACTGGATCGGGCGCGGTCGCGTATCTGCTCAAGGCGATGGGGAAGCAGGTCACCGCCAACGACTTCCTCAACTTCAGTGCGACCATCGGACGAGCGATCGTGGAGAACCCGGACGGGACTCTCTCCGCGCGGGACGTTGAACGACTGCAGCGTTACGATCCGCGCCACCCGCATTTTATCGAGCGAACCTTCCGCGGAATCTTCTATCGGCCGGAAGACCTCCGCTTTCTCGATCGTGTATGGTGGAATCTTCGGAGTCTTCCGAAGTACCGGCGAGCGCTCGCGCTCGCAGCTTTGATTCGATCGTGCGTGAAGCGCCAACCGCGCGGCGTCTTCACGGTCAGCGGAGACCTCGACAACTACGACGACGGCCGCCGGGACCTTCGGCTCACGCTTCGCGAGCACTTCGCAGAGCAGGTCGCCGCGTACAATGCCTGCGTTTTCTCGAACGGGAGGCCCAACCGAGCGCTGCATGGCGACGTGTTCGCGATCAACCCTGCCGGATTCGATCTCGTGTATCTCGACCCACCCTACGTGCCCCGTGCGGACGACAATTGCTACATGAAGCGTTACCACTTTCTCGAGGGCCTCTCCCGCTATTGGCGAGGCGTCGACATCATGCCGGAGACCCGTGTGCGAAAGATCCGGAAGCCGTACACACCATTTTCGTATCGTAAGGAGTCGCTACCGGCGTTCGAGCGGCTATTTGGCCAGTTCCGCCAGAGCATCATTGTGCTGTCGTATTCCTCGAACGGCTACCCGGATCTAGCGGTGCTCGTGGACCTCATGCGGCGCCATAAGTCGAAGGTGATCGTGCATGAGCGTACGCATCGCTACCATTTCGGCACTCACGATGCGGTCGAGCGATCTCTCGTCCAGGAGTATCTGATCGTTGGCCAATGATTCCTGGGCCCGCCTCTTTTCATGCGCGTTCGTAGGCAGACACTGGACGAGATCCTTGAGCAGCTCTCGCCCGTCGAAGCGGCATGGATGGACGAGCATGCCGAGCGCGGCATCGCGCTCATCAAAAGCTTTCCGCAACGTGAGACTTACCTTCTCTCTCACGTGGCCGAAGCGCTTCTCGACAAGGATTTCGATGCTGGGTTGACGGCGGTTCGGCT
>JBGPIT010000304.1:0-6106 GCA_041485125.1 Binatia bacterium | reverse complement strand
TCGGCGCCGAGCCCGAACGCGGCCGCCGGCCATCCGTCAGACGAGGTGCCGGCGTTCGATCCCGGCTTCCACGCTCCGTCGAAGGACGACGCCGCCTCGTCGGGCGATCCGCTCGCGAACACCGATTACCCGCGAGGCTCGTGGGAGAACGTCGACATGGACGCGATCCGTGCCGCGCTGCCGGACAACGTCTACTGGAAGATGGCGGCGCCGACGAAAGACCCGGAGCTGCTGCGCCAGCGCGAGGAGCAGCGTGAGCGCTGGAACGTCCAGTACGGCAAGGTGCTGTCGAACACCGCCACCCCCGAGGAAATCGACGCGTACTACGCCGAGCGACAACAACTCTCCGAGGATTACTTGGAGTTCATCGTCTACCTGCTCACCAACTACGGCTACGAGATCCCCGCGCGCGACGTCGCGCTGATGAAGCTCAGCGCCGAGATGCATCACCAGCGTCTGGAGGAGATCCCGCGTCAGATCGCCGAAGCGCATCAGCGGCAGGCGGCGCACGAGGCGGCGCGACAGAAATGGCTCGAGGAGCAGAAGGCCTTCGACGGCGACGCGCCGGCAAGCCCGCCCTGACCGGAATCGCGCGCGCGTCGTCGGTGACGTGATGCGTCGTCACGACTGTGACGTCGCTCTCACGTTTTTTCCTTGATCGCGTGCCGCACGTTTGCTACGCCGCCGCAACACGTTGCACGCCGGCCCCACGGCGTGCCCAGCCCATGTCGATCGGAAAGGGAGGTTGCGCCGCAATGAAGGTACGCAATGCATTCCGAAGATGGAGCACCGGACTCGTCGCGCTCGCACTCGCAGCGGCGGCGTGTCCTGGAGCCGCGCTCGCGATCGGCATCGAAGACGTCGTCGATGGCGGCAACACCTACAACTGGGTGAAGGTCGAGATCCCGGGGACGGTGTGCAGCGACGGCTCGCAGTACCGCTTTTGGTATTACGACTCGCCGACGTCGAACAACATGGCGATCTCCTTCGAGGGCGGCGGCGCGTGCTGGGACTATCCCACGTGCAGCGGCCAAGCGGGCGTCCTCGGCGCCGCGCATCCGAACGGGATCCCGACCGACTACATCACGAGCTTCGAGCCGCTCTACGTCTCGCCGATCATCAACGGCGCCGATCCGGGCATCCCCTTCCGCGCGAAAAACCCGATCGTCACCAACGGCTGGGACATGGTGTACGTGCCGTACTGCACCGGCGACGTCCACGTCGGCAACCGCGTCGTCACCTACGCCGATCCGACCGGCGCCAATCCGCCGATCGTCTTCCGCCACAACGGCTTCAACAACACGATCGCGATCCTGAACTTCCTCCACGGCCGCTTCCCCAGCATCAACAAGCTGCTGGTGACGGGCTTCAGCGCCGGCGGCGTCGCGAGCGGCTCGGCCTTCTACTTCGCGCGCCGGACGTTGAATCCGACCAAGGCGTACCTGCTCGACGACTCCGGACCGATGTTCCCGGCGCCGAACTCGAGCTACAGCTCGTGGCAGCTGCACCAGCAGATCAAGACGGCGTGGAATCTGCCGTCGGTGTTCTCGCAGCTTCCCGCGTCGTTCAACCAGAACGACTTCGGCACCCTGAACAGCATGGTCGCGACGCAGTTTCCCAACGATCTGATGGCGTACACGGGCTACTCGAGCGACTACAACTTCTCGCGCTTCTCGTACGAGCGCTTCTTCCCCGGCATCACCAAGGCACAGGTGCTCACGAAATGGCGTGCGGACCAGACGAACCTCATCAACAAGATCAAGACCTACTCGAACTGGAGCTACCACGTCCCGTGGGAGCGCCCGATCAACGACAGCCACTGCGTCTCGATCATCACCTTCATCGGCAGCCACGCCTGCCCTACCGTGCGCAAGAAGTACTGGTACGAGGTCCTCGAGCTCCCGTGGACGCAGAGCTGGAAGTGCCCGAGCGGGCAGATGCCGTTCGAGACCTTCCTGTCGCGCTGGGTCGGCAGCAACCTCCAGACCCGCACCGTCGAGCCCGAGAACTACTACAACGACGAGGATCCGGGCATGCAGATCGTCGGGCCGCTCATCAACGACGCGCTCGCCGGCAACTGAACCTCTCGTTCGACGCTTCGAGGCGGGGGCCCGCACTGGGCCTCCGCCTCTCACCTCCTCACAGTCGACCTCCCCTGCCCTCGCGTTCGACGAGCGCCTTGTGCGTCGGCATCGCCTTCCTCCTGCTCGCCGGCTGTAGCGATCGCGGTACGCCGACAGCGGCGGCAACGGCAACGCCCGTGGCGACCACGAGTCCCGGCTCGCGCAAGATCGCGATGCGGATGGAAGAGCCGCGCAACCCCGAGCCCTTCACGATCGAGCAGCGTCTCCTCGACGGCGTGAGCCGCAGCGACCGCGCGACCATCGAGCGCGCCCTCGCGCTTGGCGCAACCGTTCACGCGAAGGACGAGTTGCAACGCTCGATCGTCCTGCGTGCCGTCCTCGACGCCGGCGATCTCGAGCTGGTGCGCTGGCTGCACGCGAAAGGCGCCGCGCTCGACGAGCCCGACGCCGGCGGTCGTACCCCACTCAGCTTCGCCGCCGAGGCCGGCCGTCTCGACATCGTGCGCTACCTGGTCGAGAACGGCGCCGCCGTCGATCGTCCGGACAATCAAGGCCGCACGCCGCTCTTCCACGGCGCGCTCAGCGACCGGCCCGACGTCGTCGCCTTCCTCGCCGACCACGGCGCCGCCGTGAACGTCCGCGATCAGTACGGCGATACGCCGCTGATCGCCGCCTGCGCGAAGGGCAACGTCGCGACTGCCGCGCTGCTGCTGCAACGCGGCGCCGACGCGACGATCAAGGATCAAGAGGGACGAACCGCGAAGCAGCGGAGCGTGCCCGAGGCCGAGGTGTGCCAGCGCCTTCCGCAGTAGCGGGCGACGTCTCCCGCGCCGCCGACAAGACCGACGCCGCTTCGGCGCCGTCGCGCTCGCCGCGACTCGCGCCGATCGGCGCCGCCGCAGCCGGCGGCGTCCTCTATTTTCTCGGCTACCTCGGCTACGGCGTGTGGCCCTGCATGCTCGTCTTTCTGACCCCGCTCTGGTGGGCGCTCGAAGGCGTCCGCGCGCGCCGTCTCTCGGCCTCGCTCTACGTCGGTCTGACCTTCGGCCTCACCGGCTACGTCGGCGGGCTGCTCTGGCTCTGGAAGCTCGTCGGTCCGTTTCTCGGCGGCAACCGCCTGCTTGGCGTGGTGCTCTGGCTCGCCTACGCGGCGTGGTTCTCGTTCGGCTTCGCGGTGTACGCCGGTCTCTTCCGCGCGGTGCGCCGGCGCGGGTGGAGCGTCGCGGTGGCCGGCGTCGCGCCGCTCGTCGTCGTCGAGTGGCTGCAGCCACAGATCTTTCCGCTCTACGCCGGCGCCGCGCTCGTCGCGGCACCGGCGGTGTGGATGCAGAGCGCCGACCTCGGTGGCCCGCTGCTGCTCTCCGCGCTCGTCGCGGGCGCGAACGTCGCGGTGTTCGAGAGCGTCGTGTGGTGGCGGGGCGGACGGCGGCGACCGCTGGCCGTCTGGATGGGCACGATCGCTGTCGCGCTCGTCGTCTTCGCCTACGGCATGGAGCGCATCTCGGCCGTCGAGAGCGCCGTCGCCGCCGCGCCCGCGCTTCGTGTCGGCGTGGTGCAGGCGAATCTCAGCATCGACGAGAAGAGCACGCTGAGCATCGTCACCCATCGCCGCCACCTCGAGCAGACCCGCGAGCTCCTCGCCGCCGGCGACCTCGACCTCGTCGTCTGGCCCGAGACGGCGTACGTGCGCGGGATCCGCGGCCCGCTGCCGGTCTCGGGGCGGCCGATCGTCGGCGAGCTGACGGTTCCCCTGCTCTTCGGCGCGAACTCGGTGCGGGAGGAGAACGGCCGTCGCTTCAAGACCAACTCGGCGTTTCTCGTCGGCGCCGACGGCTACATCCGTGAGGGCTACGACAAGAATCTGCTGATCCCGCTCGCGGAGTACATGCCGTTCGCGTCGATCGTGCCGGAAATCACCGCCTGGTTTCCCGACGTGCAAGAGTTCGCGCCCGTCGATGACACGCCGGCGATTCATCTCGGTCCGTGGCGGCTCGCGACGCCGATTTGCTACGAGGTGATCCGACCCGATTTCGTGCGCCGGATGGTCGCGCGCGCCGAGCCCCAGCTGCTGGTGACGCTCGCGAACGACGGCTGGTTCGGCGACTCGCAAGAGCCCTGGATCCATCTCGGTCTCGCCCGCCTGCGCGCCGTCGAGCATCGCCGTTTCCTCGTACGCGCGACCAACACCGGCATCAGCGCGATCGTCGACCCGGCCGGTCGCGTCGTCGTGCGGAGCGGCCTCCTCACGCGCGAGAATCTCCGTGGGACCGTCCACCCGCTCGAGGGAGGCACGGTCTACGGTCGCTGCGGCGATTGGGTCGGCTGGCTCTGCGCCGCGATCACCGCCGCGACGCTCGTGATCGCCGCACCGCGACGATGCCCCGAATCAACCTGACGTCGTTGACCCTCGCGGTCGGAACGTGAGAGGGGAGCGCGCGGGAGACCGAGACGATGATCGGCGTTGCAAGCACGCGCAGCGATCGCAGACTACCGACGAGGTTCGCGAGTATCGCCGCGCGCATTCGAGCCGCCAACGCCGGCCGTGATCCTGTCGGTCTGCGGCGCAAGTACCGCAAGCTGATGCGCAAGACGCGCGCCGGCTTCTTTCGCGGAACGTGCCATCTCTTCTGGGAGGACTGGTCTCCGCCTGCCCCGATGAACGACGCCCCGTGTGTCTGGAGCTGCGGCGATCCGCATCTCGAGAACCTCGGCGCCTACAAGGGCGCCAATCGCGTCGAGTATTTCGATCTCACCGATTTCGACGAGGGAGCCCTCGCGCCCCTGACCTGCGACGTCACGCGCTTCGCGACCGGCATCCTCGTCGCAGCGCAGGATCGCGAGACGGATGCGGCCTTGCCGCTCGCGCGCCACTTCGTCGAGACCTACGCCGAAACGCTCGGTACCGGCAAAGCGGGATGGGTCGAGCGCGAGACCGCCGCCGGACCGATACGCGACCTCCTGCGGAAGGTCCGCAACCGCCGCCGGCGTGATCTCCTCGACGCGCGGACCCGGTTGCACGGGCAACGGCGGAAGATCCGCACCGACGGCAAGAAGACGCTGGCGCTCGAAGAGCACGAACGTGACCGAATCGAGCCGATCCTCGCACGCATCGTTCGCACGCAGGAGCGTCCGGAGTTCTTCGAGCTCGTCGATGCGGCCCGCCGCCTCGCCGGCAACAGCAGCCTCGGCCTCCCCCGCTACGTCGTCCTGGTCGAGGGTCGAGGATCGCCCGACCGCAACTGTCTCCTCGATCTGAAGCTCGCACGACCGTCAGCGCTCGCCGCGTACGTCGCGACGCTACAGCCAGCGTGGGCGCACGACGCCGAACGCGTCGTGACCGTGCAAACGCGGATGCAGGCCGTCGCGCCCGCCTACCTCACCGCCGTGCGAGAGGGCGCCCGCTCATTCATTCTGCGTGAGCTTCAACCGCAAGAGGACCGACTCGACCTGGAGGCGCGAGGGTTGGGGCGAAAAGACTTCGCCGACATCGCCGCCACGATGGCCAAGGTCATCGCCTGGGCGCATCTCCGCCCCGGTGGACAGCGAGGCTCCGCAAATACCGACGCGCTGATCGAGTGGGGCCGGGATCCGAGCTGGCGACAACGGACGCTCGACTACGCGCAGTCGTACTCGGCGCGCGTCGACCGCGACTGGCGCGAGTTCAGGAGCGCGCTCGCGGATGGCTACTTCGACCCGGACATTGCCGAATAGGAAATCATCCACGAGAGGGTAGAGAATCCGGCCGAACGCCAGGCTGTTGGGCGGCAACCCCGATGGTGAAGTGGCGCGGCCTGCGATAGATGGCGGCGTCGGCGTGATCGGACGCGCCTGGAGTCGGGGGGAGATCGCGATGAAATCGTATCGAGCGCACGAGAGAGTGGCGTACGTCGTGACGATCGGGCTCGCTCTTGCGATCGCGAGTAGTTGCGGCGGCAGCAGCAGCAACAACGGCGGGGGTGGCAGCGTCGGCTTCGAAGCGGTGACGTTCAATGCCGACCGGTTCGTCGCGGTCGGGAAGGAGG
>JBGPIT010000303.1:0-6109 GCA_041485125.1 Binatia bacterium | reverse complement strand
GCCGGTTATATCCCTAACCCCGCGAATGTCAACATAAATCTCGCTTTGGCCGGGGATTTCGAGCGGCCGGCGACGGACGCGAATCGCCGCCGCGCGCTTATGTCATGAATTTCATGGACGAAAGGCGGATTTTCAGGCGGAGCGACGGCGCGCCGATGCGGACCGGGACTTCGGCTTTTTTCCGGGCGCTCGGATCTCGACGCCGACCTGAGGACAGAGCGCGAGCAGCGGGCATTCGGGACACCGCGGGGCGCGGGCGTGGCAGATCCGCCGGCCGTGGTGGATCAGCCGGTGCGAGAAGGCGGTCCAGTCCTCCGGCGGCAGCAGGTTGCGGAGGTCCATCTCGATCTTCACCGGATCATCCTCGACGGTGAGACCGAGGCGGTTCGACACCCGCCGCACGTGGGTATCGACCATGATCGCCGGAATGCCGTAGGCGGTGCCGAGGACGACGTTCGCGGTCTTCCGTCCGATGCCGGAGAGGGTGACCAGCGTGTCGAGGTCGCGCGGCACCTCGCCGCCGAAGCGCGAGGCGATCGCGCTCGCGACCGTCTTCAAGGCTTTCGCCTTCTGGCGGAAGAATCCGGTCGACTGGACCAGCGCTTCGAGCTCGGGAGTCGGCGCGGCCGCGAGCGCGGCCGGGGTCGGGTAGCGCCGGAAGAGCTCGGGTGTGACCATGTTCACGCGCTCGTCGGTGCACTGCGCCGAGAGGATCGTCGCGACCAGGAGCTGCCAGGCGCCGTCGTGCCGAAGCGCACACCACGCGTCGGGATAGGCGTCGGCGAGAATCCGCGCGATCGCGCGGGCGCGGAGCCGCTTCCGCTCGAGCGTCTCCTTGCGCGAGCCGCGACGCGCGGTCGCCATCAGGCGCGCTTTCGTGAGGCGGCGGGAGACGCCGTCGACTGGCGCTGCGTCCGCTCGCGCTCGACGCCGTGCCGGTACTCCTCGACGAGGCGCGCGGTCTCAGCATCGTCCCAGCCGTGGACGCTCCGCATCGTCGCCGCGACGTCACCGGCAGCCTCGACGCCGCCGTCGCGCTCGCGAAAGGCGATCGGCAGCCGGCGGCGCAGCGCGTCGTCGAGCGTGATCGCCATCTCGGCCGCGGCCGCGCGCGTCACCTCGCCGTAGCGATAGGGCAGCGCGTCGACGATTCGGCGCGCCGCCCGCGGATCGACGGCGAGCAGCGCGATCAGCTCTGGCGCCGCCGTCCCGTACCGGTGCAGCAGGTGGTCGGCGAGCGCGTCGCCGACCGCCGGCGGCTTGGTCGCCCGCACGCGCTTGGCAAAGCCGGGAAAGCCGCCGCGGTCGCGCATGTCGACCTTCGCACCCGGGAGCGGCGTCGACGCCGTCTGGCACGGCGCGAAGCGGCGGCTCGGGTCGCGCGCCTCGAGCCGCGCGACCACCGCGTCGACGACGCGCTCGGAGACCCGTCGATACGTCGTGAGCTTGCCGCCGCCGATCGAGAGCAAGCCGGACGGGCTCTCGAAGATCTGCTCCTCGCGCGACGTCTCCGAGGGCGTCGCGCTCTGCGCCGGCGCGATCAGCGGCCGCAGCCCGGCGTAGGCACCGACCACGTCCGACTCGGTGAGCTGCGCGCTCGGGAAGTAGCTGTTCACCGCCTCGAGCAGGTATGCGACGTCGTCGGCATCGGCGTCGACCGTCTCCGGCGCGCCGTCGAAGTCGGTGTCGGTCGTACCGACCAGCACCTGATCGTGCCACGGGATCGCGAACATCACGCGGCCGTCGCGCGGGGCGCGGATGACGATCGCGTTGACGTTGCCGACGCGCTCGTGCGGCACGATGATGTGGACCCCTTTGGTGAGGCGCAGCACCGGCGACGCGGTGGGATCGTCGAGCGCCCGCAGGCGGTCGAGCCACGGACCGGTCGCGTTCACGACCTGCCGCGCCGCGATCGTGAACGCGCCGCCGCCGACACGGTCGTGGATGCGCGCGCCGGTGAGGCCGGTCTCGTCACGCAGCAGCTCCTCGACCGCGAGGTAGTTGCCGGCAACCGCGCCGGCCGTCACCGCGCCGAGGATCGTCTCGAGCGTGAGCCGCGCGTCGTCGGTCCAGCAATCGTAGTAGTGCAGCGCGCCGCGGAGACCGTTCGGGCGGAGCTGCGGCTCGTGCTTCAACGTCGCCCGCCGACTCCAAGAGCGGTGCCGCGCGATGTTCCGAAACGCGGAGAGTCCGTCATACACCCAGAGCCCCGCCGACAACCGCAGGCGGCCGACCGGATCGCCGGCGAAGACCGGGAACACGAACGGCATCGGCTGGACGAGGTGCGGGGCGAGGTGGCGTCGCAGCCGGTCGCGTTCGCGGCTCGCCTCGAGGACGAGCGCGAACTCGTAGTTCTCGAGGTAACGGAGCCCGCCGTGAATCAACTTCGACGACTTGCTGCTGGTGCCACTCGCGAAGTCACCCTGCTCGACGAGTGCGACGTTGAGGCCACGCATCGCGGCGTCGCGCGCGATGCCTGCGCCGTTGATGCCGCCGCCGATGACGAGCAGGTCGAAGCTCGGCACCGATAGAGCGCGTGCGATGGCGGAGCGGCGGTCTCGGAGGGTTTCACTCATGCATGCGGCCGGATCGTCGCGGCGCTCATGGCGGGTGAGATACGGATTTAGCACACCGCCGGCGGGAGCCGCCACCCGCGCGTTTTCCACACCAACGCCAGCGAGAGGTCGGCGACGTTGGTGCCGGTCGCGCCTGGGCTGAAGAGGTCGCCGGTCGCGGCGAGCAGCGGGTAGACGTCGTGGCGGCGGAGCGCTTCCTCGATGGAGCGGCCGGCGCGCTTCGCCCGGCGCACGCTCGTGCCGTCCGCGAAGGCGCCCGCGGCCGGAGTCGGGCCGTCGATGCCGTCGGTGCCGGCGCAGAGGAGTGCCCAGCCGGGACGGCCGGCGAGGAGCGACGCGACCGCGAGAGCGAGCTCCTGGTTACGGCCGCCGCGACCGGCGCCGCGCCCGACGGTAACGGTCGTCTCGCCACCGGCGACGATGACCGCCGCTCCTTCCGTCCTCAACGCGTCCTGAGAACGTGCGATGCGGCCGGCGAGGATACGCGCGGCGTCGGGCGTCGTCCCCGTGAGTGGCGGGCGGATCTCGATCGTCGTCGCGACGCCTTGGCGGCGCGCGGCGCGCAACGCTCCCCGGCGTGCGGTCGCGTTGCCGGCGAGGAGAACGGTACGGAGCGACGCCGCGCGCGGCGGCTGCTTCGGCGTCTCGGCAACGAGGCCGCGCGCTCCGCGCTCGAGGTGACGCACGACCGTGGCCGGCACGCGATCTCGCACCTCGTAGCGTGCGAGGACGGCGAGCGCGTCCGCATACGTCGTGGGGTCCGCGCTGAGCGGGCCCGAGCCGATCGTGCCGAGATCGTCGCCGGGGACGTCGGAGACGATCAGCGCCGTGACCTTGCGACCGGCGAGCGAGACGGTAAGCCGTCCGCCCTTCACCGCGGAGAGGTGCTTCCGCACGGTATTCACCTCGTGGATGTCGGCGCCGCTCCGGAGCAAGAGCCGCGTCGTGCGGCGCTTGTCGGCGAGCGTCAGGCCGCGCGCGGGCCGCACCAGCAAGCTCGAGGCGCCGCCGCTCAGCACGACGACGACGGGCAGACGCGGATGCCGCGCGACGCACGCGAAGAGGCGCGCCGTCGCGGCGACGCTCTGATCGTCCGGCACCGGGTGCGAGCCGCGCGCGAGCGCAATCCGTCGAAGCGGCCGCTCGTAGCCGCGCGGCACGATCACCACGCCGTCGATCACGGCGTCGCCGGCGACCGACTCGACGGCGGACGCCAGCGTCGCGGCGCCCTTCCCCGCACCGATGACGATCACGCCCCGCTGCAGCGGAAGACGGAACGGCTTGCCGCGCGCTCCGCGGAAGACCAGCGTTCGACCGTCGCGACGCAAGCGGCGCGTGACGAGCTCCGCCGGATCGAGCGCGGCGATCGCCGCGTCGAAGAGCGACGCGAGGAACACGCGCACCGCGGCCGGCGCGCGGCCGACACGCGCGGTCACCTTGCCTGCCCCGGAGCGTTTCTATAGAGGTCTACGGACACATCACCCGCCGCCTGAGGAGGTCACGCATGCACAACGAGTTCCAGACCGACGATTTCGCGCGCAGCTTCGGCAACGTCTGGAAACGCGTGATCACCGAGCCGAGAGCGTTCTTTCAGGAGATGCCGGTGACGGGCGGGTTGCTCAATCCCCTGCTCTTCCTGCTCATCTGCCTGGCGATCAACGCCGTCGTCTTTCTGATCTTCGGACCGCGTCACTTCGCGGTCCGCTTCATCATCGCCGGCGTCATCAAGTCGTTCGTCGGGGCGGCAATTTTCATGGTGATCGCCCGGCAGATCTTCGCCGGCGGCGGCGACTACGAGGCGACGTTCCGCGCCGTCGCCTACTCGGCCGCGCCCATCGCGCTGTTCTGGCTGCCGCTGGTCGGACCGCTGACCGCGCTCTACGCGCTCTTCCTCACGTTCGTCGGGCTCGAGCGCGTGCACGGATTCGACGCCGTCAAGTCGGTGCTGACGGTGGCACTAGCCGTCCTCGTCGCGGTCGTGGTCGGTTTGGTGCTGGGGGGACCGTGGTGGTGGCCGATCTACGCGCACCACGCCTACATGCACGGCTGCGCCTGAGCGGCCGGCGCGCGCTGCGCGCGAGCGGCTACTGGCTCTCTTCGTCGAGGTCGGTGGCGCCGAGCCGGCGGTAGGTCTGATCGACGTCGCCGCGGCGGTTCTGCTTGGCCTCGGTCTCGCGGTCGGCCTGGCACTGCACGCACAGACGCGTGAACGGCATCGCGAGCAGGCGGCCCTCGGCGATCTCCGACTCGCAGCTCTCGCACATGCCGTATGAGCCCTCGTCGACGCGGTCGAGCGCGTCGTCGATCGCTTGCAGCTTGCCGCGGTCGCGATCGGTGAGGATCAGGTTGATCTCGCGCGCTCGCTCCTCGCTCGCCAGATCGTAAGCGTCCATGCCCTCGTCCTTGGAGATCTCGCGTCCCTCCTTGAGATCCTTTTGGATCTCGTCGAGGAGCTGCTTCTTCATGTTGGCGAGTGTTTCGCGCGCAGTTTTCAAAAATGCTTTTCGCATGCGGACCTCGAAGGACTGTCGATGCTAGGGAGTGGAGGGCAGCATGTCAACTCGTCTTCGTTAGGTAGACACACGCACTACGACCGCGCTGCCGACTGATACGCCCGCCGCCGCCGCGATCGCGCGCTGCAGATCGAGGATGAGAGGTGTCATGCGCACGCCCGCTTCGCCCAGAATCACCGCCGCGCCGTGGAGACGACCGAGCTGACGTCGAAGCTGGAGACAGACGAGCGGTGTCGCCTCCCGCTCTCGATCGGCCTCGGGATCGCGCGGGGAGAGCACGAGGCTGTTGGTGTGATCACGGCCGTCCGAAGCGATCTCGGCGCGGAGACGATTTACTACGGTGCCGACCTGATCGAGGGCGCCTTTGTATGCGAGCAAGCGCTCGGCGAGAGCCGGCGTGCCGGCGAGAACTTCCGCCGCGGAACGTTCGGCGCCGACCGACAGCTGCGGGATCACCAGCGCAGCGATCGGTGCGTCACCCGCGCTGAGGGCCTGCCACGCGACGTCGTCCGCGCCCGTCGCCACGGTGATCACCGCCGGCGGTGGCAAGGTTGCCGTCGCGGGCGGTGCGTGCACTCCGCTCTGGATCGCCTTCCGCACGTTCTCACCGTCATCGCCGACTCGGTAGTTGTTCGAGATCGAGAGGAAGCAGAGATCACCGAGCGGGAGACCGCTCAGGCGGGCGAGCGCGCCGCCCCAGCCGCGCGCGATGCCGAGCGCATTCTGCGGCATCCCGCCGTAGACGTCGTGGCTGCGCGCGATCTGCAAGGTGTGGAGCCGCCCCGCGTACGTGAACCAGAGATCGAAGACGAGACACGGCCGGTGATGCGCCGCCGCCGGAAGATCCACCTCCGGCACCCAGCGTTGGTTGATGCAGACCCGGGTCGGGTCGGCGGCGAGGCGGCGGCCGGTCTCGGCGATCTGATCGAAGAAGAAATGGCAGGTGCGATCGCCATAGGTGTAGGCGCCGCGCGCCCGCACCTCCGGCGCCGCCGCAAGCAGCTCTTCGGCGTAGTGGGC
>JBGPIT010000302.1:0-6134 GCA_041485125.1 Binatia bacterium | reverse complement strand
GATCGGCTGAAGCTTCCCGAGCTCGTCGACGTGCAGGTCGGCGGCGTCCACGAGTACGCACGGGCGAGCCTGTGCACGCTCGAGAGTCTGACCGTCGGGGGTTTGCAACTCGATTCGACGGCGACGCTGGCGTTGCCGCTCGACGACTTGAGCGCGCGGGCCGGGAGGCCCGTCGCGGGAATCATCGGCTTTCCGACGATCGGCTCGGCGCCGTTCACGATCGACTTCGCGCGCGCAAGCCTCACGGTCTACAACCCCGACCGCTTCGAGCCGCCCGCGAGCGTCAAATCTGAGGAGCTGCGCATCCATGAATATGCGCCGTACGTCGAGGCGACGCTTGGGAAGGACCAGGTCGTGTGGCTGCTCTTGGACTCGGGGTCGGTTGCCGCGATCACGCTCTGGGATCGCTTCGTGAAAGCGCATCCGCATGTGCTCAATCGTCACAAGAGTCCGGCGCTCTCGACGGGTATCGGAGGAGGTAAGCGTGTGACGATGTCGCGCGCCCGCTCCCTGCGCCTTTTCGGTCGGGACTTCCACGACGTCACCGCGATCGTTCAAGAAGCGCCTCCGCAGGCATGGGATGATCCGCGCGCGGCGGGAATCCTCGGTTTGGGCGTCCTCCGCCAGCTGCGCGTCACGATCGATCCGGCGAAGCGCCGGATCTGGGCAGAGACGGCACCGCGTGGTTTTCGTTGACTAGCGAACGGTGATGGGCGGAAGGTAGGTTCTGCGCCGATCGAGAGGCGCCGGGTAGACGGAGGACTCCCGGTGTGGCTCGGTCCCGGCATTGGTCCCCCCTTTTAAGGAGACGCGAAGATGCAGAGCTCCGCACCCGTTCAATTCGGCCGACGGAGGCTTCGCTTCGCCGGCTTCGCCATCGCCGCTCTCGCAGCGTCGCTCGTCATGACGTCGGTCGCGGGCGCTGTGCCACAGACGTCGGACCAGCAGCGCTGTGTGAACGAGATGAACAAGCGCGGCTTCTACGTCGCGCGCGACCAGGGGAAGGTCGCGTCGAGCTGCCTCAGCGATGCCGAGAACGGGCATCCCGAGAAGCTCGGGAATCCTCCGCAGGTGCAGACGGCGCAGGCCTGCCTGACGAACGACGTGAAGGGGAAGGTCGCGAAGCGGCTCACGACGCTCGCGGAGCGCGACGCCGACCGTTGCCTCACGACGCCGGAACAGCTTCCCGGCTTCGGCTACTCGGGCGCGGCGACGACGGGTCCGGCGGCGACGGCGGCGGCGATCGGTCTCGTCGCGGACCTCTTCGGCCCCGACCTCGATGCGGCGCTCGTCGTCGAAGCGCAGGACAAGGACGGTGCGCGCTGCCAACAGGATGTCCTCAAGTACACGAACTCGGTTCTCGATGCGGTGCGGAAAGAGGCGCTGCGACACAAGCAGAACGTCCTCGAGGGTGACGACCGCCTGACCGGCACCGACCCGAACGCGCCGGTGGCGAACGACCTGCAGCTCCAAGCGGAGCTCGAGGCCGATATCCAAGCGGACCCGAGCGAGCGCATCGCGAAGGCGGTGGCGAAGCTCGAGGACAAGGCCGAGAGCCGCTGCGCCATCGTCCAGGCGCGGCTCGCCGACCTCTTTCCCGGCAAGTGCAGCGCCGCGGCCAGCCCGACTGCCCTCGGCGCCTGTGCCGGCAGCGCCGCGATCGGGCGCGCGTTTGCTGCGCTCGCGGGCTTCGATGAGCTCGCGATCGACTGCGACCTCACCGACAACGGCGTCTACGATCTGAGCTGCGAGTCGAACGCGCTGAAGGCGCACGTGCTGAACCGCCTCGGCTATGGGCCCGACGCGTGGTCCTGGGCGCGTATCAATCAGCTCGGCGTCATTGACTACATCGAAGAGCAGCTCGATCCCGCCTCGATCGACGACTCGGCGCTCGACGGCATGCTCGCCGCGTTCCCGAGCCTCACGATGAGCTTCGCCGATCTGCGCGCGAACTATCCGCAGAACGGCAACCCGGGACGCACCGTCGTGCGCCGCGAGCTCCAGCAGGCGAAGCTGGTGCGCGCGGTCGCGACCCACCGGCAGCTCGCCGAGGTGCTCTTCGACGTCTGGATGAACCACTTCAACGTCGACGCGACGAGCAGCGGCCGCACGCAGTGGGACATCAGCCCGTACGACCGCATCACGATCCGGCCGAACGTGCTCGGTGCCTTCGGCGATCTACTCCTCGCCGACGCGCGCAGCCCCGCGATGGGCGACTACCTCGACAACCGCGTGAACAAGGTAAACGGGATCAACGAGAACTACGCGCGCGAGCTCCTCGAGCTGCACACGCTGAGCGTCAGCGGCCCGTATCACGAGACCGACGTCGTCGAGGTGGCGCGCTGTCTCACCGGCTGGCGCGAGGACTACACGGCGGCCGACGGCTTCAAGTTCCAGCTGAATCTTCACGACCAGGGCACGAAGAGCCTCTTCGACGGCGCGGTGCAGATCCCCGCCAACGGCGGCATGCAAGACGGTCTCACCGTCCTCGCGTATCTCGCGGCGCAGCCGAGCACCGCGAGCTTCATCGCGACCAAGCTCGTGCGCCGGTTCGTGAGCGAGAGTCCGCAGCCCTCGCTGGTCGCCGCGGCCGCGAATACCTTCAGCTCGACCGGCGGCGACATTCGCGCGACCCTTGAGACGATCCTGATGTCGCCCGAGTTCCTGCACTCGCCGGCGAATCGCGGCAGCAAAGTGAAGCGCCCGCATCATCTGATGGCGAGCGTCGCGCGGGCGCTCGGCGCGAACCCGGCGCAGATCAACTACGCCGCCCTGCGGAGCACAGTGAGCGTCCTCGGTGAGGTGCTCTACGAGGTACCGCCGCCGCCCGGCCTGCCCGACGTGTCGACCTTCTGGGCGAGCCCCGGAACGCTCGTCACGCGCTTCAACGAGGTCGAGAAACGCGCGCGCGGCCTGAACGGTTTCCATTTCACGTATCCGATCGCCGGCGGCACGGCGGACCAGATCGTCGATGCATTGATCGCCGAGCTTCTGCCGGGCGGCGCTTCAGGCGACACACGCGCAACGGCGATCGCGTTCGTCCAGACGCTCGTGGTTCCCGACGCGCAGAAGATCGAACAGGCCGCGGCTCTGTTGATGTCGAGCCCCGAGTTCCTGCAGCACTGACGGACAGGGAGGAACGTCCGATGTCGCTCACCCGTCGCGATTTCCTGAAGACCAGCGCGGTCGGCATGACCGTCCTCATGTTGCCCCGTGGGATCGCCGCCCGCGCGCAAGCGGCGCTCACCGATCCGGTGCTCGTGGCGCTCTACCTCCGAGGCGGCGCCGACGGCCTGACGCTCGTCGTGCCGAAAGGCGATCCCTTCTATTACAGCAACCGGCCGACGATTCAGGTGCCGCCCGGATCCGAGCTACCGCTCGACGCGTTCTTCGGCATGAACCCCGCGCTCGCGCCGATCCACCCGCTCTTTCAGAGCGGCGAGCTCGCGATCGTACACGCGAGCGGCAGCCCCGATGCCTCGCGCTCGCACTTCGACTGCCAGGACTTCATGGAGCGCTGCGCGCCCGGCAACAAGTCGGTTCTCGACGGCTGGCTGAACCGCTACCTCGCGATCGGCGGCGGCGGCCAGCCGATCGCCGGCATCTCGCTCCGGAGCTCGACCGCGAAATCCATGTCGGGCGTGGCGTCGACGCTCGCGTTCGAGAGCATTTCAGGCTTCGCGCTCGGCGGTGAGTCGATCCCCGAGCGCCGCGCCGCGCTCGACAGCCGCTACGAGCTCTTGCAAGGGACGTTTCTCGGCGACTCCGTCACGCACGCGCTCGACGCGCTCGACGTCGTCGGGGCCGTCGACACGACCACCAGCGTCGTCTATCCGGCGGGCGACCTCGGTCCCGTCCTCAAGGATGCGGCCGCGCTCATCAAGGCCGACATCGGCATCAAGGTGCTCGCCATCGACCTCGGCGGTTGGGATCATCACACCGACCAGACCGTCCGCGTCGCTGACGTGGGAGGCGATCTCGCCGCGAGCCTCGCCGCGTTCCATCAAGATCTCGGTGTGCAATCGGCGCGCACGCTCACGCTCTGCATGACCGAGTTCGGCAGGCGCGTCGCCGAGAATGGCGGCGGCGGCTCCGATCACGGCCACGGCGGCATCATGTTCGGGCTCGGCGGCGGCATCGCCGGCGGCCGCGTCATTCTCAAGAACGGCACGTGGCCGGGCCTCGCCCCCGCGAACCTGTCGATGGGCCAGGATCTCATGGTCACGACCGACTTCCGCGACATCTTCGCGGAGGCGCTCAACAAACATTTGCTCTTGAACGTCTCCCAGATGGCGCCGGTCTTCCCGAACTTCTCGGTGAGCAGCTCGAACTTCCCCGGCCTCTACACCTGATCGGAAGCGACTCGCAGCCCCTTTCGTTCTGTTACCTTTGTAGGTAACACTTCCGATCGCTATGAAGATCCGTCACGTCCGGATCAACAATCGGAAAGCGGAGCTGCAGCTCGTCGTTCGGTCGGGCAAGGCGTATCCGGTTCCGTACGCGAAGCTCGATCCGCGACCGACCGCCAAGAACCGCATCCGCGACGCGTACGTGGATCGAGAGCTGGGAAGCGAGGCGGTGACGTACGTCCTCGAGTCAGGAGCCGAGGGTGCGCTGCACATCGAGCACGCGCTCGAGTACAACCAAGATCCGACCTATCTCGCCGAGCTACTCACTCATCAGCTCACGGTCGAGGCGCTGCGGCGAGTGGATCGATCGGGGCTCAGTCGCCGCGAGCTGGCGCGTCGTCTGCATACGTCGGTGCCACAGGTCTACCGCCTCTTGGATCCGGCGAACACACGCAAGAGTTTGAGCCAACTGATCGGCCTCCTGCACGTCCTCGATTGTGAGGTTCAGTTCGTCGTGAGCTCCCGCACCGCCGCCTGAGCGGCCTTCAATCCGGAAGGCTCGCTAGCGAACAATCACGCAGCGCGCGGTGCAGCTCGACCAGTGCGCGGGTGTCGCGCGCGCAGTACGCGAGCAGCGCGCGGCGGATCTGCGCCGCGTCAGCCGGGTCGCATTCATCGGCCGCGAGTCGGTTGAACGCGCGTGCCGCCTGGTAGCCGTCGGCAATTCCCTCGAGGTTGCCCCAGCCGAAGCCGGGCACCAGCGCGGGCGCGACGCTCTTCAGCGAGAACGAGTAGCCGAAGGCCGGATGGTAGACGTGCGCTTGCACGACCGTCCAGAGGTCGTGGAGTCTTGCACGGACCGCTTGGATCGCCGGCGCGAGATCCGGAAACGCGGAGGCCAGCGTATTGAGCACCATCGATTCGAAGTCCGAGTAGACGACGATCGGTTCGGTCGAGTCGCCGACTGCGGCCAATAGTGTTTCGGCGAGCTCGCGGCGCGGGTCGGTGCGCCCGTCGGCGAGAAATTCCCGCTGCGTGAGTGTGCCGTCAGCATCCACGTGGTGGAGCGACCACTGCGTCGGGATCTGCTCGAATGGTCGCGTGCCGGGGTACGGCGGGATCGCGGCGTTCATCGTCTCGAAATCCAAGTAATAGGCCGGCGGGCCGAAGTCGGCGAGCGCGGTGTCGAGGTCGGGCGACATGTACGGCCGACCCGACTGCAAGACGTCGCGAATCCTTGCTGGGATCATGCCGAGCTCGACGTCGTCGGGAATGTCGGTGATGCGCTCGATCCCTGCGGCTTGGAGCGCCTCTCTCATTGCCGTCCGGAGTCGCGGCAGGTGGTAGATCCAGTCGGCCGGCTTGTCGTGTGTGCAGTGCGCCCAGAACTCGCAGCCGTACGGTGTCCAGCAATGCGCTGACGGCTCGACGACGGGCGCCGCGGTGAAGGTCAGCTGTTCTTGCAGCGCTCGCACTATTTGCGGGATCCGCGTCAGCCGCTTTGCGACCGCGGCGGTGACGTCGACGCGGTTGAAGAGGCGGCACCAGTCGATCTCGTCGGCGCGGACGTAGCGGGTGTCGACGTGGATCACCTCGACGGACGCGACCGTGAGCCCTGCGCCCTCGAGCACGTGGCGCTGGACGGCGACGTCGTCGAGGTGCGCGTCTTTCACGCGCGCCGCCGACTTCACCTCGCGGAGACCCCACGCGCCGTTCCCGATACGCTCGAGGACGTCGATCCGGATGCAAATGCCGTCGTGGATGAAGGCCGCGTCGAAGAGGGCG
>JBGPIT010000301.1:0-6141 GCA_041485125.1 Binatia bacterium | reverse complement strand
TCGGAGACGAAGGGCTTCAGGACGGCGGCGCCGATGTCGGCGTGGTTGAACGAGCCGAGCGTGTCGCCGATGTCGTGCAGCAACGCGCAGACGACGTACTCCTCGTCCTCGCCGCCGCGCTGGGCGAAGGTCGCGGTTTGCAGCGAATGCTGCAGACGGTCGACGGCGAAGCCACCGTAGTCGCCGTCGAGCAGACGCAGGTGTGTCAGGACCCGGTCGGGCAGGCGACGGGCGAACTCGACGAAGCCCATGCCGATGATCGCCCAGTCCTCGGCGGTGGATCTTTCCATCGTGGTGAAAGTCGCGCGCGGTCCGTCGTGAGCCATCGTGGGATTCCTCTCTGTCGGCGCCGTGGCCTGTTGCGTCGTCGCCAAGGGGAGACTAGCACGTACATCCAGATCGATGTCCAACCTCGTCATTCGGAATGCCACCGATGCCGATCTCGACGCGGTCGTCGACATCTACAACGCCGCGATTCCCGGCCGGATGGCGACCGCCGACACCGAGCCGGTGACCGTGAATAGCCGTCGGGCCTGGTTCCAGGAGCACTACCTCGAGCGGCGGCCGCTCTGGGTCGCGTGCAGCGACGACGCGGTTCTCGGTTGGCTGAGCTTCCAATCGTTCTACGGCCGGCCCGCGTACCACGCGACCGCCGAGATCAGCGTCTACGTCTCGTCCTGGCATCGCCGCGCCGGCGTCGGCCGTACGCTGCTCTCGAAGGCACTGACGGATGCGCCGCGCCTCGGCCTCAACACGCTCCTCGGCTTCATCTTCGGTCACAACGAGCCGAGCCTCCGACTCTTCGAGGCATTCGGATTCGAGCGCTGGGCGCTGCTTCCTCGCGTCGCCGAGCTCGACGGCATCGAGCGCGATCTGGTGATCGTCGGCAAGCGGGTCGCGTCGTGACGACGGAGCACGCCAAGAGCGTCTGCAACGCCGCTCGTTCGGGATGATCTCCCGCGCCCTCGACTCGCTCGCCGCGGCCGTCGATCTCCTCGCCGTCGTCGCGCTCGGGCTCGCCGCCGGCGCGATGCTCGCCGAAGCGGCCGTGCTCGTGCCGTACTGGCGTTCACTGGCGGGCGACGCGTTCCTCGTCTGGTATGCCGCCAACGCATCCCGGCTGCTTCAGTTCTACGGTCCGCTGGAGGTCGCCAGCACCGGGCTCGTGCTCGTGGCGACGGGCCTGCACGTGTACCGGCGTGACGGAGGGGCGCGCTTCTTCGTCGTCGCGGCGGTGCTCGCGATCGCGGTCTTGCTGACGTTCCCGCTCTACTTTCGCGACGTCAACGCGAGCTTTGCGACGGGAACGATTCCGGTCGGCGACGTCGCGACGGAGCTCGGTCGCTGGGCGTCGTGGCATTGGGTGCGCACGGCGATCGGGACCGCGGCGTTTGCCGCCTCGGTCGTCGGCGTGCAGCGTGCAGTGCGACCGTCGGACGCACCGAGCCGTCGCGCGGGCCGTGACGGCGCAAGCCGGCGGAGCGCGACATGGGAGTAAGTAACAATCTTTGACAAACCCTGTTATCCAGTGCTAACGCAGCAGGTGTGAACGTTTCGCTTACGAAGGAACTCGAAGAGCTCGTTGCAGAGAAGGTGAAGACCGGCCGCTATCTGTCGGCGAGCGAGGTCATTCGCGAAGCCCTCCGCCTTCTCGAAGAGCGCGACAAGCTCCAAGCCGTGCGACTTGTCCAGCTTCGCCGCGACATTAGAAGGGGCCGTGACAGCGGCCCGTCTGAGCCCTTTGATGCATCCGACCTCAAGCGTCGTGCGAGGAAGAAGATTGCAGACAGTAAGCGCTGATGAGTCGCGTCACCAGGCGTCCCGCAGCTGACAGCGACCTCCTCGACATCGCGCTCTACATCGGCCGGGATGACCCTGAAGCAAGCGACCGCTTCATCGACCAGCTCGCAGAAAAATTCGAGCTCCTTGCAACCCAGCCACAGATGGGCCGCGCCCGTCCCGAGCTCGGCCCGGACATCCGAAGTTTCCCCCTCGGAAACTACGTCGTCTTCTACGTCGAGATAGCAGATGGGATTGACGTAGTCCGGGTGCTGAGCGGCGCTCGGGACATCGAGGCGCTCTTCTAGACGCGCGCGCGCGCCGGCCGTTTCCGCAAGTGGTTCTTCGGTCCATATGGATTTGCGCTGAAGAACGTGCGACGGCTGCGCCGACCGGTTTCGACGGGAGGAAGGCTTGGCCTGTTTCGACCAACCGCGAAGCGATAGCTCCGCCGCGAACGTGGTCGGCGTCGCGTGACCGGCACTCCCCACGAGATCAAGGAAGCCTGGCTGAATCAGGCGCTGCGGAGCGCGCGCATCGACCGCGCGTGCTGGGGGCCCGAGCGCGGCGTCGACGAGAACCGGCGCACGATCGAAGCGGTGTACGACTACTACGCGCGTCTCTTCCTCGCCCATCCGCAACTCGAGTGGGCGGGCATGGCGAGCATGGTCGGTCCGGCCTTCTACGCGGGCTTCCGCGATCTCGGGCTCATCCCCGATGCGGTGCGCCGCGCGGTGCGCACGGTGCTCGGGCGTGCCTCGCAACGACTCGCCGGGCGTCTCGCCGGCGACCTCGGCTTCTACGAGACGACCTTCCTCACCATGCAGAAGAAGATCTTCGAGGACCAGGCGGTGATGCACGAAGCGTACGTCACCGGCGGCGTCGACGAGATCGCGACGCTCTACGGCGCGGGCATCATCGACGAGGCGACGCTCCAGGCCTGGCGACAGATCGACGACGGCCGGATCGGCGGCGACGCGGCGTCGGTCGATCGCGGCAACCGCACGCTGCTCTTCCGCGAGCAGCACGACATCATCGACAGCTTCTACGTGCAGATGCTGCAACACAGCCCACCGGAAGGCGTCGCGTTCACCTATCTCTTGACGCTCGCCGGCGCGCCCTCGATACCGGGCGCGCGCTCCTATCCGGAACGCTACCCGCTCACGTTCAGCGCGGGCGCGCCACGCTTGGCGGTGAGCCTCCGCACGCCGCTTGCCGACGGGAACATCGCCGTCTTCGCCGACCGCTGGAAGCTGATCGAGAGCGACACGCTGCCGCGCTGCCTCGACTACGTCCGCCACCACCCCGACGAGGCGCGCGCCGTCCTCGGCACGCCGATCGCGAAGCGCGTCGGTCCGTATCGCTTGTTCGCGCGCGCCGGCTCTCTCGTGCTCGGTGCGATCACCGGCTGGGACGTCGACGTCGGACCACGCGCGCGGCCGAGCGACGACGGTCGCGGCGCGCCGCCATCGTCGCGAGCCGACGCACGGGCGCGTCCGACCGACGCGCCGCCCGGCGTGCTGATCGACGTGACCGGTCCACCCACGCGCGAGTCCGCCGGGCTTGCCAAGGAGCGTGACAGCCGCATCTGGATGGACCGCAAGCGCCGCCCGTTCGACGTCACGGTCGCGTTGCCCCGTCGCGGCGCGTATCGCGCCCGCGCGGAGAGCGCGATGATGCTCAGCACCGTGTGCGGCGGCGATCCGGACCGTCTCGCCGTGCAGCTCCCGCCCGCGGGATTCGCCGAGACCGCGACGCTCCTCGCCGCGTACGCGGCCGAGTGGGGCTTCGCGCTCGACACCGTCGCCGACTGGCGCGCCGGTTACGAGCGCCGCCGGGTGAGCGACCGCTCGTACAGCACACACGTGTTCACGCCGGAGAAGGTCGGGTTCGTCCACCTCGAGTTCCAAGTGTCGCACCACGTCCGCGAGGGCTACTTCGTGGTCGCGGCGCTGCTCTCGTGGCACGCGCCGACGGCAACGGCCGTAGCTCCCAGAAGGAGTCGATGAACGTGAAGAAGGTCTTCCGGCGAATCGGTATTTTCGTGCTCGTGATCATCGTCCTGCGCGTGGTCGCGGCCTCCATCTGGCCGACCATCAACGACGTGCAAACCGGCGCGACGCCGCAGTACGCGGATCTCCAGGCGCAGCGGTTCAATCAACCGTACGAGCGTGCCTTCGACGCCGCCGTCGCCGTCGCGCAGCGCCTCGGCTGGGACGTGACCTCCCAGGACCGCACGCAAGGCGAGATCCGCGCCGTCGCGACCACGCCTGTCTTCCGCTTCAAGGACGACGTCACGGTCACGATCAGCCGGGAAGGCGAGGGCGTGCAGGTGAACGTGCGCTCGCACTCGCGCATCGGCAAAGGCGACTTGGGCGCGAACGCGCGGCGCATCCGCCACTTCCAAGCCGAGCTCGCGAAGGCGCTGTAGATCTCGCGCCGAGCGGCGTCAGCTCGGCGTGTACGTGGCGGTGAGCGTGAGCGGCGTCGCCGGCGTGACGAAGTCGTGCGTCGCGGGCAGTCCGTCCGACCACGAGTCGAACGTGTAGTCGGTGCCGCCGACGGTTTGCGCCGGCGGTGCCGTGAGCGAATGCGTGCCGCCGACGATCGACGGTCGCGTGTAGGGCGTGGTCCGGTTCTGGCCGTCGAGGATCACGATGGCGCCGCTCGGGGCGCCGTCGATCTCGAGCGGCACGGTCCGGGGTACGAGCGTGACCGACGCATGCGTGACCGCGCCGCGTGTGTCGGTCGCGGTCGCCTCGATCGACAAGAACGAGTCGTCGCCGTGGTCGGGCACCGTGAACGAGCCGGTCGCGCCCTCGTTCAACGAGAGGTAGTGCAGATGGCCGAGGTGGTGCAGGAGGACGCGCCAGGTCACCTGCGCGCCGCCGAGGGTGCCGTCTTCCGCATCTCTCGCGGCGAGGGAGATCGGCAGCACGTCGCCGACGGCGTAGGTGGAGCCCTTCGCCGGGCTGACGAAGGAGAGCGCGGGCACCGTGTTGCCGGCGTTCACTTGCAGCGTCACGCGATCGGTCAGGCCGCCTTTCCGCCGGTCCCAGACCGTCAGCGTCACCGTGTAGGTGCCGGGGTGCTTGAACTTGTGCTGCGGGTTCTTGCCCTTCTTCGGCTTGGTGCCGTCGGCGAAGTCCCACTGGTAGTAGAGCTTGTCGCCGTCGGGATCCGACGAGCCGAGGCTGGTGAACTTCACGCGCAGCTTCGCGGGGCCGCTCAGCGGATTGCCGTTCGCGACCGCGACGGGCGGGCGGTTGGTGCCGGTGTGGACGATCTCGTGCAAGCTGCCGTCGCCGATGCCGAGGTAGGCGACGTTGCCGTTCGGCGCGAGCTGGATGTCGACCGGGTTGCCCCAGCCGCCGGGAACGCCGAAGTCCGCGACCACACCTTCGGGAGTGAGCGTCTGGAAGCGATCGCGCGAGTAGTCGGCGAAGAAGTAGCGGCCGGCGAACGTCGCCGGGTAGGCGCCGCCGACGTAGAAGACGCCGCCGGTGACGGAGCTGCCGTTGCCGCCGCCGGGCTCGGAGTGATTGTAGGAGTAGATCGCCGGCGTTGCGCCGGGTCCGCTGCCGCCCTCGTCGGGCGGATAGATGGTGAGACACGTCGGACGCGTGGCCGCGTTGCTCGCGTAGCCGGGTTGCTGCTCGGACGATCCGGCGATGCCCTCGTAGCAGGGCCAGCCGAAATCGAGCTCGCGATCGGCATTCGACCACGCGAGCGGGACCCGGTTCACCTCTTCCCAGTCGTTCCAGCCGACGTCGCCGACGTAGAGGTCGCCGCTGCCGGGCTCGATCGCGAAGCGGAAGGGATTCCGAAAACCGCGCGCCAGGATCTTGGAGTGCGTCGCGCCCGGGTTCGCGGCCTCGTAGTAGGGATTGTCCGGCACACCGTCGCCGCTCACCGGATCGATGCGGACGATCTTGCCGTTCAGCGAGTCGAGGTCGTAGGTGTGGAGCGCGAGCGGATCGACCTCGTTGAACGACGAGCCGTCACCGAGGCTCACCAGCAGCCGCCCGGAGGCGTCGAACCGCAGGCAGCCGCCGGAGTGCGAGAAGTGGTGATTGTCGAAGCCGGACAAGATCGTCACGCGCGTGCTCGGATCGGCGACGTCGTGGTCGAGGGTCGACTGCCGGATGCGGATCACCTCGCCGGTCATCGGCGCCGACGAGTCCGGGTTGCCGGGGTTCGATTCGACGATGTGGTACAGGTACACGAGGCCGCTCGCGGCGAACGCCGGATCGAGCGCCAGGCCGAGGAGGCCGCGGTCGACGAACTCGTTCGTCTCCGCCGAGATGTCGAGGAACACGTGCGACACCCCGCCGTCGATGACGCGCACCACGCCCGACTTCT
>JBGPIT010000300.1:0-6152 GCA_041485125.1 Binatia bacterium | reverse complement strand
GGGGGGGCGCACATACTAAACGTTCAGTATGTCGCCGCGCGCCGTACCAGCCCGCCCGCCCGCCGCCGAACGGACACGGCCCGAGAGCCGGGGCCGCAAGGAGCTGATGGCGATCGCGATCGATTGCTTCGCCCGCTACGGCTACCAGGGCACGTCGATCGACCGCATCGCGACCGCGGCCGGCGTCACCAAGGGCGCGCTCTACTACCACTTCCGCGACAAGGAAGAGCTGCTCTTCGAGGCGGTGAAAGACCGCATCGCGGAGTTCGAGGAGCGCGTGGTCGGCAGCGTCAACCCGAGTGCCGACCCGGCCGGCGCGCTCGCCGAGATCGGCCGCGTCTGCGTGCGCATCGCCACCAAGAACAACCTCCGCCGCTTCATCCTCACCCTGATGGTCGAGGCGCTCGACACCAATCCGCGCCTCTCCGAGGCGTTCCGCGGCATCCTGCGTCGCTTCCGTAGCTATCTCGCCGGCATCGTCCGTCTCGGCCAGGAGCAAGGCGTCTTCCGGAAGGACGTCGACGCGGCCCTCGCCGCCCAGCTCTTCGCGGGCGGGGTGATCGGCGCAGAGCTCCAGCACTACCAAGACGCCGAGCGCGTCGACCTCGCCGTGCTTATGGAAGGTGTGGTCGATCAGGTGACCGCGCTGCTCACCAGCCCGGCAACGCAGCAGCCCGTCGCCGCCAGGCAAGCCTCGCGGCCGCAGGCACGCACACGTCGTGGCGAGCGCCACGCACGGAGGGAGTCCCAATGATCAGTTTCGAGCTCGACGAAGAGCAACGACTCATTCGCGAGACGGTCGTCAGCTTCGCACGTGACGAGGTTCGCCCGCACGCGCGCGAGGCCGATGAGAAGGGCGTCATCTCGGCGTCATTGGTCCAGAAGGGATGGGAGCTCGGCCTGGTCCAGGGCGTCATCCCTGAGGAGTACGGCGGCTTTGGCAGCGCGCACTCGGCACTGACCGGTGCGGTGGTCGCGGAGGAGCTCGCCTACGGCGACCTGTCGATCGCCGTGCACCTGCTGGCGCCGCGGCTCGTCACCGTGCCGGTGGTCGAGTTCGGCTCGGCCGAGCTCAAGCAGGCGGTGCTACCGCGCTTCTGCGGCGACGCGTTCGAGCCCGGCTCGGCGGCGATCATGGAGCCCCGCTTCGGCTTCGACGCCAACGCGCCGGCGACGACGCTGCAGCGCGACGGCGATCACTACGTCCTCACCGGCGAGAAGTGCTACGTCCCGCTCGGCGGCGAGGCCAAGCACTTCCTGGTGGTTGCCGGCAGCGCCAACGGCGGCGGCCCGCATCCGCAGGCGCTGATCGTCGCGCGCGATACGCCGGGTCTCACCGTCGGCGAACGCGAGAAGAACATGGGCCTGCGGGCGCTCACCACGACCGGCCTCAGCTTCGACGCATGCCGTGTGCCGCGCGTGAATCTTCTCGGCGCAAACGACCCGGGCGCCGTCGCGCGTCTCGCCAACCTGTGGCGCGTCGCGCTCGGCGCGATGGCCGTGGGGGTCGCGCGCGCCGCCTACGACTACGCCCGCGAGTACGCCAAGGACCGTCGCGCGTTCGGCCAGGCGATCGCCCAGAAGCAGGCGATCGCCTTCATGCTCGCCGAGATGGCGATGGAGGTCGACGCCATGCGGCTCCTGGTGTGGGAGGCGGCCTGGAAGCTCGACCGTCACGAGGACGCGACCCGCGAGGCGTACCTCGCCAAGCGCTACGCCGCCGACGCGGCGCTGAAGATCACCGACAACGCGGTGCAGGTGCTCGGCGGTCACGGCTACATCCGCGACCACCTGGTCGAGCTCTTTCTCCGCAACGCCCGCGGGTTCGCGACTTTTGAAGGATTGGCCGTCGCCTGACGGCGGCGAGGAGGACGATCATGGTCGACTACGAGCTCTCCGAAGGCCTCGCTCAGACGCGTGACCAGCTCCACATGCTGGCCGAGCACGCGATGCGGCCGATCGCGCGCGAGTACGATGAGCGCGAGCACGAGAAGCCATGGGATTTCATCAACATGATGTGGCAGCTCTCGCGGAGCTCCGGCATCGGACCCGGCGCCGCGAAGGGTGAGACCGCCGATACGGAGCGCAACCTCCGCACCGTGATCGCGGTCGAGGAGCTCTCGTGGGGCGACGCGGGACTCTACTTGAGCATCCCGGGTCCCGGGCTCGGCGGCGCCGCGGTCATGGCGGTCGGCACGCCCGAGCAAAAGCAGCGCTTCCTCTCACGCTTCAAAGGCGACAAGCCGGTCTGGTCGGCGATGGCGATCACCGAGGCCGGCGCGGGCTCCGACAGCGCCGCGATCCAGGCGACCGCGGTACGCGACGGCGACCAGTGGGTCCTGAACGGCACCAAGATCTTCTGCACCAGCGGTCTCATGGCCGGCGATCCCACAATGTCGAACGGCTTCATCGTGGTGTGGGCGACCGTCGACCGCTCGGCGGGTCGCGCCGGCATCAAGTCCTTCATCGTCGACGCCGGCACACCCGGCATGACGGTCGCGAAGGTCGAGGACAAGCTCGGGATCCGCGCCTCGGACACCGCGACGCTCATCTTCGAGGACTGCCGCATCCCGCTCGACAACATCCTCGGCAGCCCTGAGGTCCCGAAGACCAGCGAGGGCTTCAAGGGCGTCATGGCGACCTTCGACGCCACCCGGCCGATCGTCGCCGCGAGCGCGATCGGCGTCGGCCGCGCCGCCGTCGATTTCGTGCGCGAGGAGCTGAAGAAGCAGGGCATCGCGGTCCGCTACGGCGCCGCGGCGCACACCCTCACCGCGATCGAGCGCGACTTCATGGACATGGAGGTACAGCTCCAGGCGGCGCGCCTCCTCACCTGGCGGGCGGCGTGGATGATGGACCACGGCCAGAAGAACAACCTCGAGGCGTCGATGGCGAAGGCGAAGGCCGGCCTCGTCGTGACCCTGGTGACGCAGAAGGCGGTCGAGATGCTCGGACCGCTCGGCTACTCGCGCCAGCTCCTGCTCGAGAAGTGGATGCGCGACGCGAAGATCAACGACATCTTCGAGGGCACGCAGCAGATCAACATGATGATCATCGCCCGACGGATCCTCGGCTACTCGAGCAAGGAGCTTTCCTGAGCCGGCGCAGCTGGTTCCTTTCGGGCGGTCCCGGCGCGTGATACTTTTTAGCGCCGGAGTATGGATGTCTACCAGATAATCTCCGACGTTCCGGAGTATAAAGAGTTCCTGACGGTCGCCGAGCTGTCCACGAGCTCGCGCGACCTCGCACGCACCTTCCCGAAGCTCGTCACCTTGCGGACGATCGGCACCTCCCTCGAAGGCCGCCCGATCGAGATGCTCACCATCGGCCGCGGCAAGAGGAAGGCGCTGCTGATCGGCACGCCGCATCCGAACGAGCCGATCGGTACGCTCACGCTCGAGTTCCTGTCGCGACGGCTCTGTGAGGACGCCGATCTCCGCGACGAGCTCGACTATACGTTTCTCATCATCAAGTGTGCGGACCCGGACGGCACGCTCCTCAACGAGGGCTGGTTCAAGCAGCCGTTCTCGCCGCTCACGTACGCGCTCAACTTCTACCGTCCGCCGCAACGCGAGCAGGTCGAGTGGAGCTTCCCGGTCCACTACAAGACGCTGCACTTCACCGACCCCTGTCCCGAGACCCACGCGATCATGGAGGTGATGGAGGCCGAGCGACCGAGCTTCCTCTACTCGCTCCACAACGCCGGCTTCTGCGGCTGCTATTTCTACGTCTCGCGGCCGCTGCCCGGGCTCTTCCCGCGCTTGCGGCGCGTCGTCGCGGGCCAGGGGCTGCCGATCCATCGCGGTGAGCCCGAGGTGCCCTACGTGAAGCGTTTCGAGGAGGGGGTGTACGCGCTCTTCGGCGTCCAGGAGAGCTATGACTACCTCGCCCGCAACCTGCCCGAGGACCCGGCGCCGTACATCGAGGCGGGCACCAGCTCGGACGACTATCTCAAGACGCTCACCGCCGGCTACTCGCTGGTGTGCGAGATGCCGTACTACTCGGACCAGGTGCTTCAAGATACCTCACCGGCGGGCATCACCCGTCGCGACGCGATGCTGCAGGGCGTGTTCCGCGTCGACTCGATCTACCACGACATCCGCGAGTACTTCGCGATCCTCAGTCGCGGCGCGCCGCGCGACCGCCTGTACCGCTCGATCGACGACTACGCGAAGAAGACGCCGAAGCGCCTTGCCGCGCTCAAGCGCGAGGTGGAGGCGCCGCAGTACGCCCGCGAGGCGACCAAGGCCGAGGCCTTCGACGCGACCGTCTGCAAGGTCTTTCAGCACATGCTCTATCTCGGCGAGGTGTATCGACTGGCCGTCGCGCGCGGCAACGAGGAGGTCGCGCGCACCGTGCGCCGGCGGCTCGAGGAGATCTGCGGCCAGATCAACAGCCAGAGCAAGCTCGAGACGATGCCGCTGCAGAAGCTCGTCGCGGTGCAGGTCGCGAGCGGCTTGCACGCGCTCGCCGCCTGGCAAGAGTTCGGCGGCAACGGCGCGCCCGAGCAGCGATGACACGCGCGGGCGGCCGCGCGACCCGCGCCGCTCGCCCGCCGCACCCGGCCGAGACCTGGCCGGCATGATCGCGCTCCGATAGAGTCCGCGGCTCGGAGCGCACGTGCCTGTCGCTGAGCCGCATACGAACCGTCTCGTCGGCGAGACCAGTCCCTACCTTCTCCAGCACGCCCACAACCCGGTCGATTGGTACCCGTGGGGCGACGAGGCCCTCGAGCGCGCGCGGAGCGAGGGCAAGCCGATCCTCCTCAGCATCGGCTACTCGGCCTGCCACTGGTGTCACGTGATGGAGCACGAGTCGTTCGAGGACGAGCGCATCGCGGCGCTCATGAACGAGCTCTTCGTGTGCATCAAGGTGGACCGCGAGGAGCGGCCCGACCTCGATCACCTCTACATGAACGCGGTGCAGATCCTGACCGGTCACGGCGGCTGGCCGCTGACGGTCTTTCTCACGCCCGCGGGTGAGCCCTTCGACGGCGGTACGTATTTCCCGCCCGCCGACCGTCACGGGATGCCCGGCTTCCCACGCGTGCTGCACGCCGTCGCGCAAGCGTTTTACGAGAAGCCCGAGCATGTGCAGCGCAGCATCGGACAGCTGCGCGCCGATCTCGCGCGCATGGACGAGCAGACCTCGGCGCCGGAGCCGCTCGACTCCGACCTGCCCGTCGCGGCGGCGCGCGCTCTCTCGCGGCACTACGACCCGGAGCACGGCGGCCTCGGGGGCGCTCCCAAGTTTCCGAACACGATGACCTTCGCGCTCTTCTTGCGTGCCTGGTCGGCGACCGGCGACGAGAGCTTCCGGACCATGGCCACCGACACCCTGCAGCACATGGCGGCCGGCGGCATGTACGACCAGCTGGGCGGCGGGTTCCACCGCTACTCGGTCGACGCCAAGTGGCTCGTGCCGCACTTCGAGAAGATGCTCTACGACAATGCGCTGCTGGCGCGCCTCTACCTCGATGGCTACCAAGCAACCGGCGATCCGGAGTGGCGCCGTATCGCCGGGGAGATCCTCGCCTACGTCGGCCGCGAGATGACGCATCCCGAGGGCGGGTTCTACTCGTCGCAAGACGCCGACAGCGAAGGCGTCGAGGGCAAGTTCTTCGTCTGGACGCGCGCCGAAGTGCTGGAGGCGCTCGGCGAGGAGCACGGCGAGATCCTCTGCCGCTACTACGACGTCACCGACGCGGGGAACTTCGAGCACGCCAACATCTTGCACCGCACCGTCGACCTCGAGCAGATGAGCCGGCTCTTCCATCGCCCGGCCGACGAGATCGCGACGATCCTCGCGGACGCGCGGCGGAGGCTCTACGAGCTTCGCAGCCGGCGCGTCTGGCCCGGGCGCGACGACAAGATCCTGACCAGCTGGAACGCCCTCATGATCTCGGCCTTCGCCCGCGCGTACCAAGTGCTCGGCGACGAGAGCTACCGGCGCGCGGCGGAGCGCGCCGTCGAGTTCATCTACACGCACCTGCAACGCGACGGTCGCCTGCTGCGGACGTGCAAAGACGGCACCGCGAAGCTCAACGCCTACCTCGACGACTACGCGTTTCTGCTGAACGCCGTGCTCGATCTCTACGAGGGCACCTTCGACCTCGGGTTGATCGCGCGCGCGCGCCAGCTCGGCGACGCGCT
>JBGPIT010000299.1:0-6198 GCA_041485125.1 Binatia bacterium | reverse complement strand
GCGCGCGCGATCGACGCGATCGACCCGCGGCTCGTCCTCTTCACCGAGACCGAGCTGTGGCCGAACTTCCTCGCCGCGCTCGGCGCGCGCGGCATCCCGGCGATCATGGTGAGCGGCCGCATGTCGGCACCAGCCTTCGCGCGCTACCGGCGCTGGCGCGGTCTCTTCGCGCAGGCGCTGGCGAACGTGCGCTGGTTCTGCGTCCAGTCGCGCGAGACCGCGACGCGCCTGGTCGCGCTCGGTGCGCCGGCGGAGCGGGTGGTCGTGACCGGCAGCCTCAAGGCCGGTGCGGGCGCCGCGTCGCCCGAGGGTCCGACCTTGGAGCGACTCGGCGTCGCCGCGCTGCCGGTGTTGGTCGCCGCGAGCACGCACGCCGGCGAGGAGGACGCCGTCCTCGCGGCGTGGACACGGATTCTCGCCGTGACGCCGCAGGCGCGGCTCGTGATCGCGCCGCGCCGCTCCGAGCGCTTCGACGAGGTCGCCGCGTTGCTCGGGCGTGCCGGTCTGCGTTTCTGGCGCCGCTCCGAGGCGGCGCCGGGCGCGACCTGGCCGGCCGACGCACCGATCCTCCTCCTCGATACGCTCGGCGAGCTCGCCGGACTCTACGCCGGCGCGCGCGCGGCGTTCGTCGGTGGCACGCTCGCGCCGCGCGGCGGCCACAACGTCCTCGAGCCGGCGGCCGCCGGCATCCCGGTCGTCTTCGGTCCGAGCCTCGACACCACGCGTGCGGGAGCCGAGCGCCTGCGCGCCGCGGGCGGCGGCATCGAGGTGCGGGACGCGGCGGAGCTCGCCGCGACGTTGGAGAAGCTCTTCGCGGATTCCACGCTCGCGGCGACGATGGGAGCGCGCGCGCGGGCGGCGGTCGAGGGCGATCAGGGACCGCTCGCGGTGACGCTGGCGGTGATCCGCGGCACGCTCGCGCGCGAAGCCAGTCGCGCGCGTGACACGGACGGTGGCAGTGACGCGTGTGCGACCACGGCTGTCGAGGCGACGCGCGTGCCGGAGCGAGACGCGTGAGCGCGCGCGGCGCGCGGCTCGCGGCGCGGGTCTGGGAGCGCTCGCACGTGGGGTGGGATGCGCTCCACCATCTTCTCACGCCGGCATCGGCGCTCTACGGCGGGACCGTCGCGATGCGGAACCTCGCCTATCGACGCGGGCTTTTCGGTGCGCGCTGCGTCGACGCGCGGACGATCAGCGTCGGCAACCTGCGCATCGGCGGCACCGGCAAGACGCCGCTCACGCGCTGGCTCGCGGAGGAGATCGCCGCCCGCCGCATCCCGGTCGCGATCGTGAGCCGCGGCTACGGCGGCAGCGCGCGCGAGCCGCACGTCGTCGGCGACGGGACGGGTGTGGTCAGCGACGTCGCGCGCTCCGGCGACGAGGCCGTCATGCTCGCCCGCACCGCCGCCGTGCCGGTCGTCGCCGGACGCGACCGCGTGGCGGCGGCCGAGCTCGCGATCGCGACCTTCGGCAGCCGACTCCTCGTCTGTGACGACGCGTTCCAACACCGCCGCCTCGAGCGCGATCTCGATCTCGTCCTCGTCGACGCTGGCGAGCGCGGCGGCCTCGGACGCTTGTTGCCGGCGGGGCCGCTGCGCGAGCCGGTGAGCGCGCTCCGCCGCGCCGACGTGATCGTCGTCTGCGACCGTGGCGACAGCGACGCGCCGGTGGAAGAGGACGAGGCGAGCCTTCCCGGGCGGCCGGATCAGCTCGTCGTGCGTGCCCGCTTCGTGCCGGCCGCGCTGGTCGAGGCGGCGGAGACGGGCTGGCGCACGCTGCCCCTCGGCGCGCTCGCGCGCCAGCGCATCATGGTCGTGAGCGGCGTGGCGCGACCGGCACCGCTCTACGCCGCGATCCGCGACTGGGAAGGCGAGATCGTGCAGGTGCTCGAGTATCCCGACCATCACGCCTACGACACGCAGGCGTGGAAGAAGATCGCGCACCTCGCCAGGGACGTCGATCTCGTGGTCACGACCGAGAAGGATCTCGTCAAGCTCGAGCGCTTTCCCTTCGCCCGCGGGAAGCTCGTCGCGCTCCGACTCGGCGTCGTCGTCGACGGCGCCGCCGCGCTCGTCGAGCGCGTCCTCGGCGACGCGGACGCGCCGCGATGAGCCCGGCGCGGCGACCTCGCGGCGTCGTCTTCACCGATCGCGACGGGACCCTCAACCGCGAGGTCGGCTACGTCTCGTCGCGCGATCAGCTGCGCCTGCTGCCGGGCGCGGCGGAGGGCGTGCGGCGCCTGCGCGCTGCCGGCTTTGCCGTCGTCGTCGTCTCGAACCAGTCCGGCGTGGCGCGCGGGCTCACCAGCTGCGAGGGCGTCGCGGTGGTCCACGACGAGCTCCGCCACCGCTTCGCGGCGCGCGGCGCGGCCCTCGACGCGATCTACTTTTGCCCGCATCATCCCGAGAAGGGCGATCCACCGTTCCGGCGTGCGTGTCGCTGCCGCAAGCCCGCGCCGGGCCTGGCGCGGCGCGCGCTGCGGGAGCTCGGCCTCGAGCTCGGCCGCGGCTACGTCGTCGGCGACACCGTGCGCGATCTCGGTCTCGCCGCCGCGATCGGCGTGCCGGGCATCCTCGTCCTGACCGGCCACGGGCGCGCCACGCGCCGTGAGCTCGACGGCGCGGTGGCGGTCGCGCACGTGGCCGCGAACTTTCGCGCCGCGGCGGAGTGGATTATAGCTGATGCTCAGCAGCGTCGGCGCGGCCCGCGGCCGCGCGCTGCGCGAACGTCGCGTCGTCGGAGGTGATCATGGCGGTGAGTCAGGAGCTGCTCGACATTCTCGCGTGCCCGAAGTGCAAGCAGCCCGTCAAGATGAACGCCGACGCCACCGGTCTCGTCTGCGACGCCTGTCGTCTCGAGTACCCGATCATGGACGACATCCCGGTGATGCTGATCGACGAGGCGCGAAAGCTGGAGTGACGCGGGCGCCGTCGCCGTCTCCGGACGTCCATCACGCGCCGCCTCCGGCCGCGGGCGCTCGCGAGCGCATCCTGGTCGTCCAGAGCGGGTTCCTCGGTGACGTCGTTCTGACGACGCCGCTTCTCGCCGCCGTGCGCCGCCGCGTTCCCTCGGCGCACCTCGCCGTCCTGGTCACGCCGGCCGCGGCACCGCTGGTGGCGCAGCACCCGGCGATCGACGCCGTGATCGTCGACGACAAGCACGGCGCCGGCCGTGGCGCGAGCGGGCTCGCGGCGCTGGTGCGGCGCGTCCGCGCTGAGCGCTTCACGATCGCGATCGCAGCGCACAAGTCTTTGCGCACGGCGCTCGTCCTGCGCGGCGCAGGCGTCCCGCGGCGGATCGGCTTCGCGGGCGCGCCCGGCGCGCCGCTCTACACGACGCGCGTCGCGCGGCCGCGCGCGCTGCACGACCGTGACCGGATTCTCCAGTTGGCCGGTGGGCTCGGCGCGCCGCTCGACGCCGGCGAGCCGCGCCAGCCGTGGATCGCGCTCGACGCCGCGACACGCGCGCGTGCGTCGGCGCTGATCGCGCCGGCGCTCGCGGGTGGCGCGCCGCTCGCGGGCATCTGCCCGGCCTCGGCGTGGCCCACCAAACGCTGGCCGGCGCACGCGTACGGTGCGCTCGTCCGCGCGCTCGAGCACGACGGCTACCGCTGTCTCATCCTGGGCGCACCCGAGGAGCGCGGGATCACCGCCGCGGTGTGCGACGCCGCCGGCGGCCGCGGCATCGATCTCGGCGGCGCGACCGACGTGGCGACGCTCGCCGCGGTGCTGGCGCAGATGAGCGTCGTCGTCAGCAACGACAGCGCACCGATGCATCTCGCCGCGGCGGCCGGCGTGCCGCTGGTCGCGATCTTCTGCGCGACCGTCCCGGCGCAGGGCTACGGGCCGCTCGGACCGCACGCGGTCGTGGTCGAGAAGGATCTCGCCTGCCGCCCGTGCGGCCGCCATGGCGGCGTGCGCTGCCCGCGCGGCACCGACGACTGCATGGAGCTGGTCGAGGTCGAGGCGGTGCTGGCGGCGATCGCGCGCGTGCGCGGCGGAGGTCCAGCGTGAGCGGTCCGCCGCTCGCGCTCGCGGTCCTCCAGTCGAGCGCCGACGACGATCTCGCGCCGGTCTGCGCGGCGCTGCCCGAGGCTGCGCGTTACGTGCTGCGGCCTCCCGAGCTGGCGGCGTTGCCGGTGCCGGCGGGTGCGACGCCGATCGCCGCCGAGTGGCGCGATCGTGCCGACGCCGCACGCGTCGTGCGGCTGGCGACGGGCGCCCGCGTGGTCGTCGTCCTGGAGGCCGACGAGCATCCCGATCCCGAGCTGTCCGCGGCGCTCGCCGCCTTGCGACGCGCGGAGCGGGGCGTCTACTCCGCGCGCCGGCGCCATCGCTTCCTCGGCCGCGAGGTCGCCGGTGAGCGCATACCGATCGGGTGGTGCGGTGATCCGGACGGCACCGGCGAACGACGGCTGCTCGGCGGCACGCTGGCGAAGATGGAGGCCGACGTGACGACGTCGATCGCGCGGCTCGACGCCGCGGCGGCGCGCACCGCCGCCGGCAAGCCCCGGCGTGTGCTAGTCGCCGAGTTCGTCACCCGGCCGCTCGGCACCATGCTGCGCCTGCTCTGGATGCGGCGTCGCGACGGCGTGCCCGGCGTCATCCTCTCGCTGCTCGAGAGCTACGGCGAGGTGCTGGCGGCGGCGAAGCGCTGGGAGCGGCGGGCGCTGCTCGAGCAGCATCTGGTGCGCCCCTCGGGCATGCGTTTGCCGCGCGGCTTCGTCGCGCTGAAGACGCCGATCGGCTGGGTGATCGTCCGCCGCGACGTCGACGAGCGCCTGATCGGCGCCTTGGTGGAGGCGGCGCCCGACAGTGTCGCGGGCGTGCCGATCGCGACCGGCGGCCGCGGTGGCGCCTTCCTGGTCTCGCTCGGGGGCGACCGGCGCGCGGTGCTGCGCTGGTACCGCCGTGGCGGCGCGCTTCGGTGCCTGCTCCGCGACCGCTACTTCGGCTGGCGCCCGCGTCCGATCACCGAGCTGGCGCTCACCGAGGAGGCGCGGCGGCGTGGGGTCGCGACCGCCGAGGTGCTGGGCGTCCGCGTCGACCGGGTCGGCTTCGGATTCTACCGCGGCGTGATCGTGACGCGCGCGATCGAGAACGCGCTGACGCTCGCCGAGGCGCTGCAACGGCCGCTCCCCGCGAGCGAGCGCGACGAGATCCTGCGCGCCGTCGCCGCCGCGATCCGGATCATGCACGAGCGCGGCGTGCATCACCGCGACTTGAACGTCGCGAACCTCCTGATCGCCCGCGACCGCGGCGCCGTCGAGGTCCATCTCATCGACTTCGACCGCGCCCAGGTACGCCGGGAGGTGCCGCGCCGGGTGCGGCGGCGCGCGCTGCAACGGCTCGACCGCTCGCTCGCCAAGCTGAACCGCGACCGCACCGTGGTCTCGAAGGCGGAGCGCGCCGCGGTCGCGCGCGCCTACTGGGACACGACACCATGAGCGCCATGCCGTCGAGCGCGGAGGTCGCGGCGCCCGTGCCGGCCCTGCGGGTGCGCGTGGTCTTGCTCGTGCTGATCGCGATCTTCATCGCGACCGCGGTGCGCAACATCAAGGAGGAGGGCGACTTCCGCGGCTACCTCGAGGTCGGCGAGCTGGTCCTGCGGGGCGGCGACATCTACCGGGACGCGCGCCCCGACATCAACACCTGGCCGCCGTTCTTCTCCGTGCTGTGCGTGCCGTTCGCGCTGCTGGCGCGCGTCAGCGTCTATCTCGCGCGCGGCGTGTGGCTCGTCGCCAACGCGGCGATGGTCTACGCGATGGTGCGGATGGCGATCACGCTCGTCTACGGCCGGCGGCTGACGCTCGCGGGCGGCGCCGGCGCCCTCTCGCTCGCGTCGATCGCCGTGCTCGGGCCGCTCGTCCTCACCTCGCGCTTCTTCCTCGGCAACTTCGACCGCCTGCAGATCAACATGTTCATCCTGTTCTGCTGCCTCGCCGGCTGCGTCTGGCTCGCGCGCGGACGGGCGGTGGCGGGCGGGGCGCTGATCGGCTTCGCCGCCGCGGTGAAGGTGCTGCCGATCTTCTTCTTTCCCTACTTCCTCTGGAAGCGTTGGTGGACCGCGCTCGGCGCGGCGGTGGCGACCGCGGCGCTCGTCAGCCTGTCGCCAATCCTCGTCTTCGGTCCCGAGCGCTTCGTCGCGTACGTGCGGCGCTGGCTCGAGATCGCGAGCGGCAGCTGGCCGGTCCGCAAG
>JBGPIT010000298.1:0-6296 GCA_041485125.1 Binatia bacterium | reverse complement strand
TGGGCCGTGCTGGACTCGAACCAGCGACCCGCTGCTTAAAAGGCAGCTGCTCTACCTCCTGAGCTAACGGCCCATCGACGACGAAGATTGCGGATTCCGCCCGACGAGGCAACTGCGCCGGGCTCCTCGTGGAAAGACGCGGTTGGGGAGACGCGCTCGAACGGCGGCGCGACGACGCTCAGCGTGTCTTGTCGGCGTCCTTCTTCGGCGCTTGGAAGAGCGGCAGGTACTGGCCGTAGCCCTCTTCCTCAAGACGCTCGACGGGGACGAAGCGGAGCGACGCGGAGTTCATGCAGTAGCGCATCCCGGTCGGCGCGGGGCCGTCGTTGAACACGTGGCCGAGGTGCGAGTCGGCCTCTTTCGAGCGCACCTCGACGCGCCTCATGAAGAGCTTGCCGTCCTCGTGCTCGACGACGTTTGCGGGATCGAGCGGGCGCGTGAAGCTCGGCCAGCCGGTGCCGGAGTCGAACTTGTCCTTCGAGCTGAAGAGCGGCTCGCCGGAGACGACGTCGACGTAGATGCCCTCCTTCTTGTTGTTCCAGTAGGCGTTGTCGAAGGGACGTTCGGTGCCCTCTTGCTGTGTGACGGCATACTGCTCGGGGGTGAGCGTCCGCTTGAGCTCCTCGTCGGTCGGTTTCGTCGCCATGCCACTCCCTTGCCATTTTCTCGGCTTCGCATCGGACTGCGCATGCGCGACCCGGTCGTCGCTGCTGGGCGAACAGGCCGTCAGCGTCGTGACAAGGACGGCGGTTGCTACCATGGTCCGGGTGCGATCAGCGTTCATCGTCGTCACTCATCATTGCCTGCTGCGGGACGCCGTCAAGCCGGGGGTTCTAGTCGACACGCCCGCTTGGATGCCGCTACGGGCGAACGGTCACGCGCGGCCGTAGATCGGAATCACGGCGCCGCTGGTCGCCGCCGCGGCGTCGCTGGCGAGGAAGACGAGCGTCGCGGCGATCTGCTCCGGCTTCACCCACTTCGAGGCGTCGGCGTCCGGCATGGCAGCGCGGTTTGCCGGCGTGTCGATCGTGCTCGGCGCGATCGCATTCACGGTGATGCCGTCGTCGCGGAGCTCGTCGGCGAGGGCGCGGGTCAGCGCCACGACACCGGCCTTCGCGATCGCGTAGGCGCTGACGTAGGCGCCGCCGAAGAGCGCGGGCCGCGCGGCGACGTTCACGATCCGCCCCGCCTGCTGGCGCAGCATCACCGGGACGACGGCTTTGCAGCAATGAAACGCGGTCTTCACGTTGACCGCGAAGAGACTCTCGAGCTCTGCCTCGGGCGTCTCGACGAGCTTCGCGCCGCCCCGGAAGCCGCCGGCGAGGTTCAACAGCACGTCGATCCGGGCGTGCGACGCCGCGATCCGCTTCACCGCGGTCTCGACGTCGTCGGCGCGCGCCAGGTCGACCTTGACGAGCTCGTACGCACCGCCCGGAACCGCGGCGCGGAACCTCGCGACCTCCGCGTCGAGAATGTACGTCACGACGATCCGCGCTCCCGCGTGCAGCAGCTCGCGGCAGACGACGGTCCCGAGCGCGCCGGTCCCGCCGGTCACGAGCGCGGTCTTGCCGTCGAGAACACCCACGTGCCGTGAGTACCGACCGCGACCGCGATCGTCAACGCGCCGGTGCGAACCAGGCGCGGTGCTTGCGGCGGCGACTCGGCGCGGCGGCGCCGCGCGTGCGATCGAGCCCACCGCCACTTGCCGCGCGCTCGGCGCGCAGCGCTACGACCTCGCGCTCGAGCTCGTCGATCTCGCGCTGCTGCGCCTGTAGGGCCGCGACCGCCATGCTGGCGTAGCCGTAGAGATCGACGGTGTTGCCGTTCGGCGCGATCGACGGGCTCGTGCCGACGTCGTCGATGATGAACCCGAGATGCGTCGCCGGATCCGCGCCGGGCAGATCGTATTGGTACGAGGCCAAGCGGAACTTGAGGAGATCGGCACGGAGTCGGTCGAGGTCGGCGGGGCTCAGATACTGGACGTTCTTCTTGTACGCACGCCGCGAGATCGGACACATGCCCCCGTGCGTCGGATCGGACGTCGCGCACTCGAGGAGGTTGTTGCAATCGTTGCCGGGGTCGCAGGTCGCGCCGATGCACGTACACGGGTCGCCGACCTGCTCGGTCGTGCACGGCGGCACGCCGTCGTGCGGCGTGTGGCCATGGCAGACTGGATCGCCGCAAGTGGCGAAGTACGTGCCGTCGCCGCAGGTCGCGCAGCCGCCGCAACCGTCGGCGATGCACTGACACGCCGGCGCGCCGCTCGAGCTTCCGCACTTCTCGCCCGTTGAACAGCTCCCGTCGCACGCGGGAAACGTGTCGCCGCACGGGCGGACGCAAAGGGCGGCGGGTCCCGGGCAACAGCTGCTGCCGCCGGCCGGCGTGACACACACGCACGCGTGCTCGCATACGCCGCTCGCACAGTGATCGACGCTGCACGGATTGCCGTCGTTGCAATCGGCATCGGTCTGGCACTCGGTGACGGGACACTGAGCGCTGCAGAATTCGTTGGCGATGCCGCACGGGTGATCGGCCGAGCAGGCCTTACCGGTGCAGCGCTTCTCGATCGTGTCGAAACACCCGCCCGACGGCAGCGAGCAACCGGGCGTGCAGACCTCATTACCGAGTCGGCACTGCTGGCTCGCGGAGCAGGCCTGCCCCGTGCATCGATTCTCTATGGTGTCGAAGCACCCCCCGGTTGGTGGCGGCGGACAGCTCGGATTGCAGCGCGCGTTCGACGCACACGGCCTCGCAGCTGAGCACTCGACGTCGGTGCATGCACCGGTCGATGGATCGACGCAACGGCCGGCGGTCGCGCACGCGCCGTCGTGCGCTTTGCATGCGCCGTGGCCGCGGCGTTCGCAGTCGTTGCCGTAGGTCGTGCCGTCGCAGCCGCAGACCGGCGTGGCGATGTCTGGACACACCTGCGGCTTCGCGACGCAGATACCGGCGGTCGCGTCACACGCGCCCGATCGGCACTCGCACATCTCGCCCGACGCGCAGTCGGCGTCACTGTCGCAGTGACGACATGACGCCGTGCATGCGCTTCGCGCATCGCGCACGACTCGCCCGACGCACGACTTCGCGAGTGCGCCCGTTTTCGCAGCGCGCTTCGCGACGCCGCGCACACACGCGGCGCGACGGGCGGCGGTCGTGCTGCCGCAGCAGTCGCAGAGCGTTGCCGCTTCTGCGTCGACGGCGCTGATTGCCGGAGCGTCGGCGGGATCGGCGCCGCAACGACCCGCCGCAGCGGCCGACGTCGCGGCTCCTGCGATACAGCCGATCGTGAGAGCAACGAGAGCGAGAGTCCGAGCCCCGAACGCGCGAGTGGTCATTGAGGTGCCCCCCGCCGGGATTCTGCGCGCTTTCGGCGGACAACTTCAATCCCGCCCGCGCGGGATTCGAACGAGATCGCGCTCTATCCGGTGTCCCAAAAAGCAACGCCCCGGATTGCTCCGGGGCGTCTCACTTCTTCCGCCGTTCCCGGCGCACCTGCTGGCGCGCGCTCCGGAAACGATCCGCCTCGTTACGGCACTGTCGTGGGGGTGGGACTCAGTGCACCGCGGCGAGCGCCGGCGCGGTGTATTTCTTCAAGAGACGTTCGACTTTCTCGCGGACGATCTCGGGATCGACGACCGGCTTCGCGAGGTAGTCGTCGCAGCCGATCGCGAGCGCCTTCTGCTCGTCGCCGGCCATCGCCTGCGCGGTGAGCGCGATGATCGCGACGCGGCGGCCGCCCTCGGTGACGCGGATGCGCTTGGTCGCTTCCCACCCGTCCATCACCGGCATCTTGAGGTCCATGAAGATGAGATCCGGTACGTGCTTCTCCGTCATCTCGATCGCCTCGAGACCGTTCTGCGCCTCGATGATCTCGAAGTCGCCGATCTTGCGCAGGCGATAGACGAGGATGCGCCGGTTGTCTTCGTTGTCTTCCACTACGAGGATCTTTTTGCGTTCCATCGGGAAATCGCCTTTCGTCAACGTGCTGTCGACCTGCACTGGACGCACCCCGACCCATACGCGGGCATCGTTGCGGGAGCGTGAAGATCAGCGTTCGCGGAGATGAGATCGAGCACAGACTTCTTAGCAAACTGGTCCAAGACGGAACAGGTCGCAACGTCAACTTTCTTCACTCGCGCGGACGTGCGAGGCGCACGAGCCGGCGCGACGAACGCAGCGTCGAAAGCGCGACTGGAAAGGAAGGCAGTGACGTCCGTGCTCGCGATCATCAGGTGCTCCGGTCTCGGAGTCAGCAAGAGCTATGCCGCTAGCCGTGTGGGTGGATACAGGCTATAGACCCACGGCGCCGTTCGCGTCAAAGCCGCGAGAATCCTGATCCGCGCGAGGTTTCCGGGGTCGAAGCGGCGGTCTTGCACACCCACGCGCCGCGCGAAAAATGTGACGATGTGACGCATTCGGGTCATCCGCGTACGCGCTTCGCTCCCAGTCCGACCGGCTACCTGCACATCGGGGGCGCACGAACGGCGCTGTTCAACTTTCTCTTCGCGCGGCACACCGGCGGCACCTTCGTCCTGCGCATCGAGGACACCGACCGCGAGCGCTCGACCGACGCCTCGATCGACGCGATCTTGACGAGTCTGCAGTGGCTCGAGATCGGCTGGGACGAGGGCCCGTTCTTTCAGAGCCAGCGCACGCCGCAGTATATCGCCGCGCTCGAGCGCATGCTCAGCGAGGGCAAGGCGTATCGCTGCTACTGCTCCGCGGAGCTCCTCGATGCCAAGCGCAAAGCCGCGCTCGCCGCCGGACGCAAGCCCGCCTACGACGGCACCTGTCGCGATCTGCCCCCGCGGGGCGACGCGCCCCACGTCGTCCGCTTCCGCGGGCCGAAGGAAGGCGAGACCGTCATCGACGATCTCGTCAAAGGCCGCGTGGTGTTTCGTAACGACGAGCTCGACGATCTGATCCTGCTCCGCACCGACGGCACGCCGACGTACAACTTCTGCGTCGTCGTCGACGACGTCGAGATGCGCATCACGCACGTGCTGCGCGGCGACGATCACCTCGCCAACACGCCGCGGCAGATCCTGATGTACCAGGCGCTCGGCGCGCCGCTGCCGGCCTTCGGTCACGTGCCGCTCATCCTCGGCCCCGACAAGACGCGACTCAGCAAACGGCACGGCGCGATGGCGGTCACTGCGTATCGCGACATGGGCTTCCTCTCCGACGCGGTCGTCAACTACCTCGTGCGCCTCGGCTGGTCGCACGGCGACCAGGAGATCTTCAGCCGCGCCGAGCTGGTCGAGAAGTTCGCGATCGACGCCGTCGGCAAGTCGGCCGGCGTCTTCGACATCGAGAAGATGCTGTGGCTGAACGGGCACTACCTGCGGCAGCTCGCGCCCGAGGATCTCGCGCGCGCGGTGCGGCCGTTCATCGAGGAGCGCGGCCTGCCGGTCCCCGGCGACGAGCGCTGGCTCGCGAAGGCCGTGGCGACCGTGCAAGAGCGCGCCAAGACGCTGATCGAGGTCGTCGATCTCGCGCGCTTCTACCTGGTCGACGAGATCCCGATCGATCCCGCCGCGGCGGCGAAGCTCCTGAAGCCGCCGATCAAGCCGGCCCTGCAGGATCTGCGCGACGCGCTCGCGCGCATCGAGCCGTGGGACGTCGAGACACTCACCGCGGCGTTCAACGAGGTGATCGCTCGCCACGGCCTGGCGCTCGGGAAGGTCGCGCAGCCGGTGCGCGTGGCGGTGACGGGGACGTCGGCAAGCCCGGGCATCTTCGAGGTGCTCGACGTCCTCGGCCGCGAGCGGACGCTCGGTCGCCTCGACGCCGCGCTCGCGTCGATCAGCTGAGCTGGAGGGTACTCAGCGCGGCGGCCTTCTGCCGGACTCCGCGTGCTCGATCTTCGCCCAGGTGTCGCGCAGTGAGACCGTCCGATTGAAGACGAGCGCACCCGGCTTCGAGTCGCGATCGACGCAGAAGTAGCCCTGACGCTCGAACTGGTAACGGCCGCCGGCAGGCGCCGACGCGAGACTCGGCTCGAGCTTGGCGTCGGTCAGACACTCGAATGACGCCGGGTTCAGGAAGCTCGTGAAGTCTTCGCCGTCCTTCCCGCTCTCGGGATCCTCGACCGTGAAGAGGCGATCGTAGAGCCGCACCTCCGCGTCGAGCGCGTGCGGCACCGAGACCCAATGCAGCGTCGCCTTCACCTTGCGGTTCGCCGCCGGCATGCCGCTCCGCGTGTCGGGATCGTAGGTGCAGTGCAGCTCGACGACCTCGCCGGCGTCGTTCTTCACCACGTCGACGCACTTGATGATGTACGCGTACCGCAGGCG
>JBGPIT010000297.1:0-6331 GCA_041485125.1 Binatia bacterium | reverse complement strand
TTCGGCGAGCCACTCGACGCCGACGGCGACGGCCACGCGGACATCGCCGCCGGCGCCCGCTTCAAGCTCCAACAGAAGACACTCCAGAACGGCACCGCAATGGTATGGTCGGGCGCGACAGGCGCGGTGATCCGCCAGTGGGACGGTGAGTGGCCGGACGGGCTCTTCGGCCACTGGGTGATGCCGGTGCCGGATCTCTCGGGCGATGGGCTCGCAGACGTGATCATCGCAGCGCCGCACGCACCGGTCGACGGGCGCATGCGGGGTATCGTGGTCGCGCGTTCTCCGAAGACCGGCAAGCAGCTCTGGAAGCGCGCCGAGACCGAGAGCGAGAACCTGGGTTGGGACCTGACGCTGGCCGGAGATCAGGATGGCGACGGGCACGCGGACCTCTTTGTCGGTGCGCCCGCGCAGGACGACGGTCGTGTCTATCTCCTGAGCGGTAAGGACGGCTCGGTGCTGCGGACCTACGCGATCCCGGGAGGGTCGGGGTCCTTCGGATGGTACGTCGCCCGGGTCGACGACCTCGATCGCGACGGGCACCCCGATCTCGTCGTCGGAGCGCCCTATGCGAGGGATGCCGCTGGCGCGATGGTCGGCGAGGTGTGGGTCCTCTCGTCGGCCAGCGGCAGGGAGCTGTACCACTGGAAGGGAACGGATCGCCGGGGCGGCTTCGGCGGGGTCGTGGCGGCGGTCGCGGACCTCGACGGTGACGGCAAAGGCGAGATCGCGGTGGCAGCGCCCGGAACGGAAGACCAGACGCGGAGCATACCAGGGGAGCTGCGCATCTACTCCAGCGCCACCGGGAAGGAGCTACGGCAGTGGTCGGGGAGCCAGCCGGGCGAGCTCTACGGACGGATGGTCGTCGCCGCCGGCGATCTGGACGGGGACGGCGTCGAGGACGTCGCCATCGGTGCGCCTTGGCATCGTCTCGGCACCGCCGACCGGGTCGGCCGCGTCGAGCTCCGCTCCGGGCGTACGGGAAAGGTTCTCACCGAATTGCTCGGCGACGAAGCGGACTGCTGGTTCGGGTGGCACATCCGCCGTGCGCCCGATCCCGACGGACGCGGCCGCCCGACGTTGCTGATCAGCTCCCTCCGCCATCCAGTCGACGGGAACCTCGGAGTCGGCGTGCTGGATCTCTACGTGTTGCGGCGCACGAAGGACGCGGCACATCAGGGGACGAACACCCGCGGTACGCGCCGGAGCGACATCAAATAAACTCGGAGCGGGCCTTTTTCCTCGAACGGTAGCGCCACGAATGCCGCCCGGGCGGCAGCGGCTTCGCCGTCGTGGCCGGCGATGGCGTAGTCGAAGCTCGGGGCACGACCGTCGTGGAGATACGGGGCTGAATCGGCGACGCCCCAGAGTCGCGGGGTGAGATACTCGTTCGGCGCGACGCCGCGCTGAACGTGCTGCGCGGCATTGTCGTTCCCCATGTCGTGGCGCTTGAGATCGCTGAACAGCCACACGGGATAGCCGCCGAGCGTGGGCTCGTAGGTGAGCGCCGGCTGCCGCATCTCCCGCGACAGATCGATCGGCGGCATCCCCTCGACGGCGACGACGGGGCTCTCGAGGACCAGCATGGGCACATGGCACGACGCGCACCCGAGCTCATGAAATTGCTGGCGGCCGCGGGCGAAGTCGTCGGCGAAGCTCGTCGTCGTCGGGGGAAACAACGCCTGTGCAGCTGCCGGGAGCTGCCGGTACTCGAGCAGCGGCTCGACGGTGGGCAGCTCGAGGAGCGCCAAGTGGGCCATCATCGCCGCGAAGGGCCCGCGGCCGAGCTCGCTCCGCACGCCGTCCCCGTCCGGGTCGACCGGATCGTTCCCCTCGCCGATCAACTCGCGCGAGCCCGTCGCGAGGAGCGAGTCGCTCTGAATTCCCATGTGCACCTGAAGCGCTTCGCTGGCGAGGTCCGCGAACTCCGCCGCCGTGCCCTTCCAGCCGAACGGCTTCACCACGAGGTCGGCGTCGACCCCCTGGATGCCCGACGCATCGATCTCGCCCTTCGGCGTGGCGCGGAGGACGCCGAAGTCGACGCCCTTGCTCGTGAGACGCGCTTCGCGACCGGCACCGGCGCGTGCGGCTTCCCGCACGAGGTCGGTGCGCTCCTTCTGGAGGTCGCGACTCATCTCGTGGGCGAGCGCCTGGACGACGCCGAGCGCTACCAGCGCCGGAGGGTTCCGCTGGTCGCCGCTTGGCGTGCGCTCTCCGTCGCCCTGGAGAAAGGCGTTGTCGGTCTCGGCTCCCGCTCCGTTCGGGCCGCCGACCCAGTGGCACGACGGACACGAGATGGTTTCCGGACCGCCGAAGAGCCCTTGATGCACGCGGCGAAACGGTCCCTTCGCAGCCGTCGCCGCGCCGCCGCCGCCGAGCCCGTCGGCGAAGTTGTATTCGTGCTCGAAGAGGAGCCGGCCGCGATCCGCGAGCTCCGCCAAGCAGACCTTGCCGGCGGCCATGCGGGTCGGGTCGAGGGCGGCGTGCATCTCGCGGACGAGGGAGCCCGGCGCCGCTGCCTCGCGGGCACGGAGCTCCTGGCGGCGCTCCGCCCAGCGATGCGCGTCGCGCGCGGCGTCGAGGCTGAGCGGCGCCGGCCGGTCGAGCGGCGGGCAATCCGTTCTCCAGCTCGCGGTCTCCTGCGTTGCGCTTCGAGCCCGGCAGCCGGCGATCGCGCAGCAGAGGGCGAAGATCGTCGCCGTCCGCCACGCGATCATGGGACGAAGAGCTTCGGTTGGCGCGAGAGCGACGCGAGGAAGACGCGCACGCTCGCACGGGCGTCGTCGTCGAGAGCGAGGTAAGCGTCGCGCGCCGCCGCCGCTTCTCCTCCGTGGAGAACGATCGCCTCGTTCACCGTCGGCGCGCGACCGTCGTGGAGGTAGGGCGCGGTTTCCGCGAGACCCCAAAGCGGACGCGTGAGAAACACCGAGGCGGGAATCGTCCCCTGCGCCGACGGGCTCGCCAATGTCGTTCCCATGTCGTGGCGTTTCAGATCGCTGAAGAGATGCACCAGGTAGGCGGTGTTGTTCCCCCCGTACTTGGGCTCGATCTTCGGACCATCGCCGTCCTTCGCGACGTCGATGATGAACGGCGGCCGATTCTCGCCGGCAGGCTGCGGCGCGCGCGCGTCGAGCTTCGAATCGTCGAGCTCCAACGTCGGCACATGACACCCGGAGCACCCGATCGTATCGAAGTACATTCGCCCGGCCGCGAAGGCGTCGAGCAACCCCGGATCGTGCGGCGGACGTATGATCGGCACCTCCAACTGCGCGAGGTAGCCCACGACCGTCGTCAGCATGCCGCCGTCGATCTCGAGCGAGACGCCGTCGTTGTCGACGTCCCACCACTTGCCGGTTCCGTACGGCGCGGAATCGAGGGAGCCGTCGCGCACGGCGAGCTGAATGCGGTTCGACAAGAGGCCTTGATGAAGGTGGAGCGATTCCTCCGCGATGTCACGCAGCGTCGCTTGGTGTCCCTTCCAACCGAACGGGCGGATCGTCAGATCGCCGTCGACGCCTTCGACGCCGCGGGTGTCGAGCGTGCCGTCGGGGTCGGCGGCGATGCGGCCGAACGCGACGCCCTTGGTCGTCAAGTCTTGCTCGACGAGGCGGCCTTCCGCGCGGGCGCGCTCCGCGGCCGCGGTTGCCTCGGCGCGGAGCTCGGCGCTCATGTCGCGCGCCAACGCCGCGATCGGACCGAGGCCGAGGAGATGCGGCGCATTGCGCTGATCCGCGCTCGCGGTCCGTTCGCCGTCGCCGCGGAGGAACGCGTTTTGGGTCTGCGTCCCCGCTCCGTCGGGTCCGCCCTTCGAGTGACAGCTGAAGCACCCGAACGCATCGGGCCCTCCCGCGGTGTCGCGATGCACCCGGCGCAGCTGCGGCGTGTAGTCGATCGCCTTCCGGTCCGCGCCGCCGCTTCCCCAACCGTTCTCGGGACGGAACAAGTAGCCGAAGAGCTCGTCGCCGACGACGAAGAGCGTGTCGACTCCCAACGGGCGATGATCGAAGACGACGTCCGTGAGCGTCGCATGCTCGATCAGCTCACCCGGCTCATGCGCATCGAGCACGCGATCGAAGTGCTCGCGACGGCGAAGGTCGATCGCCTTCTCGAGCTGCTCGCGCAGGACCGTGTCGTCGGGTATCGCCGTTTCCCGGGTCGTGTATCCCGGGGGCCACGATGATTGTTCGCCGTGGGCCTGCCGCGCGTGCACCTGCATCGACAGGATCTCGAGTGCGACCGCCGCCAAGAGGCCAAGAGTCGCGACTCCCCACTTCCATGCCCGTCGCATGCTCAACTCATGGCCGGCAACGCGTGGCCGAACGCCGCAGCTGCGAGGACTGCAGTGGCGATCAGGGCATCAGCCGCGGGGATTCGTATAGGCACGACGGGTCGCTGACCAACGAGGGGTGTCTACTTCTCGCATCTTCATACGACGGGCAGCCCGGGACTCTCAAGGACGTTTCTCGAGAGACAAAAATGATGAGGTGTCGCCCAAAGAGCGGGTTGTCGTCGACCTGGCGCAACACCGAACTGTCCGCGTTCGGTTGACCCTGCTTACGCGCCGGCGCTCACGTCAATGGATCTCACGGAGATTGTCCTAGCGAAACGGGCGCGGGAAATGCGTGATCGCGTCTTTCCAATGCGATTCTCCATGAGCGCTACCGTCTGTGAGCGCGACCCACACTCGAGAGCGCGCTGCTTCGGGCAGGCCCTCCGTCCAGGTCACACCTTCTCGGCGTCGAGCGCGAGGATGACGCCCTCGCGCTCGTCGTCGTCTCCGTGGGCTGACGCGCCCTGCCCACGGCGCGGTGCCGCGCGCGACGACCGACGCGAACGTTCCGATCGACATGCCCGAGCGTGCCCACCGCGGACAACGCGGGCGCAACGCTACGGGCACAGGTGCGCGGCGTCGGGTGCTACCTACTCGGAGCCGCCGTCTTGCTGTGGCGGCGGACGGGTACCCCGCCTCCGCGCCCCCTGAGCGGTGGATCGCGGGGCCCACTGCACCTCGGGTCGGCCCTGCTTTCAGACGGGACATCTGCGCCATTGCGACACAGAGTCGGTCGAGGCGCGGATCGAAGGCTACGTTTTCCTTGTGGTCACAGACACGCTCGGCTAGTTCGCCCTTGAGGAGCGTGACGGATGTCGGGAATCTTTCTGAGCTATCGTCGGGACGACGCCGCCGGCTACGCGGGCCGAGTCGCCGACGATTTGAAGGAGAGGTTCGGTGATCGACTCTTCATGGATATCGACACCGTAGAGCCTGGCCTCGATTTCGTCGAGGAGATCGAGCGTGCCGTTCAGTCGTGCGTCGCGCTCGTCGTGGTGATCGGCAAACAATGGCTCGGAAGCGTCGATGGAGCAGGGCGACGCCGGCTCGAGGATCCAGGCGACTACGTCCGATTGGAAGTCGCTACCGCGCTGAAACGCAAGATCCGGGTGATACCGGTATTGGTGCAGAACACCCTCATGCCGCTCGCCAGCGAGCTCCCACCGGACTTGGCGCCGCTGACACGACGGAACGCCATCGACATCGCCGACACTCGATGGAAGTACGACATCGATCGACTGATCCACACTCTGGAGAAGGTGCTCGGCACGCCGCCCAAGGTCATCACCCCCCCTCCGCCCGAGCCGTCGAAGAGGAAGGGGTCGTTCTTTCAAATGTCCTTGCTTTTGGTCTCGCTTTTTTTGTGGCTAGTCGCCGTCGGACTGGCCGGCTCGACCCCCACCGACCAGAAAGGCGCGCCGTACTTCTTCCTCGCAGGAGTCGGCACGATGGTCTGGTGGGTGCGACGGCGTCGAAGGAAGACCTGATCTGTCGGTGGCGCTGGCGCGGTCGCGTTAGCGCCGGACGCACTCGAACTATCCTTCTCGAGGGCCGCTTTCCCGGAATATTCGACGTTCCGCATGTTCCCGACGATCGCGGGACTACTCTGGCGGATTGTGTGTGCTCAGGAACGCAAGCACGTGCTCGAGCATCGCGACGCGTGTAGTGCCGCGCGAGAGCGAACTTCCGGACAGTATCGTCCCAACGTGTCTGCAGCGTCGGATCGAAGAACCTATACGGGCCCTCACCGTCGACGCTGTGGCGAAGATAGGAGAGGGGCGAAACGTCCGAGATTGGCGAATAGGTCAACCAGCCAGAGCAAAACGCCCGCTACAAAGTCTTATCAACCGCCGGCGTTTCCCGACGCATCTGCTCGGCTTCCTCGGCTGTGTGGGTCGAGAGCAGAATGAGCTGCTTGACGAAGTCGACGATCCGCGGATCGGTGATGTCATTGTGATCCGGGATCAAGTGCCTATCGACGCGCACCAGGAGGTAGGGATT
>JBGPIT010000296.1:0-6362 GCA_041485125.1 Binatia bacterium | reverse complement strand
GGAGATGATGGCGCACTTTTGACTGCCGTCGGGAATACACGTCTTGCCGTCGGCTGACGGCTTATGATGCGGTAGATCTCTGCACTCCCCCGGTGTCAGACCATTCGGCGGCTTCTTGTCGTCCTTGGGTGGCGGACTCTTGCAGTCCGGACAGCTGCAGCCCGGCGCGGTCACCGCCCCGCAGACGCAGGGTGGGCAGACGGTCTGCGCTTCGACCGTCCCGGCGCCGAGACCGAGCGCGTGGGTGAAGAGCGCCGGGAGCGTGGCGAAGCGCCCGAGCGGCGCTAGCGCCGCGAAGCGATGCACCGGCGACGGCGCCACGCTCGCCAGCGTCAGCGCCTGCACGTAGCCGGCGAGATCGATCGCGAAATAGGCGAGGCTGTAGACGCGGCGGATCTGGCCGAAGTTCTCGACCAGATCGTCGCGGGAGGAGGCGACCGCGAGGTCGAGCGCAGCGGTTTCGTAGGCGACCAGCGTTGGGTCGAGCGCCGGCCCTGCCACGACCCCCAGGCGATTGGCCGCTACCTGCCGCGCCCGCGTAGCCGCCTCCGCGACGACGTCTGGCAGCACGGTGCCGTTCGCGAACCAGGGCGTGCCGAAATGCGCTTCGACCGCGAATTCCTGGCCGGCCGTACCCGCGGGCGGAGTGAGTGAGAACGCGAGAACACCCGTGAAGCCAGCGGGCACGATCGGGATGAGCAGGGGAACGTCGACCTGATCGCTGGCGACGTCTGCCTTCAGCTCGAGCGGCACGTCGCCATAGTCGTTGTAGGGCTGTCCCGGTTGTGCGGGCGGCGCGGCGACCTCGAGCGAGAAGCGCCGCGCGAACGACGCCGGCAGGCGGAGGGTCAGGGGCACCCCGAGCGCGTCGGTGTTACCGCGGTTGCCGTAGAGCACGGCGATGCGCGCCGGCAGCCCCGGACGCGCGCTGCTCCGCGCCAGCACGATCGCATAGAGGTCCGCGGCGCGGGGCGCCTCGATGGTGAAGCCACCGGCGAGCGCCACACTCGTCAGATCCGGGTTCGTCACCACGACGTCCCAACTGCCGGCGTCCGCGCCCGTCAGGTCGAACGTGGTCGTCAACGCGGCGCCCGCGACGTCGGTCGCGACGGGGTTGCCGACGATGTCGGCGTGGCCGGCGCGACGTAAGGCTACGGTCGCCGCCGGCGCGAAGCCGCCGCCGGAGACGAGCACTGTCAGCGATCCGTCGCTGCCCCCGGTGGGTGGTAGGATTCTGGCCAGCGAGAAGACGCTGCTGCGTTCGAACGCGCCAATGTCACAGGCCGTGCCGACGGGGCGAAGCACCCCCCGCTGGTCGCTCGCCGCGCAGGCCACGCCGCCGCTACCGGGTGCCGCAGGGCTTCCCGCCCCGATCGCCGGGCTGTCCGTGCCTAGCCCGTGGGTTCGCGTGAAGCCACCATTGTCGGTCAAGATCCCGAGCTTCGGATCGACGGCGATCAGGTTGCCAGTGCTGTCGCCGCTGATGACACATCCGCTCGGATCCTGGATGAGATTGTGACCCTGCGAAAGAAGCTGGGTGCCCGTACCGCAGTCGGGCGTCGTTGCCGTCGTGGCGTCGTGGTTCCCCCCGAGCACCGTGTTCTGCAAGATGATCGTCCCCGTCCCCGAGACGCCGCCGCCGGAACCGCGTGCGTCCATGGCGCCGGTGTTGTCCGTAATCGTGACGTTGTTCAGATGGGTGGTGGTGCGGGCGTTGGTGATGATCCCACCGCCCTCGCTGCCACTGTGATTGCCGCTGATGGTCGAGTTGGTCACCACCAAGGTCGCGATGAACGTGCCGCCGAAATTGGCGATCCCGCCCCCGCCGAAACCGTTGGCCGAGTTGCCGCTCACCGTGCTGTTGGTGATGGTGGCGGAACCCTCAGAGTTGCAGAGGCCACCGCCATTGGCCCCGATTACGTTGCCGCTGATCGTGCTGTCACTCAGGACCAAGATGGCCTGCTGACCATTGAAGATGCCGCCGCCGAGATCGTTCAGGGGTGAGACGTTGTTGGTCACCACGCTCTGGAGGAGCGTGAGTTGACCGACATTGTAGATGCCGGCTCCGGCGGCAGCTCCGGCGATGGGATCGAGCGCGCTCGCACTCACGACGCTGTTGCTCAGCGTCAAGTTGCCGTCGTTCTCGATGCCGCCGCCGTTTTGAGTCACGCCAAAGCTTTGGTCACTGAGGCCCCGGGTGATCGTCACGCCGCGGACCTCCGCTGTCGCCGCGGCGCTCACCATCAACACCCGATGGGCGAGATTGCCGTCGATGACGGTAGTGGCCGCCCCGGCACCTTGCAGGATCACGTTCGTGGCAATGCACAACGGCACCGCGGAGGACACGACGGCACTCGGGCTGCCATGGCGTTGATAGGCGCAGGAGGAGGATTGGCTCAGAACATACGTCCCCGCGGGAACGTCGATCGTGGTGGTCTCGGACAGCGGCTGTCCGTTGGCGAGGAGGATCGCCCCGCGCAAGCTGCAATCATTCGACACGGCGTCGTCGCAGGCGGTGAGCGCGGGGTCGTCAGCCGTCGTGTCGACGACGACCGCCCGGGCCTCGACGGAGCAGGGCAGCGCGAGGAGGAGAAGGATCAGCAGACGTGGAGATAGCGGCGACATGGGAAGTCCTTCCTGTGAAGTAGGGCTGCCCGAAGGCGCCGGGCGTTCGCAGCATAGGCTCGCCACCGGCCGACCGCCAACGAACGGGGAAGAAGGTTGGCGTCGAACGGTGATGCTGCCGTCAGCCGATCTGATGGATGCGCTGATGCGACAGCCCAAGGAGCGCTCCCGCATCCCGCACGCCTATCTTGAGCCGTTCACGCAGAACGCGAACGGCGGTCGCCCCCGCGGCGCGCACTCGGGCCTGTTCGCGCTCTGCACGCGTGCGTGCGACCTTGAACTCCGTTACCGCTCGGCGAACGTCGCTAGGCAGTCGCACATCGCTGGCGAGCTCCGCATTTTCCGCCCCGCGTACCACCAGAGCGAGCGCTTCCCGAACCCGCCGCTCGGCTTCATCGAGGCTCCGACCTTGTGAGTGGCAGCCGCGAACTCCTTTCACCGACGCTACCCACCAACCTGCCTCATCGCGCTCATAACGCACGGTGTATCGTTTCATCGCGTCAGCCATCCTTTGCCGAGACATGGCTCCAGATCACGTTCGATCGCTCGAAGCAGCCCCGGCCCGAGATCCTCGCCTGCGCGTACCGGAACAGTCGTGACGCATCGACCACAGCGCACGCGTACGTGAGATCACCGCGGCGAAGCCGCGCGAGAAGCTGTCGACCGGTCATCGTCGACAGCTATCGCGTCCAGTCGCTACGCGTCTAGCCTGCTAGACACTGACATGAGAAGTATGAGCGGTACAACAGCCACTGGCGGCGGGCGAAAGTCCTCACGAACAGCCAAGGTCCGCGGCTGTGAGCTGCCCTCCGACGTCGTAGCGCCGCCAATGCTCTAGCAGCGACTGCCGGACGCTGATCGGCCCCGCCGCGGATACCTCCGACGTGAACCGCCCATCGTCGTGAAAGATCGTCGCGGGTCCGTCGAGTGTCGCGCCGAGCGCGTGCGCATCGGCCGTCGCGCGATCGAGCTCGGCGGCGACCTCCGCCAGCACGGCATTGCCGCGCTCGGTGAGCTGGGCGTGACGGCGAAGCTGCGTGACGGCGACGGCACATTGGACGGGAATCCGAGCGAGCTGATCGAGACCGTAGAGCCGTGCGTCGCCCGAGACTGCGCCCGCACGGACGACCGCGATCCAGAAGCGTAGCACCGGCACATAGACGAACACGCCGTGAAAGAGCCCTTGCAACGGTCGAAGATCGTCACGCCACGGCGAGTAGAACGTTCCCGCTTCGGCGACGCCGTCGCGCTCTCCGGCGAAGAGCGGTGCCTCGTCCTGGAGAAAGAAGAGACGGTTGTGATGCAACTCGTGCACGATCGAGTCGGCCAGAACGAACGGGTTGGCTGTCGCGGTGCAGATGAAGGCGCCGGGGAGATCCGACTGGGAGACGTTCGAGTAGTCGCCGACGTTCCGCGGCTTCATCGCGGCGACGCGCATCATCGCGCGGAGCTGCGCGAAGCTCTCGGGCTGATGGTGATGGATGAGCTCCAACGCGGCGGCGACGAGCGGCACCTGCTCACGTTGGAAGCTGCGGGGCACGTCGCGCAGCGATCGTACGATCGACAGGCCCGGTAGGTCGAACGCGGCGGGCTCGAGCAGGAGCGCGTAGTCGGCACACGTCGCTTCGGCGGAACGCTCCACGATCGTCGGTTCGTCGACTTCGAGCCGTCCTGCACGGCAACCGCGTATCTGCACCCGTTCCGCGCCGGCGAGGACGAGGCCGGTTCCCGGCAACGCGAAGGGGAGCCGCGCGTCGAGCGGGCGCGCGAACGAGCAAGCCGAGCGATCGATCAATGCTACGCTCAGCACGATGCGCTCGAGCTCGCCCAGATGGAGCGCCAACGCTTCGGACGGACTCCGAACGCCGAGCGCTGCGGTGTGGGCACGGGCCTCCGGCGACGACTCCTCAGGATGTAGGCACGCGCCGACGAGATGCCACGCGAGGACGATCCACCACTGGCTCGACGGCTCGCTCCATACCGTGCCGAAGGCGTGCGGGCTCGCGGCTTCGAGCAGATCGAGGAGCGCGAGCGCTTCGCCTTCGCGGCCGTCGAGCAGTTGCCGGCGCTCGACGACGCTCCGAATGGCGAGGAGCGCGGCTGCGCTTTTCTCGTAGCGACGCCGGAACGGCGTCGCGTCGGTCCACAACGATGGAAGCGTCTCGGTCAGATGGCGACAGCGAACATGAACCGGCGGCGGCCGCACGAGCGGCGCGCCCGTCGCTCGGCGTGGTTAACCGCGCTGAGGAGCGGGGGCGATCTTCCCCGAGGCGACGAAGCGCCGCTGCCACGCGGCCCGACCTGTCTCGGTCTCGGCGGCTCTTGGGTTCGCGGGTGCAACGTCTTTGCCGGAGGCCACGAACCGATCTTGCCAAGCTGGCACGCCGGAGGATGCCGCGGTCGAGCTTTCAAGATCTTCGCTCATCGCGGTGATCTCCACGGCCAACGCCTTCTTGAGGGATGCGAGATCGATCGCCTTGTCGTCATTCATGAGATTCTCCTCGTCCCGAAAGCTTACGTTGCCGCCTCGCTAGGATGCAACCGGACCCGACTCGACCGGACCGCGCCATGCGCACAGCCCTTCGGTGACGTTGAAGACGTCACCCCTGCCGCGCGCGGCGAGGAAATGTGCCGCACTCACGGAGCGCACGCCGTGCTCGCAGTGGACGACCAGCGGGCCGGGTAGATCGAGCACCTCGTCGAGCCGTGCCTCGAGCTCGTGCAGCGGGACGAGCGTCGCGCCCGGGATGTGCCGCGCCGTCCACTCGGGCTCGGTGCGAACGTCGAGGATCGTGCAGGGACGACCTTCGGCGAGCCATTGCTCGAGCTCGGCGCAGCGCACGTTCCGCGGTTCGGCTGAACCATCGGCTACCATTCGGCCACCCCTCAAAGGTTGTGCAGGATCTTGTTCCGTTGTCGCTTGAACTCTTCTTCGGTGATCGTTCCCCGATCGAGAAGATCGTCCAGGTGCCGGAGCTGCTGAGCCGGCGAAGGTCGCGTTTCTTGCAGAGGCGACGTCTCGTTCGGCTCGAGAACGACCTCGATCTCGTCCGGCAATGCCAACGGTGACTTGAACAAGAAAAGGATGCCGAGCGTGAAGATGCCGCCGGTGATCCTTCCTCCAGCGGGCTTGAATGTGAACGATCCATCCTGCGGCTGAAATCCTTCGCGCTCGACGTGGTATCTGAAGTTTCCGTCCCGCGGCCCGCTGCCTCGCGGAACGGTGTAGGTAGCGGGACTGGTGCCGAGCCGTTGCCCATTGACGGCGATCCGCGCATCGGCGGGATAGGCGCGGATGAGGACGGACTCGGCGCAGCCCTGCGCCGCCAACGAGAGTACGCAGATCGTGATCACCCGTGTCGACGTCGAGCGTTGCATGAGTCTCCCTCCTGGAGCCGGTAATTCGTGTATAGCGAGAATTCAGTCTGATAGCTCAATCGCCCGGAGGAGATGCCCGTGAACCGTACAGTGCTTGCCCTGGGTTGCGCCGCCCTCGCGGCAGGCTGCGCGAGTGAGACGTTGATCCGCACGATGCCGCCGGGAGCGAAGGTGACCATCAACGAGCGATTCGTCGGCATCACCCCGCTGACGTACGAAGTGCGCAAATACGATTGGCCACAGGACAATCGATTTCGATATCACATGGAGCGGAGCGGCTGCCTTCCGAAAGACGGCGAGTTCGAAGGCCATGTCTCGCCGGGAACGATCGTTCGATCGGTATTTCTCTCCGGCGGCCT
>JBGPIT010000295.1:0-6371 GCA_041485125.1 Binatia bacterium | reverse complement strand
GAGGCGGAGCGGTGGATCCGCGGCATCGACGCCGCCGTCGCCGAGCCGACGTTCTCGTTCGAGAACATCTGCGACGCGCTCGGCATCGAGTCGGAGTATCTCGCGCGTGGATTGCTCGCCTTCCGGACCGGGAACGATTCGAAGCTGCTCGGTGCTCCGGTGCGCCAGCTGCGCACGTCTCATCGTCGCATCACGCCTCTACGCAAGAAGCGTCGTCACGTCGCCACCTCGATCGTCTGACGCGATCGACGGTTCATCCCCCTACCCAGTCGACGGCGATCGCTGAGGGCGTTTCGGGCTTCCGCGCGCGGCCGGCACGCTTTTGTCGGTGCTTCCCAGGGTGGAGCGCTGATTGGCGGCGGCGCGGGAGAGCTTCTCCTCGCATTGCTCCCGCGCCCCGACCTACCCGCCTCTTTGTAGAAACTTCTCTGCGAAAGTCCGATTCCGCACGCGATCTGGCCGTTTTGTGAAGCGATCGCTTCCGCCCGTGTTTGGCACGGAATCTGCGACTCGTACTCGAAACGATCGCGCGCACGGGGTCGCGCGCGAAATCTCGAGCCCCAGACAGGTGGGTACCATGAGAGCCAACGCCGAAGTCGCCAGAACCGTCGAGCAGCCTCTCGACGAGGCTTCCGTTCCCGATGCGTTTCTCCCCGAGCAGTATTTCGATCGGCTGTCCTCGCGAACGACCGATACACCGGAGAAGCGTCTGATGTTCGCGATCCTCGTCGACGCGGTGATTCAGCTGCAGCGGAAGGGCACGCCGGTCGCGCTCGAAGCCGAGCGCTGGATCCGCGGTGAGGGCGAGGAGGAGCCGCTGTTCTCGTTCCAAGACGTTTGCGACGCGCTCGCGATCGAGTCCGATTACCTCGCGCGCGGACTACTCGTGCGCGTGGAGAACGCGAAGCCCACCTCGGTCGCGGTGCCGGTACGCCAGCTCCGCACCTCGCATCGCCGCATCACCGTATTGCGCAAGCGTCGCCGTCGTACGGCGGCGCAGCGTGGCGGCGTCGCGCGGGCCAAGTCCGCCGCGGCAAGCTGACGCGCGACGCGCGTCGGCAGCCGGCGGCTCAGGGCGCCTTCGACTGGTTCGCGACCGCTTGCGCCGCCTTCGCGGCCGCCTCGGGATCGCCGAGGTAGCGATGCGAGATCGGGTGCAGCTCGTCGTCGAGGTCGTAGACGAGCGGGATGCCGGTTGGGATGTTGAGCCCGACGATGTCGCTGTCGCTGATCTCGTCGAGATATTTCACCAGCGCGCGCAGGCTGTTGCCGTGCGAGACGATGAGGACGCGCTCGCCGCTGCGGATCGCCGGCACGATCGTGTCGTGCCAGTACGGCAGCACGCGCGCGACGGTGTCCTTCAGGCACTCGGTGAGCGGCAGCAGCTGGCGCGGGACGCGCGCGTAACGAGGATCGTTGCCGGGATAGCGCGGATCGTCGGGCGTGACCGGCGGCGGCGGCACGTCGTAGCTCCGCCGCCAGAGCTGCACCTGCTCCGGCCCGAAGCGTTGCGTCGCTTCCGACTTGTTCGTCCCCTGCAGGGCGCCGTAGTGCCGCTCGTTCAAGCGCCAGCTGCGATGAACGGGGACCCACATCAGGTCCATCTCTTCCATCACCAGCCAGAGTGTCTTGATCGCGCGCTTCAGCACCGAGGTGAACGCGACGTCGTAGCCGAGGCCCTCTGCGAGCAGGAGCGTGCCGGCGGTGCGCGCCTCGCGCTCGCCTTGCTCGGTGAGACCGACGTCGGTCCAGCCGGTGAAGCGGTTCTCCTTGTTCCAAACGCTCTCGCCATGACGTATCAACACGAGCTTGGGCACGGGTACCACTCCTCCAGGCGCAGGTCTTACTGAAATCACGCGCGGCCTCCAAGCCGCGCTCTCTATAGGGCCGCGCGCGTGAGCCGCATGAACGTCGATCGGCAGCACGGCGCCGTCCACGACGCCAACGCGATCAACCTGAGCTGGCTGCTGCAGCTACGCTGGGGCGCCGCGATCGGCCAAGCGCTCTTGATCCTCCTCGTCGACCGCGGTCTCGGCATCGCGCTGCCGCTGGCGCCGCTCTTCGCGCTGGTTGCGGCCGGTGCGGCGAGCAACGTCGCCGTGGGGCTGTGGAGCGAGCGGGCGCGCGTGGTTCCGGTGTGGACGCTCGGCGCGATCATGCTCGCCGACGTCGCGCTGCTCACGGGCTTGTTCGCGCTCACCGGCGGTCCTTTCAACCCGTTCAGCTTCCTCTACCTGGTGAACATCGCGCTCGCGGCGGTGGTGTTGCCGCCGCGCTGGACGTGGACGCTCGTCGTCGGCTCGCTGCTCTGCTTCGGCAGCCTCTTCGCCGGCCAGCAGCACACGATGCCGGCGCACGGGTACGGCGAGCATCTCTGGATGCACGTCCAGGGCATGTGGGTCGCCTTCGCCGTCGCCGCCAGCTTCATCGTCTACTTCATCCAGCGGGTCACCCGCGCCCTCGCGGCGCGCGACGCCGAGCTCGCCGACGCCCGCCATGCGACGGCGCGCCACGAGCGCCTCGCCTCGCTGGCGACGCTCGCGGCCGGCGCCGCCCACGAGCTCTCGACGCCGCTCTCGACCATCGCCGTCGTCGCCAAGGAGCTCGAGCGCCAGCTCGGGCGGATCGGCGCCGACGCCCAGAGCGTCGCCGATGCGCGTCTCATCCGCGAGCAGGTCGAGCGCTGCCGGCAGGTTCTGGTGAGCCTCGCCGCCGATGCCGGCGAGAGCGCCGGCGAGGCCACCCGGCGCGCCGGTGTCGAGGAGCTCCTCGCCGCCGCGACCGACGGCTTGACGCCGGGCGCAATCGTGGTCTCGATCGACGAGTCGGCGCGCAAGCGTCCGCTCTACGTGCCGCCACGCGCGGTCGCGCAGGCCCTCCGCGGCGTGATTCAGAATGCGCGTCAAGCATCGCCGCGCGACGACACCGTCGCGGTGTCGGTCCGCGTCGCCGGCGAGAGCTGGCGGATCGAGGTGCGCGACCGCGGCGGCGGTATGACCCCGGACGTGCTCGCACGCGCCGGCGAGCCCTTCTTCACCACCAAGCCGAGCGCGGGTCCCGAGCACGGCATGGGTCTCGGCCTCTTTCTGACGCGGACGGTACTCGAGCGCGTCGGCGGCCGTCTCGAGCTCGCGTCGGAGCCCGGCCGGGGGACGACGGCGACGCTCGTCTTGCCGCTCGACGGCCCGGCGACGATCGCGCATGCCGCGCCGGCGGGCGCGCCGGCGACGGGAGCCTGATGACGAGCGGCGATTCCAGCCCGTCCCGGCACGGCGCGCTCGAGGCCGCGTCGATCCTGATCGTCGACGACGACGAGATCCTGCGCGAGCGGCTCGGCCGCGCGCTCTGCGACCGCGGCTTCGACGTGCGCCTGGCGCGTGACTTCGAGGACGCGATGGCGCAAGCGCGGGTCGAGTCGCCGGAGATGGCGGTCGTCGATCTCCGCATGCCCGGTTGCTCGGGCTTGGAGTTGGTGCGGGCGTTGCACCAGCTCGACGGGGCGATCCAGATCCTCGTCCTGACGGGCTACGGCAGCATCGCGACCGCGATCGACGCCGTCCGCCTGGGGGCGGTCTACTATCTGCCCAAGCCCGCCGACGCCGACGACATCCTCGCCGCCTTCGCGCGCGGCGCCACGCCGGCGGCGGTGCCCTTCGATCCGGCGCACGACACGCCGTCGCTCGCGCGCGCCGAGTGGGAGCACATGAGCCGCGTGCTGGCCGACTGCGCCGGCAACGTCTCCGAGGCGGCGCGCCGGCTCGGCCTCCACCGCCGCTCGTTGCAGCGTAAGCTGCAGAAGTACCCGCCCGCGAAGTAGACGAAGCGGCGGCACGGCGCGCGCGGCGCGCGCATCCTGCGACAATTCGTCGCACCCCGGCGCTGCGGCAATTCGTCGCATTCCGCTTTCGCTCGTCCTCCGGTACTGCACGCCGCCATGACGACGACGACACGACGTTCGACCGGCCGCGGGACGGCCGCTCTCGCGATGCTCTCTCTCCTCGCGCTCGCGACGCCCGTGCTCGCCTGCGACGTGTGCGCGATCTACACCGCGACCGAGATGCGCGAGAGCCGCACCGGGTTCCGCGTCGGCGTCGCCGAGCAGTTCAGCCGCTTCGCAACCCTGAAGGACGACGGCAAGGAGATCCCGAACCCCGGCGAGCGCATGAACAGCGCGATCACGCAGCTGTTCCTCGGCTACGACTTCTCGAGCCGCTTCGGCCTGCAGCTGAATCTACCCATCATCGCGCGCGACTTCCGCCGCATCGAGAACGGCCGGCTGGCGAACGGCAACGAGACCGGCCTCGGCGACATGTCGCTGATCGGCATCGCAAGACCGTTCAGCTGGGTGACCGAGAAGAGCGTGCTGCGCTTCACGCTGATCGGTGGGCTGAAATTTCCGACCGGCGACAGCGACCGGCTGAACGAAGAGCTCGAGGAGGGCCACGACGCCGTCGCCGACGCCCACGCCGGCCACGACCACGAGCCCGCGCCCGCCAACGCCGAGCACGACGCCGGCGAGCTCGGGCCGAGCGGCATCCACGGCCACGATCTCGCCCTCGGCTCGGGCTCGTTCGACGGCATCATCGGCGGCAGCGTCTTCGCGAGCTGGAGCCGCCTCTACTTCGAGAGCTCGATCCAGTACGCGATCCGCACCGAGGGCAGCATCGACTACCGTTACGCCAACGACCTCACCTGGAGCGGCGGGCCGGGCGTGTTCGCGCTCCTCGCGCACGACCATACCCTCGCCTTCGCCGCCGTCGTCACCGGCGAGCACAAGGGCAACGATACCCTGAAAGGCGTGAGCGCCGCCGACACCGGGATCACCGCGGTCTACATGGGCCCCGGCATCACCTTCACGTGGGGCACGTCGCTCGCCGCCGACGTCGAAGCCGACTTTCCGATCCTGCAGGACAACACCAGCGTGCAGCTGGTGCCGGACTACCGCTTGCGGGGCGGCGTCTCCTGGCGGTTCTGAGCCGGTCCGCCTGGGCGCGGCATCGCCTCGACCATCCGCTCGATCTCGTCGAGTCGCTCCAGCTGGTAGCCGGTGTCGACCGCGCGCACGATGCCATCGGCGTCGATCAGGTAGAGCGCCGGCATGCCCTCGGCGCCGAGGCGGGCGAGCGCCTTCCCGCCCGGATCGTAGACGAAGACCATCGACGCGTGCGGCAGGCGCTCGGCGATGAAACCCTCCGCCTGCGCGCGTGAGCCGTCGATGCCGGCGGCGAGGACCACGACGCCGTCGTCGCGGAAGCGGTGCGCGATCGCGTCGAGCCGCGGCAGCGCGGTCCGGCACGGCGCGCACCAGCTCGCCCAGAAGTCGAGCAGGACCACTCGGCCGCGGAAGTCCTGCGGCGTGACCGGGCGGCCGTCCGCGCCTTCCAGGACGATACTCGGGGCGTGGTCGCCGACGCGCGGCGCGCCTGCATGCGCCGCGCTCGCGCACGCGATCAGCAGCGCCACGATGGCGTAGCGGCGGCTGCGCTTCAGCACGATCGGCGCATTCTGCCGGCTGGTCGCTGGAAAGCAACCGATCGTCTGGACTCGCCGGGTGGCGGCGACTAAGAGTCGCGCGCGACGAGGAGGGACCGTCATGGCCGACAAGTTCATCAGGCTCACCCCGGAGATCTACGACTACGTCGTCGCGCACCGCTCGGAGCGCGACCCGGTGCTGGCGGAGCTGGCGGAGGAGACCGCCAAGCTCGGCGGCCTCAGTCTGATGCAGATCGCGGCCGAGCAAGGCGCGCTCATGGCCTTGCTGGTGCGCGCGACGGGCGCGCGCTCGGCGCTCGAGATCGGCACCTTCACCGGCTACAGCGCGCTCTGCGTCGCGCGCGGTCTGCCCGCGGACGGCCGGCTGCTGTGCTGCGACGTCAACGAAGAGTGGACGTCGATCGGGCGGCGCTATTGGGCGAAGGCGGGTGTCGACCAGAAGATCGAGCTCCGTCTCGGACCGGCGCTCGACACCTTGCGCGCGCTACCGCCGAGCGCGGAGTTCGACTTCGTCTTCATCGACGCCGACAAGGAAAATTACGTCAACTACTACGAGGCGATCCTGCCGCGCCTACGGCCGAACGGACTCATCCTCTTCGACAACGTGCTCTGGATGGGCCAGGTGGTGAGCGGCTCCGACGACGATGCCAACACGCGCGCGCTGCGCGCGCTGAACGAGCGCGTCCTCGCCGACCGGCGTGTCGAGTCGGTGATGCTGCCGATCGCCGACGGCCTCACGATCGCCCGCAAGCGCGCGCCCGGCGAGAAATGAGATGACGCTCGATCCGACGCGTTTTCCGGTGCAGCGCGCCCGGGTGCGTGACGGCGTCGAGCTGGCGTTCATCCGCGCCGGGCAGGGCGGATTCCCGCTTCTCCTG
>JBGPIT010000294.1:0-6373 GCA_041485125.1 Binatia bacterium | reverse complement strand
GGCACGATGAATCGGCTCTACGTGATCGAAAGCACCCCGTCGGTCACCGGCGGCAAGGCCGATCATCGCTTGCCGCTCCGCGCCGGCGCGGTCGAGGACCTCGCGCGTCGGCTCGCGTTTCGCATTCCCGGCGCTGCGACCGACAAGACCGTGCTGACGACCATGCCGGGCTACGAGAACTGGATCGACGCGGCCGCGCGCGATCTCCTCAGCCATCGCGGCAGCAGCATCGTGATCGCCGGCGATCAGCAGCCACCCGTCGTGCACGCGCTCGCGCTCGCGATGAACTACCAGCTCGGCAACGTCGGAAAGACGGTGCTCGTCACCGACCCCGTCGCCGCGCAGCCGGTCGAGCAGATGGCGTCGCTACGCGAGCTGGTGCAGGCGATCGACGCCGAGACCGTCCAGCTGCTCTTGATTCTCGGCGGCAATCCCGCCTTCACCGCGCCGGTCGACCTTCATTTCAGCGACAAGCTCGCGAAGGTCGGCATGCGCATCCATCTCGGTCTCTATGCCGACGAGACCTCGCTGCTCTGCCACTGGCACGTGCCGGAGGCCCACTTCCTCGAGGCGTGGAGCGACGCGCGCGCCTTCGACGGCACGGTGTCGCTGATCCAGCCGATGATCGCGCCGCTCTACGAAGGCAAGACGGCGCACGAGATCCTCGCCGCCTGCCTCGAGTCGCCCGAGCAGTCGAGCTACGACGTCGTCCGCGCCTACTGGAAGACGCAGCACGGCGATTCCGACTTCGAACGCTGGTGGCGGAAGGCGCTGCACGACGGCGTCGTACCGGCGACCGCGTTCACCCCGCGTACCCGCGTGACGGTCGAGAGGATCGCGATGCCGCCCGCGGTGCAACCGGCGCCGTCCGAGGGCGAGCTCGAGCTGGTCTTCCGGCCCGATCCCGCGGTCTTCGACGGACGCTTCGCCAACAACGGCTGGTTGCAGGAGCTGCCGCGCCCGATGACGAAGCTCACCTGGGACAACGCCGCCTGGATGAGCCCGGCGACCGCGGCGCGACTCGGCGTCGCCAGCGAGGACGTGATCGAGATCCGCTCCCAGAACCGCTCGCTGCGCGCGCCGGTCTGGGTCGTGCCCGGGCATGCCAACGACGCGCTCACGGTGCACCTCGGCTACGGCCGCGAGCGCGCCGGGCGCGTCGGCAACGGCGTCGGCTTCGACGCCAACGCGATCCGCACCTCGGACGCGCCGTGGATCGTGCGCGGCGTCACCGTCCGCAAGACCGGTGAGCGCTACGCGCTCGCGACGACGCAGCACCACTTCTCGATGGAGAATCGCGGCCTCGTCCGCGAGTCGACGCTCGACGGCTATCGCGCCGAGCCGCATTTCGTCCACGAGGTCGAGCACGAGCCGCCGCGCGACCTCACGCTCTATCCGCCCGTGAGCTATCCGGGGCACGCCTGGGGCATGGCGATCGATTTGAGCGCCTGCACCGGCTGCAACGCCTGCGTCATCGCCTGTCAGGCGGAGAACAACATCCCCGTCATCGGCAAGGACCAGATAGCGCGCGGCCGTGCCATGCACTGGCTGCGCGTCGATCGCTACTACGAAGGCGACCCGGCGAACCCGCGCTCGTACCAGCAGCCGGTGCCGTGCATGCACTGCGAGAACGCGCCGTGCGAGGTGGTCTGCCCCGTCAACGCGACGGTCCACAGCAGCGAGGGCCTGAACGAGCAGGTCTACAACCGCTGTGTCGGCACCAAGTACTGCCAGAACAACTGCCCGTACAAAGTGCGCCGCTTCAACTTCTACCTGTACCAGGACTGGACGACCGAGAGCCTCAAGATGGCGCGCAATCCCGACGTCACGGTGCGGAGCCGCGGGGTCATGGAGAAGTGCACCTACTGCGTCCAGCGCATCAGCTACGCGCGCATCCAGTCGCAGAAGGAAGACCGCCCGATCCGCGACGGCGAGATCCTGACCGCGTGCCAGCAGGTGTGCCCCGCCGAGGCGATCGTCTTCGGCGACGTCAACGATCCGCAGAGCCGCGTGTCGCAGCTCAAAGCCGAGCCGCGGAACTACGCGCTCCTCGCCGATCTCAACACCCGGCCGCGCACGACCTACCTGGCGTCGCTCCGCAACCCGAACTCCGAGGTCGAGGGCGGATGAGATGAGCGAGCCGGTGTCCACGGACGCGACCGAGCGCCGCCCGCCCATCATCGGGCCGGGTCACACCTTCGAGACCGTCACCGACAAGATCAGCGCCGTCGTCCTGACCCGCAAGACGCCGCGCGGCTGGTTCATCGGCTTCGCGATCTCGTTCACGCTCTTGATGGTCTTCATCGTCGCGGTCGCGAATCTCCTGGTGCGCGGCATCGGCATCTGGGGCATCAACGAGCCGGTCGCGTGGGGCTTCGACATCGTCAACTTCGTCTGGTGGATCGGCATCGGCCACGCCGGCACGTTGATCTCGGCGATCCTCCTCCTGCTGCGTCAGGAGTGGCGCACCTCGATCAACCGCTTCGCCGAGGCGATGACGCTCTTCGCGGTCGCCTGCGCGGGCATGTTCCCGATCCTCCACCTCGGCCGGCCGTGGCTGTTCTACTGGCTCTTTCCCTATCCCAATACGATGGGGATCTGGCCGCAGTTCCGCAGCCCGCTCATCTGGGACGTCTTCGCGGTGTCGACCTACGCGACGGTGTCGATGCTGTTCTGGTTCATCGGTCTCATCCCCGACCTCGCGACCTTGCGCGACCGGTCGCCGACGCGCGTCGGCCGTGCCGTCTACGGCATGCTCGCGCTCGGCTGGCGCGGCTCGGCCGTGCACTGGCACCGCTACGAGACGGCATATCTTTTACTCGCCGGGCTCTCGACGCCGCTCGTCGTCTCCGTCCACACGATCGTATCCCTCGACTTTGCGGTGTCGGTGCTGCCGGGCTGGCACGCGACGATCTTCCCGCCGTACTTCGTCGCGGGCGCGATCTACGCCGGCTTCGCGATGGTGATCACGATCGCGATCCCGCTCCGTGCCTACTACCACCTGGAAGACTTCGTCACGCTCCGCCACCTCGACAACATGGCGCGCGTGATGCTCGCGACCGGTCTGATCGTCGCCTACGGCTACATGATGGAGACCTTCATGGCCTGGTACGGCGGCAACCCGTTCGAAGAATTCGTGATCTGGAACCGCTTCACGGGGCCGTACGCGCCGCAGTACTGGCTGCTCATCCTCTGCAACGTCGTGCTGCCGCAGCTGCTCTGGTTCAGGCGCCTGCGGACCAGCATCCCGGTGCTGTTCGCGATGTCGATCGTGGTCTCGGTCGGGATGTGGCTCGAGCGCTACATCATCATCGTCGTCAGCCTGCACCGCGACTTCCTGCCGTCGTCGTGGGGCATGTACAGCGGAACGATGTGGGACTGGGCGACCTACCTCGGCACGATCGGCCTGTTCGCGAGCCTGCTCTTCCTCTTCGTGCGCTTCCTGCCGGCGATCTCGATCTTCGAGATGCGGACGCTGGTGCCCGAGGCGGAGGTCAAGGAGGACGAGGAGGTGGCAGTCGTATGATCCGGCCGCCGATCTACGGGATGATGGCGGAGTTCGAGACCCCGACCGAGCTCGTCGTCGCCATCCGCAAGGCGCGCGCCGCCGGCTACCGGCTGATGGACGCCTATACGCCGTTTCCCGTCGAGGAGGTCGCCGAGGCGCTCCAGATCCACGAGCGGCGCCTGCCGCTGCTGGTCCTGATCGGCGGCATCGTCGGCTGCATCGGCGGCTATGCCTTGCAGTACTACCTCTCGGTGATCGCCTACCCGATCAACATCGGCGGGCGGCCGCTGCACAGCTGGCCGGCGTTCATCCCGATCACCTTCGAGACCACCGTCCTGGTGGCCGCCCTGACGACGGTCTTCGGCATGCTCGCGCTGAACGGGCTGCCGATGCCGTACCACCCGGTCTTCAACGTGCCGCGCTTCGCGCTCGCGTCGCGCGACCGGTTCTTTCTCTGCATCGAGGCGACCGATCCGCAGTTCGATCGCGAGGCCACCCGCCGCTTCCTCGAGCGGCTCGATCCGCGCAGCATCGCCGAGGTGGAGCACTGAGCGATGCGGCAGGCGACCACACGTGCGGCGACGGTGCTGATCCTGCTCGCGGCGCTCGGCTGCCGGCGCGACATGCAGGACCAGCCGCGCTACGACCCGTTCGAGGCGAGCGCGTTCTTTCCCGACGGGCGCGCGTCGCGCCCGCGCGTGCCGGGGACGGTCGCCCGCGGTCATTTGAACGACGACGAGCCGCTCTTCACCGGCAAGCGCGACGGCACCTACGTGGCGACGCTGCCGGTGGCGATGACGCGGCCGCTCCTCGAGCGTGGCCAGCAGCGCTTCGAGATCTACTGCTCGCCCTGCCACGACCGCGTCGGCACCGGGCACGGCATCGTCGTCCAGCGCGGCTACATGCAGCCGACCTCGTTCCACGTCGAGCGCCTGCGGATGATCCCGGTCGGCTACCTCTTCGACGTGATGACGAACGGCTTCGGGGTGATGCCGGCGTACGCGCCGCAGGTTCCGCCCGCGGATCGCTGGGCGATCGCCGGCTACATCCGGGCGCTGCAGCGCAGCCAGCACGCGGCCGTCGCCGACGTGCCGGCGAGCGACCAGCCGAAGCTCGACGTCGCGAGCGCGCTGCCGTCGTTCGACGCCGACAGCGCACGATCGCTGTCGCCGGCTCGAGCGGGCTCCGCGCCGGCGCTCCTCGACCTTCCGGGCCGCGTCGAGCGCGGTGAATCGTCAGATCAGCCGGGCGAGGGACGCTGATGGTCGCCATCGCGCGCGATCGCAGCCGTTATCTCTTGAGCCCCGACCACGTGTTGAACCGCATCGAGCGCGGCGCGCTCGTCGCCGGCGCCGTCGGTCTGGCGCTCGGCCTCGTCGGCCTCATCATCGATCGCGAGCAGTTCTTCCGCGCCTACCTGATCGCGTATCTGTTCTTCTTCGGCATCGCGCTCGGCTGCCTGGCGATCTTGATGGTGCAGTACGTGACCGGCGGCGCGTGGGGCGCGGTGGTGCGGCGGGTGCTCGAGTCGGCGACCCGGACGTTGCCGCTCTTGGCGCTGCTCTTCCTGCCGCTCGCCCTCGGCCTGCCCTATCTCTACGAGTGGGCGCGCCCCGAGGCGGTCGCGCAGGACGCGCTGCTGCAGCACAAGCACGTCTACCTGAACGTGCCGTTCTTCCTCGCTCGCACCGCCTTCTACTTCGCGGTCTGGATCGCCGTCGCGCGCTACTTGAACAAGTGGTCGCTGGCGCAGGACGAGGTCGCCGATCCGCTGATCGCGCGCCGGCTCGAGATGATGAGCCGCGGCGGGCTGCTGCTCTACGGCTTCACCATGACCTTCGCCGCCGTCGACTGGGCGATGTCGCTGGAGCCGCACTGGTTCTCGACGATCTACGGCATCATCTTCATGGGGGCGCAGGGCCTCTCGACCTTCGCGTTCGTGATCCCGGTCGCGGCGCTCATCGCCGACCGGCCGCCGTTCTCGCGCGTGATCACCGCCGACCAGTTCCACGATCTCGGCAAGCTGCTGCTCGCGTTCGTGATGCTGTGGGCCTACTTCGCCTTGTCGCAGTTCCTGATCATGTGGTCCGGCAACCTTCCCGAGGAGATTCCTTGGTACATCCACCGGATGCGCGGCGGCTGGCAGTACGTCGGCATCTTCGTGATCATCTTTCACTTCGTGCTGCCGTTCATCGTCCTGCTCTCGCGCGACGTGAAGCGGCACCCGCGTGCGCTCGCGACCGTCGCGAGCGTGCTGATCGTCATCCGCTTCGTCGACCTCTTCTGGTTCGTGCGGCCGTCGATGGAGCCGGCAGGGCTCTCGGTCCACTGGCTCGACGTGGTCGTGCCGATCGGGATCGGCGGCATCTGGCTGTGGTTCTTCATCCGCCAGCTGAAGGATCGTCCGCTGGTGCCGCTCAACGACCCGTACCTGCCGCAGGAGCCGCGGCCGTGACCGACCTGCGTCAACCCGACAAGCAAGAACCCCGTGAGGCGGCGCCCCCCGAGGTCTCCGTCCGCAAGGGCTACGAGGTCCGCGACATCCGCGTGCGGCCGATCCTCTACGCCGGCCTCGGCCTCGCGGCGCTCGGGCTCTTCGTCCAGTTGGCGATGCTTTTCGTGCTGAACGTGTTCGCCTCGCGCGAGTCGAAGCAGAGCGCGCCGGCGAGCCCGCTCGCCGGTTCCTACGGCGCGAAAGCGCCGCCGGCACCGCGCCTGCAGACGGAGCCGCTCGGCGATCTCGGCCAGCTCCGCGCCGCCGAGGACGCGGCGCTGCACAGCTACGGTTGGGTCGATCGCCAAGCGGGCATCGTGCGGATCCCGATCGAGCGCGCCATGGATCTGGTCGCGCAGGGCGAGGCGAGC
>JBGPIT010000293.1:0-6402 GCA_041485125.1 Binatia bacterium | reverse complement strand
CGGCACCGGTGCTCAGGAAGTGGCGCACGTGACGCTGCACAATCCGGAGCCGGCGAGCGTGGTGAACGGCCGGCGCTTTCTCTACGACGCGAGCGCGACGTCGAGCCACGGTGACTCGGCGTGCGCCAGCTGCCACATCTTCGGCGACTTCGACAGCCTGGCGTGGGATTTGGGGAATCCGGACGAGACCGTGGTGAACAACCCCGGGCCGTTCGCGGTCGGGCCGTTCATCGATCCGGACTTCCATCCGATGAAGGGCCCGATGACGACGCAGAGCTTGCGCGGCATGGCGAACCACGGCCCGATGCACTGGCGCGGCGACCGTACCGGCGGCAACGACGTGCCGCCGAACGCGATCGTGCAGCCGAACGGCGGCACCTTCAACGAGGACGCGGCGTTCAAGAAGTTCAACGTCGCCTTCCAGGGGCTGGTCGGCCGCAGCGCCCAGCTCCTGCCGGCGGAGATGCAAGCCTTCACCACCTTCATCCTGCAGGAAACCTATCCGCCGAACCCGATCCGCAACCTCGACAACTCGCTCACGCCCAATCAGCAAGCCGGGCGCAACTTCTTCGTCGGCCCGCTGTCGGACACCTTCCAAGACTGTGACGGCTGTCACCGCTTGCTGCCCGGCGCGAACCCCGGCGAGCCTGCGCCGGGCTTCTTCGGCACCGATGGTCGCTCGAGCTTCGAGGCGGAGACGCAGATCCTCAAGGTCCCGCACCTGCGGAACCTGTACCAGAAGGTCGGCATGTTCGGCATGACCGCGGTGCCGTTCTTCAATGCCGGTGACAACGGCTTCACGGGCGATCAAGTCCGCGGCTTCGGGTTTCTCCATGACGGCAGCGTCGACACGCTCTTCCGTTTCCACAACGCGCTGGTCTTCAACCAGAGCGGCATCAACACCACGGGCATCCCGGCCGGACCGGCGGGCGACCCGCTGCGCCGGCAGATCGACAACTTCATGATGGCGTTCGACAGCAACCTCGCGCCGATCGTCGGGCAACAGACGACGCGCACCGGCGGCAACGCCGGCGTCACGAATCCCCGTATCGACCTCTTGATCCAACGCGCCAATGCCGGCGAGTGCGATCTGGTGGTGAAGGGCCGCCTCGCGGGCGAGGACCGCGGCTTGCTCTACGTCGGCGGCGGCCAATTCGTCACCGACCGCTCCGCCGACGCGCCGATCGCGGACGCGGTCCTACGCGGCCTCGCGAACACGGCCGGCCAGGAGCTCACCTATACCTGCGTGCCGCCGGGGTCGGGCGTTCGCATCGGCGTCGATCGCGACGCTGACAGCTTCGGCGACCGTGACGAGCTCGATGCCGGGAGCGATCCGGCGAATCCGGCGAGCACGCCGGCGGGCGGCGTCGCCGTCTGCACCTCGCTCACCGCGGTGACGTACAAAACAGCCACATTCAAGGACGACCACGGGAAGCTCACGCTCCGCGCCGAGGTGACGCTCGGAACCTACAACCAGGAGACGGTGTCGGTGCTGGCGCAGGACGGCGGCGGGACGATCTTCGCCGGCAACATTCCCGGCGCGTCGATCGCACCGAAGGGCAGCGGTTTCCAGTACAAAGCGCCGAAGGGCAGCTCGGGCATCACCAAGGTCCAGGTGCGCGCCGGGAAGAAGAACTCGCCCGGTCTCTTCAAGGTAGCGGTCAACACCAAGGATGCGTGGACGCCGCCCAAGGCCGACGAGACCGAGGCGACGACCGAGGTGACGTTGCACGTCGGTGGCGCGTGCTTCCGCGGCAACGCCAAGCACGTGCGCTGAGCGCCTGAGCCTTCCGATCACGCGGGCGCGCGACCGAGTCCCGGTTCGCGCGCCCGCGCATTCTTCGGTCGAGCATCACCGGCCCCCGCTGCGCATTGCACGGCGCCCGCAGCTCACCCGACCAGGGTGGCGCCGACGCGCACCCCGCCTGAGCGCCGCCCGGACCACGCGACGGTTTTTGCGCTTTCGGGCCGCCGCCGCGAATGGTTAACTGACCCGCCAAGGAGTGAGCGCATGAACGTCCAGGACTTGAAGAAAGAGCTCGTCGACATCTGCCATCGCGCCAGCGACCGCTGGCTCACCGCCGGCTCGGGCGGCAACATCAGCGTCCGCATTCCAGGCACCGACCGCTATCTCTGCACGGCAACCGGCATCACCTTCCGCGACACCGCCGTCGACAACATCGTCGAGATGGATCTCGCCGGGAACCAGCGCGGCGGCGACTTGAAACCTTCCAAGGAGTTTCGCTGGCACGCCGGCGTCCTCGCGCTCCGCCCCGAGGTGAACGGCGTGGTGCACACGCACTCGACCGCGACCATGGCCTTCGGCATCGTCGGCATGGTGCCGCCGCACATGACGGGGCAGGCACGCGGCCATCTCGGCAAGATCCAGATCGTGCCCTATGCCGATGCCGGCTCCGAGAAGCTGCGCGACCTGATCACCGACACCTACCGGGCGTTTCCCGAGACCCGCATCGTCTTGCTCGCGAACCACGGCCTTGCCGCCAGCGGTCCGACGCTGCTCGAGGCGCTGAACCGCGCCGAGATCGTCGAGGACTCGGCGCAAGCCTACCTGCACTGCAAGGTCATCGGCCGCGAGCCGAATCTCGACTTCTGAGCGGCATGAGTAGCCGCGAGCTCTGACCCGGGGGTTCGCGTTCGGGGCCCGGCGCCGGTAGAAGCGGGCCGGTGCCGTCGGATGCCATCGTCGACGCGGCGATAGCCGCGCTTCCTGATCTCACGCCGGCGCTCGCGCGCGACCTGCGGGCGTTGCTGGCGATGCTCGTCGACGCGTCGCCCGGCGCGGCGATCGTGCTCGGCGGCAGCGTCGCGTCGCCGCGCTACGGCGACGCGGCCCGCAGCTCCGGTCACGACATCGACCTCTTCCTCATCGAGCCGACCCGTGCCGCGGCGCTGCGAACGCTGCGGGCGCGGCCGCTTCGCCGCGCGCTCGAGTCGCTGCCCCTCACCGCGTCCGCGGAGATCGTGGTGCTGTGGGACACCCTCGTGCGCGACGGCCGCACCTCGGTCTACGGCCGACTGCTGATCGGGGACCCGGCGCTCGCCGACGCGATCGCACGCTCACCGGCGCCGCCGCAAGCGAACCTATTGCGGACGGCGCACCTCTACCTGGTCGAGAGCCTGCTCGAGCCCACGGACGCCGGCCGCCTGGTCGCCAAGGCGACCCTCACCGCGTTTCGCGCCTGGGTGCGCGGCCGGAGACCGGACGCGACGCCGATGAGCGCGCTCTTCGCGCTCGACGCCACGGCTGACGCGTTGGCCGCCGCGCGCGCGGAGCTCCCGCCGCACGTCGTCGCCTGCGTCGGCGACGCGCTCGCGTGGCAATCCGGACGCACGGTCGCCTGGCACCCAGCGGATGCCCGCACGACCACGCACGCGTTCCTGGCGACGCTCGACGACGGCCGCGCGACGCGGCGCCTCCGCCGCTGGCTACGGCACGCCGGCGCCCGGCTGCACTTCGGCGCCTCGCCGTTCCAGCTCCTCGACGCCGACCGCTGCTTCATCGCCGCCGCGCGCGCGCTGGTCGACGCCGCGCTCGACGTCGACGTTGGGGGCACGACGAGCCCCGAGCGCGGATCGCGCGCCGCGCCTGGCGACGCCCTGGCGAGCGCCGAGAGCCTGATCGGCCGCTTGACCGGCGCGCGTCTCGGCGACGCACGCGCGACCGGGGCGCGCGTCGGCGCGACGCGTCTCGACCGCTTGCACCGCGCAGCGCTCGCGCTCCGCGCCTACGGCCAGGACTATCCGCACAAGATCCTGCTGCCGGCGCCGCCGCCGGTCGCAGCGGTGCCCGGGTCGGCGCTCGTGAGCGTGATCGTGCCGTGCCGGAACGGCGCCGCGACGCTGCCGGCGCTGCTGGCGAGCATCGCGGCGCAAGCCGTGCCGCCGGGATACGCGCTCGAGACGATCGTCGCCGACAACGGCAGCACCGACGGCTCGCGCGACCTCGCGCAGCGCGGCGGCGCCGTCGTCGTCGACGAGCCTCGGCGCGGCGCCAGCGCGGCCCGCAACGCCGGTGCGCGCCGCGCCCGCGGCGACACGCTCGTCTTTCTCGACGCCGATACCCACATCGTCGGTCGCGACTTTCTGCATCGGATGCTGCGTGCGCTCGCGCGCGACGCACAGATCGGGATCGTGGGAGCGGCGATCGAGTGCGACGAGCCGACCACCATGTGGGGTCGCGCCGACCACATGGTGTCCTTCTTCAACTGGCATCCGACGCAGCTCGCCGAGAAGCGCCACTTCCATCCGTCGGCGGCGCTGGCGGTGCGGCGCAGCGCGTGGGACGCGGTCGGCGGGTTCGCGACCGAGCTGCTGGTCTTTCACGACTTCGACTTCTGCCGGCGGGCGCGTGATCTCGGGTTCTCCATCTACTTCGAGCCGGCGGCACGCGTCGCCCACCACCCGCGCGAGGACGCCCGTGCGAGCATCCGTCATGCGGCCCGCTGGGGCTGGAACGTCCGCCGCGTCTACGCGCCCTACGACATCCGCCGCTGGTGGTTTCTCGACCGCCCGCTGCTCTTCGCCGCCAACGTGCCGGTCGAGGTGCTGAATCGCATCTGGGTCGTCGGCAAGCGGTGGATCTGGCGTCGCCCGCGCGACACGATCGTGCTGCTGCCGTTCATCAGTACGCTCGTTGCCGCCTGGGGTGCCGGCGTCGCGATCGGCGGCTATCGCTGGATCAGCACCGGCTCCGCGAGTGGAGCAACCGCACGCTCGCGTTCCGCAGCGACGCGGGACGAGCGGCGCCCGATCGAGTGACGCGCAGCGCGGACCGCCGCGACGGAGCCGTTGCTCTGCCCGCGCGAGTTGGCGTGCGCAGACACGGCGGCGCGTCGACCCTCAGGCGGCGAGGCGCTGCAGGAACGCGCGATCCTGCTCGATGAGCGCGACGAGCGTCGGCCGTCCGGCGACGCGGCCGAACCAGCGCGCCAGCCCCGGGTACGCGGCGGCGTCGACCTCGACACCCGCGTGCGCGAGGTTCACCAGCTGACACGCGACGCTGACGTCGGCGAGCGTGAATGTGTTCGCGACCAAGTAGTCGTTGCCGGCGAGCTCGCGCTCGAGATAGCCGAGATAGGCAGGCAGGTCGGCGAGGGCGCTCCGCACCTGCGCCTCATCGGGTGTCTTCCGCATCAGCTTGGCGTTGATGACGCGTTGGAAGAAGATCTTGCCGGTCACGTTCGGGGCCAGACCGCCGTCGGCGTACTCGTCGAACCAGCGCACGCGGGCGCGGTCGTAGGGATCGCTCGGAAAGAGCGGCGGCGAAGGGAAGCGCTCCTCGAGATACTCGGCGATCACCGAGCTATCCGCGAGCGGGCGACCGGACTCGTCCTCCAGAGCCGGAATCCGCCCGAGCGGGCTCCGCTTGAGGAGCTCCTCGGATTTGTCGAAGGGATTCTGCGGCACCAGCTGATACTCGACCGCCTTCTCCGCGAGCACGGTGCGGACCTTGCGGACGAACGGGGAGAGCAGGGCGCCGTAAATCTTCAACATGGGGGCTCCTTTCGGGCGCGCGTCGACTCGGCGCCCATGGCTCCGCTGACGTATCCGCGGGGTCCCGCTGACGCAAGGCTCGTCCGGCCCGCGCCGGACGCTCTCAGCCCGCGTTCGATCGCGCCGCGAGGGCGCGTGTCAGCTCGGGACGGATCCGCTCCGCCGCGGCCGCGTCGATGCGGAGCTGCTCGCGCGCTTGCGCGGTCGTCTCACGGGTTTCGTCGGTGACGTGCTCGGCGAGGAACTGGCCGACCTCACGCGCGACCGGCGTCAACGCGCCCATGCCGCGAATGACGTACTGGCGCAGCATCGGATCCATCGTGAGGATGCGCGCCTCCCAGCCGTCGCGCACGAACCTCCAGGCGGCGAGGCGCGAGGCCCGGCCGCCGAGCAGTCGGGCGATCACGAAGGCACGGTCCTGCGGCCGGACGTCGTCGGTGAATGTGAGCTCGAGCGTACGCTCGATCAGGGCCGGATCGTCGAAGCTCGCGAGCGCGAAGAGGAAGCGCTCCTCTTCTTCGGGGTCTTGCGTGCTGGCGCGTTTGCGAGCGAGGAACTGCTCGTAGAGCGCTTCGTCGCCGCTCCGCGCCGCGAGGTGCGCGACGGTCGGGACGAGGTTCGGATCGAGCGAGTCGCGATCCTCGAAGTAACGCGCGAGACGGCGCGGCGCCTCGGCGACGATCGCCGCCACGCGCGCCAGACGGCCGAGCGTGCCGATCACCGCGGCGCGTTTCATGCGCTCGTCGCTCGGCTCGTCGGGACGCGGATCCCAGCCGAGCTCGGCGAACCGCGGCGCGAAGAGGTCCTCGACGAGACGCGCGAACGCCGGCCGGGCCGCATCCTCGAGGGCGTGGCTCTCGAGCCAGGCGAGACGCTCGGCGATCGCCT
>JBGPIT010000292.1:0-6436 GCA_041485125.1 Binatia bacterium | reverse complement strand
TACGGCGTCGCGGCCGAGGACATCATCTTCGACGCGCTCGTCTTCCCGGTCGGCACCGGCGATCAGAACTACATCGGTGCGGGCGTCGAGACGATCGAGGGCATCCGCCTGATCAAGGAGCATCTGCCCGCGTGCAAGACCATTCTCGGTGTCTCCAACGTCTCGTTCGGCTTGCCGGCGGCGGGACGCGAGGTGCTGAACTCGGTCTTCCTCTACCACTGCGTCCAAGCCGGCCTCGACATGGCGATCGTCAACTCCGAGAAGCTCGAGCGCTACTCGGAGATCCCGGCCGAGGAGCGGAAGCTCTCGGAGGACCTGATCTGGTGGCGCGGCGACGATCCGATCGCCGCGTTCGCCGCCCACTTCCGCGATCGCACCACCAAGAAGACCGTCGAGGACTGGAAAAGCTTGCCGCTCGACGAGCGTCTCGCGCGCTACATCCTGGTCGGCTCGAAGGAAGGTCTTCACGCCGACCTCGACGAGGCGCTGCGCGACCGCCGCCCGCTCGAGATCATCAACGGCCCGCTCATGGCCGGCATGGACGAGGTCGGCCGTCTCTTCAACGCCAACGAGCTGATCGTCGCCGAGGTGCTGCAGTCGGCGGAGGCGATGAAGGCCGCGGTCGCCTACCTCGAGCCGCACATGGAGAAGGCCGAGAGCGCCAACAAGGGCACCATCCTGCTCGCCACGGTGAAGGGCGACGTCCACGACATCGGCAAGAACCTGGTCGAGATCATCCTCGGCAACAACGGCTACCGGGTGATCAACCTCGGCATCAAGGTGCCGCCCGAGGAGCTGGTGCGCGCCTACCGAGAGCACCAGCCCGACACGATCGGCCTCTCCGGGCTGCTGGTGAAGTCGGCGCAGATGATGGTGATCACCGCGCAGGACTTGAAGACCGCGGGGATCGCCTGCCCGATCCTGGTCGGCGGCGCCGCCCTCACCAACAAGTTCACCCGGCTGCGGATCGCGCCGGAGTACGCCGGCCTCGTAGTGTACGCGTCGGACGCGATGACCGGCCTCGACCTCGCGAACCAGCTCCGCGACGACGACCGTCGTGGCGCGCTCGTCCGCAAGCTCGACCGCGAGACTGAGCAGCTCGCGGCGAGCGGGACGCGGCCCGCGGCCCCGACCGCCGCCGCCCGCGCCTTCACCAAAGCGGTGCTGCGCCATGACTTCCCGATTCCGCAGCCGCCTGATCTGAAATTGCACGTGCTGCGCGACTACGATCTCGACGCGATCTTCGCCTACATCAACCCGGTGATGCTCTACACCCGCCACCTCGGCTTCAAGGGCAAGTTCACCGAGGCGCTCGCGGCGGGCGACGCGAAGGCGCGCGAGCTGCGCGCGGCGGTCGCCCAGGTCGAGGAGGAGATGCTGCGGCGGCCCGACATCGCCGCGCACGCGGTGTACAAGTTCTTTCGCGCGCAAAGCGACGGCGAGTCGTTGCTGCTCTACGGGCCCGAGGGCCCCGAGCCGATCGAGCGCTTCGCCTTCGGCCGGCAGGCGAAAGACGGCGGCCTCTCGCTCGCCGACTTCACGGCGCCGCGCGACTCCGGCCGTGTCGACTACGTCGGGATGTTCGCGACCACGGTCGGCCCCGGCGTCCGCGCGCTCGCGGAAGACTGGAAGACGCGTGGCGAGTACCTGCGCTCGCACATTCTTCAGATCCTCGCGCTCGAAGGTGCGGAGGCCTTCGCGGAGCTGCTGCACCAGAAGATGCGTGAGATGTGGGGCTTCGCCGATCCGCCGGACATCACCATGCCGGACCTCTTCAAGGCGAAGTACCGCGGCATCCGCGTCTCGTTCGGCTATCCGGCATGCCCCCGTCTCGAGGACCAGGTGCAGCTCTTCCGCCTCCTCGACGTCGAGCGTCAGATCGGCGTGTCGTTGACGGAAGGGTTCATGATGGAGCCCGAGGGGTCGGTCTCCGCGCTGGTCTTCCACCACCCCGAGGCGCGCTACTTCAGCCTGACTGCCGAGGATACCGAGCAGCTCGAGCGGCGGCTGGACTCGCAGCCGGGCTGATCGCCGCCGCCCGCTCGACCGGACCGCAAAAAAAGAGCCGCGAGGGTTACTCGCGGCTCTTGTCGACTCGGATCAGTCGAACGGCAGATGCGGTGGCGGCGGTGGCGGCGGCGGCGGCGGTGGCGGCGGCGGCGGTGGCGGCGGTGGCGGTGGTGGTGGCGGCGGAGGAGGCGGTGGCGGTGGTGGTGGTGGCGGAGGAGGCGGTGGCGGTGGCGCCACGGCACGCGGTGCGAAGAATGGGATCGCCCGGCCGAGGTACTCTGGGAACGGATTGATCGGTGCGGGCGGTGCCGGCGGCGGAGATGTCGGAGGCGGCACTACGGCGACAACCGGCTTCGGCGGTGCGTCGACCGGGTTGCCGCAATCGGCGAAGATCACCAGCGCGCCCGATTTGGGATCGAAGAAAGCGTACTCGCCGACCTTGGTCCTTCGATAGAAGTCGTTGTCGACGATGATCTCCTTGCCGTGACGCGCGCGGAGAATACGCCAGGTGCGGTACTCCTTCTCCTCGGTCACCCGTCGCGCCTCGAGCGTGCCGAGGAAACGCCGCGCCTCGGCGGGGTCGGCGCTCTCGGTCCAGCCGCCCTTGTGAAGCGCATCGGCGTAGTCCTGCGGGTTCGCGTTCATACGCCCGCGCTCACCGGCATCGTAGACGCGGATGAACTCCTCGGTCGTCGTGACGGGTCGCGGGAAATGCGCGAACTTCTGCGAGTAGTAGCGGCTGCGATCGTACGCCGACGCGGAGGTGCTGCCCGCGACGATCACGGTCACCACTGCTATGGACAGCAGTCGCACTGCGGTTCTCATACCGAAATCCTCCTTCGTTCCTCGCGCACGATTCAGAAGCTGAACGTCTTCCAGAGCGACATGGTGCCGTAGACGCCGTAGTCGCCGCCGCCGACGCCGAGCCGGAGACCCGCGTCCCACGCACGCTTGTAGAGCGCGAGGACGGGGCCGACTTGGAACTTGACGTCGCGGCTGTCGGGGTTCGGCACGAACTCGCCGTCGATGCGGAACTGGCCTTCGTTGTAGATCACGGTCTCGACGCCACCGAAGAGGATCAGGTCCTCGTTCGGGTCGGTGATGGGCGTGCTGAGATAGCCCATCGCTTGCCAGCGGTTGCTGTCGAAGCCGTACAGGCCGCCGGCCTGGAAGTAGATCCAGTGGTCGGCGACCAGCTGCGCGGTCGAGAAGGCGCCGTCGATGATCGGATCGTCGATGTCGCCGAAATAGGTGCCGCCGAGGACCGAGAGCGTGGTGTTGTCGGCGACGTGGAAGGCAAGGCCGCCTTCGCCGATCCCGGAATCCCCTTCACGGAAGCGGTCCGAGTCGATGATGTGGATGCCGGTGATGCGGGCGAGCAGCGACACGCGCTCGTGGACGCCGATCGAGAGCGCGAGGCCTTCCCAGCCCTGGACGTACCTCTTGTTGCCGAAGAGACCACCGTACAACGTGAGCGAGGAGCGCGGTCCACTCGTCGTCGTGGTCGACTCGGTCGTCTCCGCTGCCGTGTATGATTTCGACTCGGTCGTTTCGGTCGACGTGTACGCTCGCTCTTGTGCGCGACCGGTAGCCGGTGCGGCCAAGATCAGCGCCACTCCCGCGGCCCAAACAATCGTGCTTGCCCTACGCATGTTCGCCTCCCTTTCCCCCGATGCAGATTCCAATCGATGCGGACATCTCACGCCGCGCGCGACCGGCGGAGTGACCCCGCGCCGGCGATGCATACTTCTTCAGCACATCGACCACAAACGCCGCCCGAAACGAACATCAACCCAGCGATATAGCTGGGCATGTGGGCAGCTGATAGCCACAATATGACGGAACGGTCTTCGCATTTGTGTGCGATGTCGCCACGCAAGAACTGGGCCACGGGTACAGTGTCTGCGTTAGCGTTCTCATGTGATGAAAACGCAGAATTTCCGACAGGCGAAACGTTCGGGTCTCGTTGGCTTGTAAGACTTGCAGGTAGCCCCGAGAAAAACATTCCGATTTGTGCAGTTGCGACCGTCTATCCGGAGTCGACGACATCTTGACGGTGCCCGATGCTGACCCTCGCGACGGCGTCCATGCAGCCGTTCGGAACGGGAACCACGCCTCCATGCAGACGGCATGCCCGCACGACGACGTTCGCGATCCGCGCCAGTCGCGGCGCGATGCGGCCGAGGCGGTCAAGGCCGAACGCGACGGTTGCGTACTGATGGCTGGGGCGCATCGTCACGACCTCGAAGCCGGTTCGACGTAGCAGCGCCGCAAGGCTCCGCGGGCTGTAGTAGTAGACGTGCTCGGGGACCTTGAACGAGACCCATCGAGAACCGGACACCCGTGCGAGAATCGAACGGACGTTCGGGGTCATGATCAGCACCCGTGCGCCGGGACGGAGGCGTGCGCGGACCTCCTCCAGGAAGGACAACGGATCCGTGACGTGCTCGAGGAGGTCGAGCATGGCCACCGCGTCGAAGACGGGCTCACGCGGCAGCGCATTGATCAAGCCGACGTGCGCCTCGACGCCGAGACGGCGCGCGTGCTCGACCGCCCGCGGATTGCGATCGACGCCGACGGCACGGCGGATGCCGGCGCGCTGAGCCTCGAGCAGCAAGTAGCCCGGCCCGCAGCCGACGTCGAGCAGCGCGTGGACCGGCCCGTGTCGTAGGAGCAGCGCGAGCTTGGCGCGAAAGGTGCGGACGCGCTGCGGGGCATCGGCCTCGTAGGCGGCGTAGCCGACGTCGTCGGAGCCGCTGAAATACGTGGCGGACTCGTAGAGGGCGCTGAGCTCATCCTCGCTCGGAAGCGGGATCAACCGTCCGAGCTCGCAGCGTCTACAGTACCCGAGGCGACTCGAGCCGAGCGCGAACGAGGGGGCGAACGCGCCGCCGCAGAGCGGGCAGCCGCGCTCGCCGCCATCGATTCCCGGTCCGGCGACGGTCATCGTCCGTGCAGCGCTCGTATCAGATCGCCCCCGCGGGTGAAGGGGCCCGCTCCTTTGACACCGTCATGCGACCTTCCTATTGGAACCGCATGACACAAGAGCCCGGACTCTTCGAGACCATGTACTCGCTACGGTCGATGCGGCGCCTCAAGACCGATCCGGTGCCGGAGGCGCTGATCTGGAAGATCATCGAGGCGGGCACGAAGGCGCCGAGCGGCGGCAACTCGCAGCCGTGGCGGTTCGTCGTCGTGCAGGACACGGAGCTGAAACGTTTCATCCAAGAGCGCTACAAGCGCGCCTGGGATCTCTACGTCGAGGCCAACGCGGCGGCAACGTCGAAGGCGCCGCCGCCACCCGAGGCGATGGAGAAGCGCATGCGGCTCGCGCGCGCGGCGACCCACCTGGCACACCATCTCCACGAGGCACCGGTGCTGATCTTGGTGTGCATGACCCCGCGCGACCTCACCTACGTGCAGGAGCGCCTGCGCGAGCGCCACGCCGCCGGGCTCTACGCGTCGATCTTCCCCGCCGTGCAGAACATGCTGCTCGCGTGCCGTGCCTACGATCTCGGCGCCACGCTCACCACCTTGCACCTCCTGCACGAGGACGAGATCAAATCGCGCCTCGGCATCCCCCCCGAGGTCGAGACCGTCGCCCTGCTGCCGATCGGCTATCCCGAGGGCAAGTTCGGTCCGACCGCGCGCGAGCCTGTGCAAGACGTGACCTACTGGGACGGCTGGGACCAGCGTCGCGCCCGTCCCGCGTAGCGCGCGCGCCGCAGAACCCAGCCACGCTCGTTGCGCGGGTGACGGCGCGGCGCCGCCCGGTCACCCCGGGCGGCGCCAGCGCGTAGGTATCGCTCGCCGCAGCTCAGCTACCGGGGACGATCTTGAATACGCGGCCGTCGAAGCCGCCACTGCCGTGGTCGACGATGTAGATCTCGCCGCGCGCGTCCTCACCGAAGGCGACGACGCTCGCGATCGAGTCACCCCCGGTGAACTGCACGTCGCTGGTGCGATCGACGATGTTCTGCGCCGCGCCGCCGCTCACGCCCTGGAAGGTCCGGATGAAGGCCCCGCAGAAGTCGGAGTAGAAATAATTGCCGTGCAGGTCCGGCATGCGGCAGCCGCGGTAGACGTTGCCGCCGGTGATCGAGCAGCCGCGTGGGTGGTCGTCGCATTCGAGATCGCTCTGCCCGTGACAGTACTCGAGCACCGGGAACGTGGTGTCCGGCGGTGGCGTCGAGCAGTCGGGGAAGAGGGGCTCCGGCTCGAAGCAGTGATTGCCCTCGAAGATGTCCCAGCCGTAATTCAGGCCGCTGGTGAGCGGCGCCGACTGCACGTCGACCTCCTCCCAAAGGTTCTGGCCGACGTCGGCGATGTAGAGGTCGCCGGTGAGACGATCGAAGCTGAAGCGGTACGGGTTGCGCAGGCCCTTGGCGAAGATCGCCGGCGTCTCGGTGCCGACGTCGATGCGCAG
>JBGPIT010000291.1:0-6446 GCA_041485125.1 Binatia bacterium | reverse complement strand
TTCGCGAGGCCGTCGTCGACGAGCGTCGCGGCGGCGAGCTCTCGACGTTGCTCCGCAAGCTGACGCGCGCGGGCTTCGGCGTCGGCTCGCACGACGCGCTCCAGCGCGTCCCGCGCGGGCTCGACCCCGACCATCCGCGCGGCGATCTGTTGAAGCGCAAAGGCCTGATCGTCACGTTCCCCGATCCGCCGCGCCGGCTCCTCGTCTCGCGCGACCTGGTCGACTGGATCGTCACACAGACGAGGCGCGCCGTGCCGCTCGTCGAGTGGCTCGCCGCGGTGACGCTCTAACGGGCCGCGCCAGCGGCGGGCGCCGTACGCGTCAGCGCGGCGCGTTCGGCGTGTTGGCCGACGATGCGAAGCGGCCGAGGTCGAGACGGGTCGGGACGTCGCCGCTCATCGCGAGCATCACATCGTCGAGCGGGATCCCGGTCGCGTCCGCGATGCGGTCGACGACGTTGAACGCCGCGACGATCGCGGCGGCGTCGACGAAGCACTCGGGCGACAGCACCGCGCGGAGCGCCGCCCGCTCGCGCGCCAGAAGCTCATCGTCGTCGCCCATGACCGCCGCGGTGAAGGCGAGGAGCTCCGCACCGTGCGCTACGCCGCGGTCGGCGTTCCCGGCGCCGTTGACGGCGCTGAGATCTACCTCGGTGCCGGCCATCTGACTGCTCGCACGGAGCAGTGTCGCGTGCGACGCCGTTCAATAGAAGCATTGGTTCAGCGCCGACACGCGCGCCGCGACCAGCTCGATCTGCATCCGGTCGAGCGCACGACGGGCGGTGGGATCCGCGATCTGCGCCACCGGGAAGTAGTGCGACTCCGTCGAGCGCTGCATGGCGCGCGACTCGCTCGGCACGACGCTCAGCGCGCGCACGATGTTCGGGACGAGCGGGGCATCGCCGTAGAGATCCGCCTCCGGGCCGACCGCATCCTCGGGGGCGATCATCGGCACCCACGCGGTGCCCGCTTTCGCCGAGGGCGGAAGATAGCGCGACGGCTCGCCTGGCCGGGGCTCGGGCAACGCTTCCGGCGCCACCCCGAGCGACCTCGCGAAGTAGTCGACACCCGTCACGTGCACCAGGACAGCGAGCGTCTCGACGTACATCGGAACGGTGAGTCCCCGATCGATCACCTCGTCGAACCAGGCGCGCGACAGGCGCCCCGGATCGGTACGCACCCGGTGGATGACCTCGACGACAGCCGCCGGAAGCGCGCCGACCGTGTCGTGCTCACCGGCGACGCCGCGTGGAGAGAGCGCGGCTTTGCGCCGCCGACAGAGCTCGCAGCGCAGCGCATGACGGGCCTCGGCGGCGATCGCGACCCGCTCGGCGCCCGTCCACCACGCGCCGGGCGACGCGACGTGGTCCCACAAGGAGCGGTGCGCTTCCTTCAGGTCGTCACGGACCTGAACGCCGGCGTCGGTATAGTCGAACACTGCGGGTGTCCTCGGATTCCGGGGTGGACCATACCGCTGCCAACGTCGTTGAGAAACCCTCATGGGTTCTTCGCGTCGATGGGCGACGGCGATGCCGGCCCGTTTGGTGAAGAGCTAGCGGAGCTTCGCGCCGTGCTCGGACATGTACGCTGTCGTCGCGGCGGCGTACTCGGGCGGGATCCAGTCCTCGAGCCGGCGCATCCGCGCGCCGTCGAAGAACGCCGTCGATTCGCCCTCCATGCGGAGGTCGGGCGCGCCCGTGAGGCGATAGATGGTCGCCCACCGCATCCACATCGCGCCGTCCCGTTCCTTTGGACCGTCGATGACGAGCACCTCACGCGAGTCGAAGCGCTTGTCGAACGCCTGCGTCACGCCCGCGAAGTAGGCGAGGATCGCGGCGCGCCCCTGGTGTGTGCCGGCGAACGACTCGGAGCCCGAGACGACGTAGGCCGCGTCTTCCGTGAAGCAGGGCGCGATCAGCGACCAATCACCGCCGGCGTAGGCCTGCTCGAACTTGATCGCGTAGTTCACGAAGTCTCTCACGCGTTCCATTGGTTTCCTCCTATCAGAGCGCGGCTTCGGCGAGGAGGCGGAGCGCTTGGGGATCGCGCGTGCCGGCGAGGATGGTCGTGACCGGGCTCGCCTTCCACGCTTGCAGTCGATCGCGGATGCGTTCGGGCGGTCCGGCGAGCGAGATCTCGTCGGCGAGCGCGTCGGGCACGGCCGCCGCCGCGGCGGCTCGGTCGCCGGCGAGGAAGAGTCGTTGCACCTCGCGCGCGGGACCTTCGAAGCCGAGCCGCCCGATCAAGTTCAGGTGGAAGTTCTTCGCCGCCGCGCCCATGCCGCCGATGTAGAACGCAAGCATCCACTTGATCGGCAAGAGGGCTTGCGCGAGGTCGTCGCTGACGACGACCGTGACCGGGCACGCGATCTCGAAGCCGGGCCGCACGCCGCGCAGCGACTCGGCGTAGACGTCGTTGCGAAACGGCGAGTAGAAGAGCGGCAGCCAGCCGTCGGCGATCTCGGTCGCAAGCGCGACGTTCTTCGGTCCTTCGGCGCCCATGTAGATCGGAATGTCGGCGCGACGCGGCCGCACGATGAGCTTCAGCGGCTTCCCGAGGCCGGCGCCGCCCGGATAGGGCAGCTGGTAGTGCTTGCCGTCGAAGGTGACGGGACCCTCGCGGCGGAGCATCATTCGCACCAGCGCAATGAACTCGCGGGTGCGCTCGAGCGGCCGCGGAAAGGGCTCGCCGTACCAGCCTTCGACGACCTGCGGCCCGGAGACGCCGACGCCGAGGATGAGTCGCCCGCCGGAGAGATGGTCGATCGTCGCCGCGGTCATCGCGACGCACGCGGGCGTGCGCGCCGCCATCTGCATGATCCCGGTCCCGAGCTTGATGCGCGTCGTCCGCGCGCCGATCCAGCACAGCGGCGAGAACACGTCGGAGCCGTACGCCTCGGCCGTCCACGCCGAGTCGTAGCCGAGGCGCTCCGCTTCCAGGACGAGCTCCGTCGGATCCCACGGGTCGGGCATCCAGTAGCCGAGCATCAATCCGAGGCGCATTCGGAGTCCTTTCTAGTCATGGGGCAAGATCTTGATCAAGTCACGCAATGCTCGTAGACTTGGTCAAGCTCGACCAACTCGTGGCGGGGCCTCATGACGAGACGAATCTACAACCTCTATGCCGCCAAGACAGCGCTTTCGAAGCTCGTCGACCGCGCGGCCGCGGGAGAGGAAATCATCATCGCCAAGGCAGGCACGCCGCGTGCGAAGCTCGTCCCGCTGCGGGAGACGCGGACGCCTCGCAAGCCCGGCGGCTGGGAGGGTCGGGTCCGGGTCTCGAAAGACTTCGACTCGCCGCTCCCGAAGCGCCTGCGCGATGCCTTCGCGGGGCGCTCGTGAGACTGCTGCTCGACACCCAGGCATTTCTCTGGTGGCGGGCGAACGACCGCCGGCTCCCCAAGGCCGCTCGCGCAGCGATCGCCGGCGCCGCGGTCGTCTTCGTCAGCGCAGCGACGGCGTGGGAAGCGGCCATCAAGTCGGCGCTCGGACGCCTGGTATATCCCGGCACGATCGAGGCCGGCGTCGAATCGAGCGGGTTCGAGAAGCTGGCGATTTCGTTTGCGCACGCCGAGCACGCCGCGCGGCTTCCGGCGCATCACCAAGATCCGTTCGACCGGATGCTGGTCGCGCAAGCGCAGGTCGAAGAGCTCACGTTGGTGACGAACGACCGCCACATCGCGCGCTACGAGGTCGCGCTGCTGTGGTGAGGCGCCGCGCCGCGGAGCGCGAGCCACACTGCTCAGATCGTCCTCACGCGGGCGACGACTGGACCTCCGCCTCGCTCGCTTGCGCCGCCGCGAGCTGGGCGTCGGTGTAGAACTGACGGTACCAGCGGCGGAAGCGCGGCACGTCGCCCTCGCCTTCGGTCAGCACCGGACGCGGGCGGTGGATCTTGTTCTCCCAGATCGGGAAGTCGAGGTGCCAGTCGGCCTCGTAGGCATCGAAGAACGCCTTCACGATCTGCGGATCGACGCTCTTGTGCGCGTAGTAGGCGTGCTGCACGCGCAGGCGCTCGGGGTCGAGCGGCGTCAGCATGTTCATCGCGATGCCGTTCATCGGGCCGCGGACGCGGGTGAACAGAAAGCCGGGTCCGGAGTTGTAGGAGTTCACCTGGGTCGCGTTGGAGGCCGTCGCGGCCTGCTGCTCGGCCTCGGTGTCGACGTCGATCTCGAGCACGTAGCGTACGCCCTCGGGCTTCCAGCGCATGCTGACGGTCTCCCATTTGTGGAGCGTCACGAAGTGCGCGTAGTCGACGCCGTTTTCCATCACCTCTTGCGGGTGCGAGCGGATGATCCACTCGCGGGCGTCGTACCGATAGTAGTCGGAGGTGCCGATCTCCGGGATGCGATCGGGCTCCCAGTCCGGCGCGGCGCCGTCGACGTGGTGGTAGACGTAGAGCAGATCGTTCTGCTCGAGCATCGGCCACACCCGCATCGTCGCTTTCGGCGGGATCTTCTTGGCGTAGGGGATCTCGGTGCAGCGGCCGCTGTCGCCGTCCCAGCACCAGGCGTGAAACGGACAGCGCACGCTCGAGCCGACGACCGTGCCGCCGTAACCGAGATGCGCGCCGAGGTGGGCGCAGTACGCGTCGAGCGCGCGCGCCTTGCCGTCCTCGCCACGAAAGACGACGAAGTCGCGGCCGAGCGCGTGCACCGAGCGCAACGCGCCGACGCTGACCTCGTCGGCGTAGCAGAGGCTGAACCATCCGTTCGGGAACGGTGGGAGTGGGATGCGCGTCATGGGGGAGATCTCCTCGCTGTCGGCGCCGTCATGCACCGGGCACGACGAAGGGCACCGGCTCCATCCCGACCTGCAGCGCCTTCGGCTCCAGGTACTCTTCGAGACCATAGCGTCCGAGCTCGCGCCCGACGCCGGATTGCTTGGTGCCGCCGAAGGGCGCGATCGGATTGAACGGCGCGCCGTTGATGTCGAGCTGGCCACTGCGAATGCGGCGCGCCACGCGCTTCGCGCGCTCGACGTCGCCGCTCCACACCGCGCCGCCGAGGCCGTAGATCGTGTCGTTCGCGATCCGGATCGCGTCCACCTCGCCGTCGTATGGGAGGATGCAGAGGACCGGGCCGAAGATCTCTTCCTGCGCGATCGTCATCGCGCTCCGGACGTTGGCGAAGACGGTCGGCCGCACGTAGTAGCCGCGCTCGAGGCCGGGCGGCGGCGCGGCGCCGCCGGTCACGAGGTCGGCGCCCTCGGCGACGCCCTTTCGGATGTAGTCGCGCACGCGGTCGCGCTGCGTCGCCGAGACCACCGGGCCGAGCCGCGCGGTGCCGACCTTCGGGTCGCCGACCGTCACCTTCTCGGCCTCGTCCTTGGCGATGCGCACCGCCTCGTCGTGACGCTGGCGTGGCACGAGCATGCGCGTCCACGCCGCGCAGGTCTGGCCGGAGTTGATGTAGCTGTAGCCGACGCCGGTGCGGACGGCCTTCTCGAAATCGGCGTCGTCGAGGATGACGTTCGCGGCCTTGCCGCCGAGCTCGAGCGAGACCTTCTTCACCGTCCGCGCGGCGAGCTCCGCGACGCGGCGGCCGGCGCGCGTCGAACCCGTGAACGTCACCATGTCGACGTCGGGATGCGCGGCGATCGCCTCGCCGACGACCGGTCCGGAGCCGGTGAGGAAGTTGAACACGCCCGGCGGCAGGCCGGCGTCGTGGACGATCTCGGCGAAGACGAAGCACGAGAGCGGCACCACCTCGCTCGGCTTCACGACCATGGTGCACCCGGCCGCGAGCGCCGGCCCGACCTTCGCGACGATCTGGTGCAAGGGATAGTTCCACGGCGTGATCGCACCGACCACACCAACCGGCTCGCGCACGATCACCGAGTTGCCGATGCGCTCCTCGAACGCGAACGTCTTCACGAGATCGGCGTAGAAGGCGAGCGTCGAGGCGGGAAACGCGACCATGTACTGCGACGTCATCGGCCGCGGTGCGCCGAGCTCGTCGATGATGATCTCGACCAGCTCGTGCTGGCGCGCGAGCAACCCTTGCGAGATGCGGCGCAGGTACTCGCCGCGCTTCGTCGCGTCTGTCGCCGCCCAGCTCTCGAGCGCGCCACGCGCGGCGGCGACGGCGCGGTCGACGTCGGCGGGGCTGCCGTCGGGGATGCGGCCCATCAGCGCTTCGGTCGACGCGTTGTGGACGTCGAAGGTGCCGGAGCCGTCCGGCTTCACCCACTCACCGCCGATGTAGAAGCGATCGAAGACGAGCATCGACGGTCTCAGCGCGCCGCCTTCACGCGCTCACCTTCGGCGTCTCGAAGTCGACCGGCACGTCCTCCGAGTAGAACTGCTTGTACCAGCGCCGGAAGCGCGCGATGTCGCCGTCGCCTTCCGCCAGGACGGGCACCGGCCGGAAGATCTTGTTGTTCCAGAGCGGCATGTCGAGCTCCCAGTCCTTCGCGTAGTAGTCGAAGAAGGTGTCGACGGCCTCCC
>JBGPIT010000290.1:0-6451 GCA_041485125.1 Binatia bacterium | reverse complement strand
CGCGCGGGAGCTCATCGCTTCGACGATCGCCAGCTCCGCCGGCAGGTGGTCCGGATCGAGGGCGCTCAACCGCCGAAGCTCGGCGACAACCTCTGGTGTCATGAGTCGAGCGCGGTCGTAGAGCGGTCCGCCGTGTACGATGCGGTGCCCGACAGCCGCGACGCGGGCGAGCCCGCCGTACGGCTCGAGCTGCGGGAGCATCGCGTCGAGCGCGCTCGAATGATCAGCAACGTCGAGCCCATGCACGGCGGGAGGTTGCGATCCCGTCGCGATCGCCAGCGTGGCCCCTGGAAGACCGATGCGGGTCACCGCGCCGGATAGCAGTCGCCGCACTGGGCGCGCGGCCGTGAACACGGCGAGCTTCAGGCTCGAAGAGCCCGCGTTGACCGTGAGAATACATCGCTCGGTCACGCTCTCCCGATCTTGGCTCCCCAACACCACGCTGAAATCTAGTTCGGTACCCGCAGTTCGTACAGCACGCCAGGATCATGCGCTCCACCCGGACGCGCATGTCTTGTTCATGCGAGTCTGGCGCGACGTTTGCTCAGTTGACTGCGGAGGATCCAACCATGAGCGATCGTTACACTTCGGAAGAGCTGATCCCAATCGCCGATCGCGTCGTTCACCTTCAGATGTTGGTCGAGGAGGTGTCGGCGAGCGCTCCTGAGAAACGGCTGATGGCCGCCGTCCTCAAGGACGCGCTGCGCTACTTCGAAGGTCATGTCCTCGCGAGCGATCACCGCAATCAGCGATTGTACGCGGACGCAGAAGAATGGTTCGCGAGCCGTGATCCGGAACCGATGTTCTCATTCGAGAACATCTGCGTCACCCTCGGTCTCCACGCGCGGCACATCCGCGATTCGCTGTTTGCCTGGCGCGATGCCGAGCGTGCGGGCCTGAGAGTTCCAGGACCCCAGGTGGTGCCGAGACGAGGTCGCCCTTCGCGAGACGCGGTCCTTCGAGTGGCGGCGGGCCACGGTCGAGCCGCGTAACGCTTCACGCGGTCAGGACGTGGTCAGGCCTGAGCTCGGCCGCTGCCCGCTGCTGCGGGAGCGCCTCCCGGACGGTGGCGACCGGGGCGGTTGACTAACTCCCGCCCAGCGGGCGGACTAGGGAGCGAGTCGGCAACCTGCTCGTTCACCCTCGTGGCACCGACGTCGGCGCGATCGCAACCGAAGACCCCGCGCGGCGTTTGGAGCCTACGATCGAGTCGCAACGGTTCACACGTGTCACAGTCTTGGAGGACAGGAATGCCCATGTCATCGCGCCGTCTCGTCGTCAGAATCGTGCTCATCGCCGTCGCGCTCGCCGCCGCTGTCGGCGCGGCGCCGCGGAACGCGGACGCGCAGGCGGCGCGGGCCGTCGGGGCGACGCCGCCGCGGCTCGCGTTCATCGACGGCGAGGTTTCCTTCTGGCGCACGGGCGCCGAGGATTGGACGCCCGCGCAGGTGAATACGGCGCTGGCGGCGGGTGACGATCTCTACGCGCCTGACGGGGCGAACCTCGAGATCGAGATCGGCGCGCGCGCGTTCGTCCGGGCCGGATCGGACACGCAGCTCGGGATCGCGTCGCTCGAGACCGGGTTTCTCCAACTCGAGGTGACGTCCGGCCACTCTGCCGTCGACGTCAAAGACTTGCCGGCGGGGCAGGAGATCGAGATCGACACGCCGAGCGGCGCGTTCATCGTCGATCGTCCCGGGTACTACCGCGTCGACGTCGGCGACGATGGGACGACGTTCACCACCCACCGCGGCGGGGTCGCGACCATGATCCCCGCCGGCGGCGAGCGCAGCGACGTTCCCGCCGATCAGCAAGTCGTGCTCGCAGGCACCGAGACCGCGCGCGTCGCCATCAGCGCGGCACCCGCGGAGGACGCGTGGGACCGCTGGAATTACGACCGTACGGGCGGCCGGCCTGAACGTCCGCGGAGCGCGCAATACGTTCCGCCGGCGCTCGCCGGCGTCGACGATCTCGACGCGTACGGTGACTGGGACGACGAGCCGCAATACGGGCACGTCTGGATCCCGCGTGACACTCCCGCGGACTGGGCGCCGTACAGCACCGGGCGCTGGGTGTGGGATCCGTACTACGAGTGGACTTGGGTCGACGACGCGCCGTGGGGGTGGGCTCCGTACCACTACGGGCGTTGGTGCCGGGTGCGCGACCGGTGGGGCTGGGCGCCGGGTCCCGTCGTCGTCGCGCCGGTGTACGCACCGGCGCTCGTCGCGTTCTTCGGCTCGCGCCACGGCGGCGTCTCGGTGAGTGTCGGCATGCCGGGGTTGAGCTGGGTCGCGCTCGGATTCGGCGAGCCGGTGCTGCCGTGGTGGGGACCGCCGGCATTCGTCGGACGTCCGTACTGGGGCGGTTGGGGCGGTCGCCGCTACGTGAACAACGTCGTCGTGAGCAACACCACGATCGTGAACGTTCGGAACATCACGCGCTTCCAGAACTCCGAGGTGCGGAATGCGGTGATCGGCGTCGATCGCGACCACTTCGGCCGCGGCCGCGGCAATCAGATTCGGTTGGCTCCCGACCGGGCGCGGGACCTGACCATCGTACGCGGCCAGCTCGGCGTGAAACCGGTCGCGACGAGCCTCAGTCCACGCGAAGGACGCGGGCGTCGCCCGTCCGAGCAGGTCCAGCGCCGCGGCGTCGTCGCGACGCGACCGCCGCAAAACGTCGCGCCCCGACTGCGGGCGGCGGGTCTCCAGCCGGATCACGCGGCGCGCCCCGATCAGCCGCCGCGTATCCTTCCGCCGCAAGCGCGCCAGCGAGGATCACGTGATCGCGGCGCGGAAGGCGCTCGCGAAGGGCAGGGCGTCGCGCCGGGCGCCGTCGCACCGGGCGCGATCGGCGAGGATCGAGCGCGCGGGAAAGACCGCGGCCGGCCGGACGTCGGACACGGCCCGAACGAGCCGCCGCCTCCGCCGGGCCGCGAGAACCACGACGTGCGCAAGGAGCCCGGCCGCGGCAACGATCGCGGTCGGATCGAGGTACCGCCGCCCGTCGACGATCGCGGCAACGCCCGTCCGAATGATCGTCGCGGACGCGACGAGGCGAAGCCGGTGTCACCGGGCGACGAGCGCGGCAATGCGCGACACCCCGAACGCGCGACCGGCGAACACGGTCGCCCCGAAGCGCCACAGCCGGCGGCGCCGCCAGCGCCGCCGGAGGAGCGCGGCAATCGCCGGGAGCGTGGGCGCGGCGAGATCGGGGGTGGTAAACCGCCCGAGCCGCCGCCGCCGGCGCCGCAGATCCAAGAGCGGCCCGACACTCGCAATCGCGGCCGTGATCGCGGCGGTGAAGGACGCGGCCGACAAGCCGTGCCGCCGCCGGCCGCGCCGCCGGTGATGGAAGAGCACGGCAACCCGAGAAGTCGCGAGCGTGGCATCCAAAGCCGCGAGCGTCAGGCGCCGCCGGCACCCGAGCGCCCGACGCGAGAGCGTAGGCCCGACGTCGAGCAACGCCGTCCGGCGATGCCGCCGCCGCAGCAACACAACGACGCGCCCGAGCGGATGAACCGCGGTGGCAGCGGCGGTGACGGCGCCGCGCCGCGAATCGACCGTGCGGAGCATCAGCGCGAACGGCAGATGGAGCGTGCGGCCCCGCCTCCGAAGGTCGAGAAGCCGCCGCCGCGCGAGGCGCCGAACGATCATCCCAAGCATGGGCCGCGCGACCGGAACGACCACGGTGGTCCAGGCGAGTGAGGGACGCGCCGCGCGCGTCACGAACGGCTCGCGCACCCTCGGATGACGGTGGCTATAGCTGACGAAAACGTCGTATTCGGTGTCCACGGGGCGGCGAAGAGGAGCACTCGTGGCGAGCGCGCCGCGATGTGCTTGGCTCGAAACTAGGCGAGCATGGCGCGGAGACGGGCCGAGGGCTCAGCAAAAACGTCGACGCCGAGATCCATCGGGTCGCGGTCGGCTACGGAGGCGTTGCGGGTGCCGGAGTCGTACGAACGATCTGGCGAAAGAACGTGCGCGCCGCGCGCTGCACCCGCGTGCTGTTGTCCGACTGCAGGAGTGCATAGACCGATCTCACGATCTCCCGGTCGACGAGGTTGATCGCCAACCGAGCGGCAAGGCTTCGCACGGATGGATCGGGGTCCGCGAGCGCGGAGAGCACGACACTCCGAACGCGCACGCCGTCGCGGCCCGCCAGGCACCGAAGCGCCGCGATCTTGTGCTCGCCCGTCGACGACGCCGCGAAAGCAACCAGCCGTTCCACGACTGCCGGATTGGTCTTTCCCCGCAGGGAGTCGAGAGCGTCTCTCCACAATCCGCGCGCCGCGCTTTGCTGAAGAAGCCCGGCGAGGAAGAGCAACGCCGGTTCCTCGTGGTACACGCTGAGCATACGAACGATGCTCGTTCGCAGCGCATTGCCGCTCTGAGCGTACGCCGCCATCAGGGCAGCGAATGGCAGCTTCAGATCACGCGATCGAAATGCGTCGAGGAGTGGCGGGTTGAGAAAGAGGGTGACGTCATCGATGCGCGAGAGGCTCGACCACAGATGCCGGACGTAGGCGTCGTCGAGCGACAGCGAGCAACGGCCCCCGTTTTCCTCGATCGTGTACGCGCATTTGTCCGGGTCTCGCAGGGCGTGAAATTGGTACAGAGGACCGTTCCGTACGGTCGCGATGAAGCGGCGCACGTCGCGTGTGTGCAGAGCGGAATGACTGGGGAACGGGGAGAGCACCGATCGCGCCGTTTCGACGTCGGCGCACGCGGGGCCACGATAGATCGTGAGGCACTCGAAATACGGGTGCCAGAACGCAATGTACGTCGTCGATCGTTCGACGTGCACGAGGTAAGGACGATGCTCGTCACCCTCCTGTGCCACGACACCGACGAGCTCGTGTGAGCCCGACGTCGTGCGGCCGTACAGTTGTCCGTCGACCAGCGGTGACGAAGGGAGCGTTTGTGTGGTCAATGGCGTGCAGTGCTTTCGACGCTCGATGAGAGCGGCGTACATCGCAGAGTTGGAGACGCGGCGCAACCGTGTGAGTGCTTGCGCGGCGAGACCATGAGTCTGTATGGGGCGTATCTCGATGAAGCGCCGTCCCGCGTATTGGGTCGCGATGTATCTCATCGCGCTGGTGTTCAGCGTATGGTGGGCGACGCGTGTTCTTGGTGCGGCGTTGTCTGCCGGCGTCGATTGGCGGCCGGCGCTGCCCGTGTTCTGCATAGTTACGTATCTCATTCTGGCGCGGGGGCGGATTGTTGATTGGGTGATTGCCTCCATCGTGGCCGCTATGGCGCTGCTGTTGGGCCGCGATAGCGTCAACATGGAGCACATCGTGCCGGCCGAGTGGGTGCGCTGGGCGCCGTGGGGCATTGGCGTCCTCGCGCTCGTCGGCATCGGCAGCCGCGGGATGCTGCTCGCCTCGGTCGTATCGATCGGCGTTGCCGTGCTCGCCGTGCTCTGGGTCGCGACGCTGGGCATGCCGGGCCTTCTTGCCGCCGTGCTGTTGGCGTTCCTCGTGCTGTTCGCCCTTCCGGCCCTGAATCGCGGCGTGCCGGACACTGGCGGCGGCGACGGGACGCGGAAACGAAAGCCGCCCGGAAAAGAAGGTGGCGAGCCCACGGTGAGAACCGGCGATTCACGCGAGCCGGGGCCGCGAGCCGGACGGGCTGACGAGCCGGTAGCGAAACGCCACCAGCCCGGCGCCGAGCCCGGCGCGCGCCCCGGCATTCCTTCCTACCTATTCACAGCGATTTCGCTGCCGTGGGGAGAGAGCGTCGCCGAGGCGGGCGCCTGGATGCAGGCACGGATCCCGTTGGTCTTGCGATGGGCGAACGCGATCGTTGCGATCGTGTGTGCTGCCGTCCTCCTGAGCGACGCCGACCCGGAGCTGCGTTCGTTGCTTGCGGCTTCGGCGCTCGCGATCGCGCAGTGGCTGGCGATCGTCGCAATGGTGACTGCGTTGCGCTCGATCCGACGAAGAGCCCGTCGGCCCGCGCGGCCGACGTAGGAGACGTCGATGGCGTGGCGCGCCGCAATCATCCCGTTAGCGGTCCGTATGAGTGTATTCTGGACGGCCGGGCTGTGGGCAGTCGTTTTCGGCAGCCTGTTCCACACGTCTCTGCAGCTCCTCGGCGCGGCCACGGACGGCCTGGTGACCGTCGTCGTGGCGCTCCTGTTCTGGGCCTTGCTGATGCTCGGCAGTCGTCGATTTCTCGTTGCGGAGTCGGCGCGGTTGCTCGAAGACGGCTGGCCGCATGCGGAGCCGCGTCCCGAACGGATTCCCGTGCTGCTGCATGACGTCGTGACCAACGGTGACGGCGATTCGAGGCAGCGTGAAGCGACCGCGGCTGGATCGGCGAAACGAGACATGGATGGTCTCGCGGAACGGGCCGAGAGTCAGGCGGAGGCGTGGTACCTCCCGGTCCAAGCGTTGATCTGGAGCCTTCCCGCGGCCGGCTTTCTCGGGACGGCGTGGCGTCTGCGG
>JBGPIT010000289.1:0-6494 GCA_041485125.1 Binatia bacterium | reverse complement strand
GCCGAGGGCCTCGAGCAGACGCCCAAAGCGTTCCGCAATCTCTTCACCGGCGGCAATCTCGGCAAGCAGCTGGTGCGGATCAGCTGACGTTCACCGGTCCGCGGCGAACGCCGGCGGTTGACCGCACGGCGTCGCCGCGCCTGGCGCTCACTCGCAGTTGACCATCCAGGGCACGCCGAAGCGATCGACGACCATCCCGAAGCGGGTCGCCCAGAAGGTCTTCTCGAGCGGCATCCGCACCGTCCCGCTTTCCGCGAGCGCGTTGAAGACGCGGTCCGCCTCCGCCGGCGTGTCGACGCTCAGCGATACGGAGAATCCCTGCTTCGCCTGGTAGCGCTCGGGCGGGGCGTCGGAGCCCATCAAGATGCCGTTACCGACGGCGAGGCGGACATGCATGATCTTGTCCCGCCATCCGGGCGGTGTTTGGTCGGGCGTCGGCGACTCGCCGTAGGTCATCATCATCTCGATCTTGCCGCCGAAACACTGCTCGTAGAATTTGAACGCCGGACCACAGCTGCCGTCGAAGAACAGATACGTGTTGACTTGCATCGCACACTCCTTTGGTACGAGTTCACTTCACTTCTTGCTCGCGAGCTGGTCTCTCATCTCAGCCTCGCGTTCGATGGCCTCGCTGGGAGCGAAGTCCGACAGCTCGAACACCTGACGGATCTCGATCTCGGACTCCCCCTCCATCGGATTGGGCCAGCGCTTGACCCATTCGATCGCCTCTTCCTTCGAGCTCACCTGGAACATCCAGAAGCCGGCGATCAGCTCTTTGGATTCGGCGAACGGCCCGTCGACCACCGTCCGCTGCTTCCCCGAGAACTTGACGCGCGCGCCCTTCGAGCTCGGCTGGAGTCCCTCGGCCGCCAGCAGCACGCCCGCCTTCATCAGCTCCTCGTTGTACTTTCCCATCTCGGCAAGGAGCGTCTCGCTCGGCATGACGCCCGCCTCCGAATTCTTGTCGGCTTTGACTACCACCATGAATCGCATCGTCTCTCTCCTCATTTCTCCGTAGGCGCCGGCAGCCCTGCGATCTCGATGACCGGCCGCACCTCGACGGTGCCACGACGCGCCATTGGAATCCGCGCGGCGATCGCGATCGCCTCGTCGAGATCCTTGGCATCGATCAGGCAGGTGCCGTCGCGGGCCGAGCTTCCGGACCGGCTCGATACCGTCCTCCAGGTGGTCTACCTCGTCTTCAACGAGGGCTACTCGGCGTCGTCGGGCGAGTCGCTGACGCGGCCCGATCTCTCCAGCGAGGCGATCCGCTTGGGAAGGCTGCTGATCGATCTCCTGCCCGAGCCCGAGGCCGTCGGACTTCTGGCGCTGATGCTGCTGCACGAATCGCGGCGGGTCGCGCGCACCTCGCCGTCGGGCGATCTCATCCTGCTCGACGACCAGGACCGCTCACTCTGGAACCGAGCGCAGATCGCGGAGGGGTTGGCGCTGATCAAACGGGCATTGTCGTCGCGCCGGTTCGGTCCGTACACGCTGCAAGCGGCGATCGCGGCCGTGCATGCGCAAGCGCCTACCGCGGCCGCGACGGACCGGCCGCAGATCGTCGGACTCTACGACGTCCTGGCGCGCGCGGAGCCGTCACCCGTGGTCGAGCTGAACCGCGCCGTCGCAGTCGCCATGCGCGACGGCCCCGCGGCGGGTCTCGTCCTCATCGACGCGATCCTGGCGCGCGGCAATCTCGCGGACTACCTGTTCGCGCACGCGGCACGCGCGGACCTGTGCCGGCGGCTCGGCAAAACGGCGGAGGCTCGCGCCTCGTATCAGCGCGCCCTCGCCCTCACGCGCCAGGAGCAGGAGCGGCGGTTCCTCGAGCGACGGCTGAGCGAGCTACCGGCGTGAGCCGGGGAGCGCTTCGCTCTGCAGCGCATCGTCAGGACACCGTCGCCTCCGGAACCGCCGTCCCCCATCGATTGTGGTGCAGGAGATCCCGGAGCGGCACGCGATCGCGCCAGCCCGCTCGCTCCAGCTCGGGTGCGGGCAAGAACTCAGTGACCAGTCCGAGGCAAAGATAGGCCACGGGATACACGTGCTCCGGTAGCGCGAGCAGCTCGGCCAGCATCTGCGGATCCAGGATGCTCACCCAACCGACACCGATACCTTCGGCACGTGCTGCCAACCATAAGTTTTGGATCGCCAAGCAAACGCTGAACAGATCGGTGTCGACGACCGTGTTGCGACCAAGCACGTGGAGACCGCCGCGCGTACGGTCACATGTGATGCAGAGGTTGAGCGCGCTCTCCAAGATTCCCTCGAGCTTCAGCGATCGATACAAGGCACCCCGCTCGCTCTCGTAGTTGGCAGCGGCACGCGCGTTCTCACGATCGAACATTTCCTTGATCGCGTGCCGCAGCGCAGAGTCGTCGATGAGGATGAAGTCCCACGGCTGCATGAAGCCGACTGAGGGCGCGGCGTGAGCGGCAGAGAGTAGTCGGGCGAGCAGCGCGCCGGGGATCGGGTCGGGCCGGAACTGCGCTCGTACGTCCCTCCGTTCGTAGATCGCACGATACACGCCCCGCTTCTCTTCGACGCTGAAGTCCACGTCTTCTCCTGATTCGCGCCGTTGGATCCACGATGCTGCGGCGTAACAAGTAGCGGCCGAGCGGCCCACACCCACCGGCGTGAGGCAACGAGGATACGTTCCGCCGCCGGTCCGCTCCAGCCGCAAGTTGCGCAGGCGACGCGCTCGCAGCTTACGCCGCGAGCAGTGGTGCAAGGTCAGCTTTTCTTGCTGGCGGCAACCCGAGACGACGCAGAATCCGATTCACAGCCGCAAGCGACACCTTACCCGGCGCAGCGATCTCGATTCCGATCGGTCGCCCGTCGCGGTGAAAATCGATGATCAAACCTGGAGCGACGAGCTCAGTTCGAGAACTCTTGTCCCGTGGACGACGCGGCAGATAGAGGTACGCCGCAAGTGGGCGGCCGTGACGGTAGGTCACCTCGAGGTACGGTTCCTTCATCTCTTACCCCTCGTGATTGGATAGGCCGTCACCACCACCAGCAGCTTCGCTGTAACATCCGGCTCGATAATGACCTCCCATCTCTTTCTGTGGTGTCGGGTCTCAACGACCCACCGACCTTCCACGATATCGCTCCGATGGTCATCCGCCACTTCCAGCATCTCACGAAGGTCAACCTCAGAGAATCCACGGTCGACCATGCGCTTGAGGAGGTGCGGGCTGAGCTCGAGTTCCCAACTCCACCATTCCGGCCACTCGTGGTTGTCCAGCTGCTACGCCTCCGATCCCCTGCGTCCAATTCGGCCGCACTCGGCGTCACATGAACTTTCGGCGTCTGAAGGTGCTGATGTCTTGGGAAGTTAGCTCGACCCACTCGCCGTTCTTACGGCGCTCTTGAAACCGCTTGTGCCAGTACTCCTCGATACCGGCTGGATCATCGGTCTTGATCGAGTGAACCACGGAGGCCTTCTCGGGTAGTTGAATCGCTAACTCCCGCTCGCGACGACCGACCGCGTTGGTCCGGCCGATCTTGTAGAAGCGGCCAGAGCGCCGTGATCGGCATGACCTGCTGACTATACGGGGCAGCGGATCGTATCGACAAGGAGAAGTACCGACGCGTAGCGACTGCCTCGGCATGCACAACTTCGGCGCACGCGCTGCGCTCGCAGCTCTCTGCAACACCGTGAGGGCGCGCGGCGTCACCGGCTCACTCTCGCTGCGCGCGCTCGACGCAACGGCACAACGCGGAGTCGTGGGCGGAGAGCGGAGGCGCGCTCTTCCTACGAACGTGCCCTCGCCCTCACACGGCAGGAACAGGAGCGTCCGTTTCTCGAACGACGGCTGAGCGAGCTGCCTGAGCCGACACGCGCCGACTGACGAAGCCTCGAGCCATCGTCGCCCCGTCTTCCGCGCCCGCAAACGTCAGCGCCGCCGGAGCATACCCGCCACGAAGGCCAGCACCGCTCCGATCGGCCCGGTGAAGAAGACCGCCGTCATGGCCGCCTCCATCTCGCGGTCGTGGAGGTTCCCCGAGAACGCCTGCACGAGAAAGTAGCCGGCGACTGCGGCGATGACGTACCCCACCGCAGCGTAGAGCAGCGCGATCGCGAAGCGTTTCACGGCGTCGCCCTCATACTAGGGGCTGTGTAGGCCGATCGGGGCGAGCACTTCAAGAAGACGCCGTTGCCCTCTTGCATGAGTCGCGTGGAACGTTCAGTACAGATTCTGTACTAACACACCCCGCGGAGGGCCCATGGCGGAAACAGCATTCAAGCAGACGGCCTGCATCCTGTGCTACGTGAACTGCGGCATCGAGGTTGCGACCGAAGGCCGCGCCATCAAGCGGGTGCGCGGCGACCGCGCGAACGGCCGCTCGCAGGGCTACCTCTGCCAGAAGGCGCAGCGCCTGCATTGGTACGGCGCGCACGCCGATCGCCTGACGACGCCGCTCCGACGCCGGCCGGGCGGCACGCACGAGCCGATCTCGTGGGACACGGCCGTCAGCGAGATCGCGGCGCGGCTGACCGCGCTGCACGCCGAGCACGGCGGCGAGGCGTTCGCCTTCTACGGTGGCGGCGGTCAGGGCAACCACCTCGGCGGCGCGTACTTCTCGGCGCTGCGCGACGCACTCGACGCGACCAAGCACTTCAACGCGCTGTCGCAGGAGAAGACCGGCGACTTCTGGGTGAACGGCCACATGTATGGCGCGCAGCTCTGCCACACCGCCGAGGACATCGAGCACACCGACCTGCTCGTCGTCCTCGGCTGCAATCCGTGGATGGCGCACGGCTTCCAGGCGGCGCGCGAGGCCGTCAACGAGATCAAGAAGGCGCCGGCGCGGCGCATGATCGTGATCGATCCGCGGCGCACCGAGGTCGCCGACGTCGCCGATCTCCACTTGCAGCTCCGACCCGGCACCGACGCCTACCTCCTCGCCGCGATCCTCGCGATGATCCTCCAGCGCGGCGGCGAAGCGGCGGCCTTCTTAGAAGAGCGGACCGTCGGCTTCGAGGAGGTGCGCGCCGCCCTGCTGGAGACCCCCGTCGAGCGCTGGGTCGCGCACGCGGGTGTCGCGATGGCCGACGTCGAGCGCGCGGTCGAGATGATCCTCGCCGCGCCGTCGATGGTGGTGCGCGTCGAGCTCGGCATCCAGCAGAGCCGGCACTCGACGCTCAACTCCTACCTCGAGAAGCTGCTCTATCTGCTCACCGGCAACTTCGGCCGGCGCGGAACCAACGCGCTGCACACGTGGCTCCAGCCGCTCTTCCGCAACTCGCGCGGCGAGCGCTCGTCGGTGACGGGCCAGGAGATCATCGGCGGCCTGCTGCCGACCAATCGCTTCGCCGACGAGGTGCTGGTCGATCACCCGAGCCGCGTGCGCGCCGTCTGGGTCGACTCGAACAATCCCGCCAATACGGCGGCCGACACCACCCGCTTCGAAGAAGCGTTTCGCGCCCTCGACCTCTCCGTCGTCGTCGACGTCGCGTACACCGAGACCGCGGCGCTCGCCGACTACATCCTTCCCGCCGCGTCGCAGTACGAGAAATGGGAGTGCACGCTCTTCACCTTCGAGTGGCCGCGCAACTATTTTCACCTCCGCGCGCCGCTCTTCGAGCCGCTCGAAGGCACGCTACCCGAGGCCGAGATCTACGCGCGCGTGCTCGGCGCGATGGGCAGGCTGCCGGCGGAGCCGGTCCTCGCGGAGCTGCGCGCGCTCGCCGCGACCGATCACGCCGCGATGATGGGCCGCGCGTTCCAGCTCTTCGGCGAGGATCCGCGGCTCGGCAAGATCGCCGCCGTCCTGCTCTACCGGACGCTCGGCCCGACACTCCCCGACGGCGCCGCCGCCGCCGCTCCGTTCTGGGCCGCGTGCCACCGCACCGCCGGCGACCACACCCGCGCCGTGCAGCGCGCGCTCGACACGACAGTGGAGGGCCTCGAGCTCGGCGAGCTGCTGTTCGCGCGCGTGCTCGCGAGCCGCTCGGGCCTCGTCTTCACCGCCCACGAGTACGATGAGATCTGGGAGCTCGTGAAGCAGCGTGACGGCAAGATCCATCTCGCGATTCCCCAGCTACTCGATTGGCTGCGCACGCTCGACCCCGCCGCCGAGGCGCCCGACCCGGCCTACCCCTTCACGCTCGTCGCCGGGCAGCGACGGATGCACAACGCCAATCAGATCTTTCGCAACCCGGCCTGGCGGAAGACCGATCCCGACGGCGCGCTCCGCATCCATCCCGACGATCTCACCGAGCTCGGCGGTCGCGATGGCGCGTGGATGGCGGTCGAGACGCGCACCGGACGGATCGTGACGCGCATCGAGATCGACGCGTCGATGCGGCGCGGTCTCGTCGCCCTGCCCCACGGCTACGGCCAGGCGTATCCCGACGGCAAGGGCAACCGGCTCGTCAATGGTCCCCGCCTGAACCTGATCACGTCACACGACGATTGCGATCCGATCGCCGCGACGCCGCATCACAAGAACGTCGCGGTGCGCCTGCTGCCCGTCGTCGGCGT
>JBGPIT010000288.1:0-6515 GCA_041485125.1 Binatia bacterium | reverse complement strand
CGCAACATCCCGCAAGCGCTGCGCGTCATCGACGAGGTGGTGGTCGCGGGCGGCGGAATCCCCGTCGACCTCGCGGAGCTCATCCCGGAGGAGACGTTCTTCGTCGACCGCTACACGCACTTCACGGCCGAGGGCAATCGTCTCGTCGCGAACCGACTGCTCGAGGAGCTGCGGCGCATCCTCGAGAAGGACCACCCCGCAAGCTGATCAGCCGAAAAGGCTGCGGCGGACCCGACATGTGACCGCGGCGTTGATCAGCGGCTCCCAGCGCGGTTTATCTCTCGCTTCTTACGAGTTCTTGACCGCTGGACCAACTTACAAATGCTCTGTGCATTTGGACCGCCGCTCGCCCGAGCATATCGAGCGAGCGGCGTGTCGGCATGCGATCAGGTCGCCGCCTGAGAAAGCGCTGGCGCTACCTCAGACCAACATCACCACACGGCGAACGACCCTGGGCGCTCACGATCGCTTGGATGGAATGATAGCAGGCGAGTGCCTCCGCACGGCTGATTAAACAGGACGGGAAGGAAAGGGTTGCTACGTTTGCCGGACACACGATCTCTCCACCTTCCTCGTGGGGATACTCGGGTGGGGGTGGAAAGGTACCGCACGTGCGCACGTCTGTTTGGAAGTTGTCCATTTCCGTCAAAATATAGCAGACGTTAAATGGCTCTAACTCGGCCTCCAGAAACGTCTTGAATGTGGACCCGGAACCACTGAGACAGGGAAGCGCGGGGTCCGAACTCAAACTAATATCTCTGACCCGACTGCCCGACGGATAGGTAATATCCTTGGCATCACAGGTCTGGGTCGGGAACGCGGAAGTCCAGGAGAGATTGTGCCCCCATTCTGGGGCTCTAGAGAAGCCCTCACAGGGGCAAGTGGCACCCACGCATACCCCGCTGACGCACGTATCAAACGAAGTCGTTGCATTGCCATCATCGCATTGCGTTTCATCGGGCTCGATAGAGCCGCATTGCCCACTCGTGTCGCACGTCCCCGCGAGCCGGCATTGGCGCCCATCGCAGGCACCACAGGGAACACATTGGCAGGTCGAGAAAGTGCATCCCTGGCCGGCGGGGCACGTGGTGCCGGGCGCGTCGCACATCTCGCTCCCTTCTCGCACGCCGTTGCCGCAGACAATCGGCGCATTACAACCGCCGGTGTCCCCCTTGTCCAGTTTCCCATTGTAATTCGTGTCGGCGGCGTCTAGGCAATTCAGAGAGTTGGGACACGAGACGCCGCCGGGACAGTCCTTCGAGAGGCGACAGCTGACGTTCCCGTTGGCACTCTTGGTGATGCACGGGACAGGCAAATTCCCCGCGAAGGGGACAGGAGTACCGGGCGTCGACACCTTGTAGATCTTTCTAATGACCGTTACACACTGTTTGCGCAGCTTGCCGGTAATGACAGCGTTCTGGATAATGTTCGCGGCGCAGGCAAAGTATGCGGAATGCGCGCGTGCGGGCACGGTACCATCGAAATACGTAGGCGGACACGCCGTCGTGTCGATTAGATTGCGCGCCGCAGCGATCTGCAGCAGATCACCGGCCACCGTTGGATCGGTGCCTAGACAGGCCTTCGGATTCGTAGCGTGGGACACTCCGGGGGTGATGAACCCGATCCCAACGGTGACAATGATGAATGCCGAGACTGTTGGACGAGCCAAGAGCCTGGTGAGCAAGGAATGTGACATCGGCTGATCTCCTCCTGGTTGTTGTTGGGGCGCGGCTGGCATTGGACGCACAACAAGGCTCGGAGAATGCAGCCCCGATTGCAGCAAATCCAAGGGGAAAATCACGCGCGTTAGTGGGTAACCTTGTGCGTCAAGGAATTAACCAAAATCGGTGGAAACGGTCAGAATGGTCGGAAACGGGACGAAAGTAGACAGGAACACTGCCCCGTCTTGGAGCAGTCTGGCCCGCGCCACGTTGACGGCACCGACGCTCGGCCTGGATTCTTTATCTTGGGAATGCCGGTCCTCGATCCAACCAATTCACGGCGTGTGACGACGCAACGCTAGCCATGACGACACGACAAAGCTAGGTGCGGCTAATCCGGGACCTCGACGTTATCGGATCGTATCGCGCTATCACCGTCATCCGTGAAATACAACTGCACAATTGTGCCGTTGGGGTCGCGTTTTCGCCGGATTGATGGGCCGCCGTGTTGACTGCCCGTTGCCCGTCGATGTTCCCGATTGCTAGGTACGCCACCGAGTCGGCGATGGGGCGGTTTGCCACAGTGCGCGAGTCGGTAGGAACGTGTGGTTGGCGGAACAATTGTGCCGGCGGTTTTCACGGGCCAGTCATGTATGGTTGTGCGCCTTCGATGGGTTCGAATTGGACGATCACCGCGATCTTGGCCGCCGCGGCAGGATCATCGCATATCGCGAGACGATACGATCAGCGCAGCCGCGGTTTGGGCTCGGGGAGATTGAGTGCGGCGACGCCGTCAGCTGTTCCAACGGGAGGGCGAGTACTGGACCGTGGCCTTCGAGGACAAAGTGGTCAAGCTCCGCGATTTGAAGGGCTTTCACTATCTGGCGGCTCTGCTGCAACATCCCGGCGAATCCATTCATGCGTCGATGGTGGTGGCGTCTGTGAAGGCGCGTCGGGGGTCGAATCGCGCGAGCTCGGCGGCCGTTTCGCGTGCGGCCGCACGTGCCGATCAGGGTCCTGTGACGGCCTCACCCGCGGATGTCGAACGCGCCCGTTTGGCCGTGACGAAAGGGATCAAGACCGCGATCGATCGCATTACCGCCGTCCACCCGGCCCTCGGCCGGCACCTCACCGCGACCGTCAGGCGTGGGTATTTCTGCAGCTACACGCCCGATCCGCGCCTGCCGATCGAATGGATCGTATCGCGCGGCATGAGGAGTCGTGGAGAACGCCAATATGCTGAGGAACGTCCTCGTACCGCGTGACGCTACCGCGCGTTGCGCGCGTTTAGACCGCGCGACACCGACATGCGCAATGACCTTCGCGACCGCCATGACGTTTGTCGTGGCGGTGATGACGGCGTTGCCCTCACTCGCGGCGCAAGCTCCTCGCCGGCGTGCGTCCCAATGAACCGTCCGACCTCTTCCGTGCGGAGACCGCGCAGCCGTATCCATGCGCGACCATCTCCGCCGGCGAGCGCACCGAGTGCGTCATCGAGGCGCGATCCTTGTGCGACGGCCGCCGCGCGACACGACGCGACGATGAGCAGCGGCGCGCGACCGCCGTCCGAGATCGACTGCACCAGAAACTGCAGCAGTGCCAGGGATCCCTGATCCGCGCCCTGCAGGTCATCGATGACGAGCATCAGCGGTTGCTCGTCAGCGAGGTTTCGAAGGAAGGCACTGATGCTCTCGAACAATCGAGCCCGTGCGTCGTCGGGATCGGCCGTGAGCGCCGGTGCCAAACCGGAAACGACCCATGCGAGCTCCGGGACGAGCTGCGCGATGTACGGCGCCCGGTCGCCGAGGAGCTCACCGACGCGGTCGCCGGAGCGATTGACGGCGACGCGCAGAATCTGCACCCACGGCCAGAACGGCGGCGCACCCTCGGCCTCGTAGCAGCGTCCCCAGACCGGGTGGACGGCATGGCCTACGGCGTAGCTCGCGAGCTCCTCCGCGGTGCGCGTCTTCCCGATTCCGGGCTCGCCCGTCAGCAGAAAAAACCGACCCTGGCCGCGTGTCGCGTCGTCGACACCGGCGCGCAACAGCGCCATCTCGGTGTCACGTCCGACGAAGACGGCTCTCTGTTCCACGTCGATCTGCCTATTCCAGTGTCTGCGTCGTGCTCGTGACAGCGGACCGCGGCCGCATACGAGGGGGCGATTGCCGCGGCAGTGTGCGACAGCGAAAGCCGACCGTCAACGAAAGAAGCAATTCGTGATGCTGCTCGAGCGGCGGTTGTCGAAGCAGCACACCGCGCGGCCGACAATGGACGCACCCGCAGCAGCGTGCTAGCGGCATGCGGCGACAAATCGAGTTTCCCAGCCCAGCCCCGCCGCCGACGTCCGCGCCGCGTCGCCGGTTGTTCGGCCAGCCCCTGGGACCGGAGGCGCCATGATCTCATTCCTCGCCTGTCTCTTTTACTCCTGATGGTGCCCGCGGTCGCGACCGCGGCACCGCTGGCATTCGAGGCGGCCGGCGACGGCGCGTTCGTCGCACGCGGCGACGGGTACGCGATGCTGCTCACGTCGGAGAGCCTCACGCTTGCCCTCCGATCGAGCCACGACGAGACCATGCTCCGTATGCGCTTCGAGGGCGCCGATACCGGCGTCCGCATCACCGCCGTCGATCCCCTCGCCAGCCGCAGCAACTACTTCGTCGGCAGCGACCGGGCGCGCTGGCGCACCGCTGTGCCGCACTTCGCAGGCGTGCGCTCGCAAGACGTGTATCCAGGCATCTCCGCCGTGGTCTACGGCAAGGAGCGCGAGCTCGAGTACGATCTGATCGTCGCGCCGGGCGGCGACCCGGGGCGGATCGTCCTCGCCTACGCGGGGGCGGAGCGCGTCAGCGTCGACGACAGCGGCACGCTCGTCCTCCACACGCGCGGTGGCGACGTCCTGCAGCGGAAGCCGATCGTCTACCAGGACGTCGACGGCGAACGGCGGTCGATCGACGGTGCGTTCACGCTGCTCGGGCGGCGCGAGCTGGAAGACCGGGTCGCCTTCCGGGTCGGGGCGTACGACCGGACGCGGCCGCTCGTCATCGACCCGGTCGTGACCTACGCGACGTATCTCGGCGGGAATCCCGACAACGACGGGCGCGCGATCGCCGTCGACTCGGTGGGCAACGCCTACGTCACCGGCTACACGCGCTCGGCGACGTTCCCCAGGGTTGGCGGCCTCCCCGACCCGAACGACGCGCTCCAAGGCGATCGCGACGTTTTCGTCACGAAGCTCAACTCGGCGGGTGCGCTGGTGTACTCGACCTATCTCGGCGGCAGCGGCAACACCGGCCAGGAGCAAGGCAACGCGATTGCGGTCGACGACGCGGGAAACGTCTACGTCACCGGCAAGACGGACTCGAGCGACTTCCCGACCGTGAACCCGCTGCCGCCGCCGAACGACGCCGCGCAGGGCGACGACGCGTTCGTCACCAAGCTCGGTCCCGACGGCGACGAGATCCTCTACTCGACGTATCTCGGCGGCGTGTCGTCGACTGACGCCGGCCTCGCGATCGCCGTCGACGGGTCTCACAGTGCCTACGTCGCCGGCATCACCTTCTCGGACGACTTCCCGATCGCGGGCACGCTCATGAACAACCAGCTCCATGGCGGTACCGACGCGTTCGTCGCGAAGCTCGCGGTCAACGGCAGCTCGCTCGACTACTCGATCTATCTCGGCGGCGCCGGCAGCGACCAGGCGCGCGGGATCGCCGTCCGGAATGGCGAGGCCTATCTCACCGGGCGCACGCAATCGCCGGACTTTCCGCTGGTGAGCAACCTGCCCGCGCCCAACAACACGCTGCGGGGTTTCAGCGACGGCTTCGTCACCAAGATCAACGCGGCGGGGAACGGCATCCTCTACTCGACGTACTTGAGCGGCAGCGGCGACATCGACGACGGGAACTCGATCGCCGGCGATGGCGACGGCAACGCCTACGTCGGGGGCCAGACGGTATCGAGCAACCTCCTGAGCTCGACGGCAGCGACGGGCTCCCTGCCGGCGCCGAACACCGGCTTCCGCGGCGGCGCCGACGGCTACGTCGCCAAGCTCGGATCGACGGGAGGGACGCTCACGTTCCTGGCGTTCCTCGGCGGCAGCACCCTCGGCTCCGACGAGCAGGTGACCGGCATCGCCGTGGACGCCGATCGCAACGTCTACGTCACCGGCCAGACCGATTCGAACAATTTCCCGGTCGTGAACGGCCTGCCGCTGCAGAACCGGATCGGGAACGACAACGACGCCGCGATCGTCACCAAGATCGCGGCCGCGGGGAACGCGCTCCTCTACTCGAGCTATCTCGGCGGCACCGGCGAGGAGATCGGGCGCGGCATCGCGCTCGACGGCATGGGCCACGCGTACGTGGTGGGGCAGACGATGTCGAGCGACTTCCCCACGGTCAGCGCGGCGCAGCCGGTACGCGGCAGCGCGCAATTCAGCGGCGGCGATGCGTTCGTGGTGCGGGTCGACGACGCCGCGCCGACGCCGGCGGCCTACACGTCGGGCCACGTCTTCGTCTCCGTGCCGACTTACGGCGAGGTACGGCAGTTCACGCCGACGGGAACGCTCGTCCGGGCGCTGCCGTTGCCGTCGGGCTCGGTCGCTCAGGGCACGAATGCGGCGGGGCTGGCGTTCGACGACGCCGGCAACCTCTACGTCGCCGACATCGCGCAGAAGGCGATCTTCAAGTTCAGCTCGACCGGCGTCTTCGCCGGAACGTTCGTGAGCGGACTCGCCGACGCGCCGCAGTCGCTCGTCTTCGACGCGGCCGACAAGCTCTACGTCGGAACGATCGGCGGAGCGAACGACGTCCACAAGTACGACTCGTCCGGCACGCATCTCGCTCAGTTCGATGT
>JBGPIT010000287.1:0-6515 GCA_041485125.1 Binatia bacterium | reverse complement strand
CGACGTAACCGAGCGCCTTGAGCCTTCTCCTCTCCGCGGCGCTGACGGCAGGTTCGGTCCGTTGTCCGTCGCGGACGATCCGTGCGAGCGTGCCCTCGAGATCGGCCCGGCAGCGTGCCTCGAGCGTCTGTGCAATGTCGTCGTCGTCCGGCACCGCGCCAGGCGCTTGCTCCAACGGGTCAGCGACGCGGTCGTAGAGCAGTCGCTGCCGAACGGTGCAGGACCCCTCCGTGACTCCGACCACCCACTTGCGGGTGCCGCGTATCGCCGCCCGCAAGTGCAAGCCCGATGACGTGGCGTCGGCGAAGACGGTGCGGTCCTCCGGGAGACCGTGCGGGTCGCGGAGATCGGCGCCGACGAGAGCGGGCGGAACGTACGCGTCGGCGAAACGGAGGATCGTGGGCGCGATATCGATGGAGGAGACGACCGCCGTCGAGCGCCCGGCCTCGACGCCGGGACCACGGATGACGAGCGGTACGTGCACCAGCTCCTCGTAGAGAGCGTAACCGTGCTTAAACCACCGCTCGTGGTCGAGCAATGTTTCGCCATGATCGGCGGTAAACACGACGAGCGCCCGCTCGATGGGCCGTGTGTGCGCGTAGCCTTCGAGCAAGCGCGCGACCTCGTGGTCCATGAACGCGATCTCTTCGTCGTACCGGTCGACATACGCCAAACCGTCGATGACGTCGGGACGACGCTGGTACTTCGGAATCTGCCGCACGTCGACGAGCTGCGGCACGTCGTGCGTGAACGTGCCGAGCCACGGCGGCGGCGCGTCGTACGGCCCGTGCGGATCGATGTAGTGCACGAGCAGGAAGAGCGGCCGCGCCGGATCACGCTCATGCGCGAGCCACGCGAGCGCCGCGTCGGTCGTCGCAGCGGCGCGGCGCTCGTACACGTCTCGGAATAGCTCGCGCGCCTGCAAGAGGGAGTCGTAGTGCGCGAAGCGGGCACCGAACCCGATCGATGAGTTGGTCAGTACCGCGTTCGAGACGAACGCAGCGCTTTGGTAGATCGGCGGTAGTAAATCGGGCACCAGCGGCACCTGGGGCGTCAGACGTTGATGAAATGTACGGACGCCATGATCCGGTGGCTGAAGCCCGCTCAAGATGCTCGTCACTGCCGGTGGCGTTTTCGGCGCAGTCGCGTACGCACGAAGATACAACTGACCGCCGCCGAACCAGCGGTCGATGTTCGGGGTGGTCGGTCGCGCCGATCCGTACAGTCCGACGTGATCAGCACGAAGCGTGTCGACGATGATCAAGATGACGTCGTTCCCCCGCGGCGAGTGCAGCGCGCTCGGCAGGGACATGACGGCGATCGCGAGTGTCGCAGCCGCCCACGGCGCGGCGGCGCGTCTCGACGGACCGCTGGGTGGCCGAGACGCGCTCTCGGTGCCGTGCCCAGGTCCAGTTGCGTGCCATCGCGGCATCGAGCGTTTCTCGCGCGACCGCGGGCAGCGATGCAAGCCGGGCGCGAGCCGCACGCGTGATCGAGGCACGCGCGACCGTATCCGCAAGGGTCGGCACGCCGCGGGAAACTTCAGGCGGCTAGCACGGGAGCATCGGCGCCGAGAAGGCCGAGCCTGAGTCGACCGCGCAGCGGTCGCTCCGTCCGCAGCGTTGAACGTTGCGTCCGGCCTTCTCGGCCGTTCCCGAGACACGCCGACGAAGGCTATAGTTGCGTCATGTCACGACTGCCACCGTGGGTCACCGACAACCGCACCGCGGTCGCGCGCGAGGCCGAGCCGTATCGCGGCCTTTCGACCGAAGCACGGTGGCATGCTACCGCCGCCGCATGCCGTGCTGCCGCTCGACAACTGTCCCAGCGGCCCGATCGAGCACGCATCCTGGCATTTCGTGATCCGCTTCCGGAGAGTACGGTTCGGATCCTCCAACGCTTGCGTGCCGCGGCCAAAGAGTCCGCGTGACTACACCGAACGACGCGTTCGAGGCGGGCATCGTGATTGCCCGCACACTGGAGGCGCATGGGATCTCGTACGCGCTCGGTGGCGCCCTCGCCTACGGCCAGTACGGCATTCCGCGCGCCACCAATGACGTCGACGTCAACGTGTTCGTCCGAATGCCCGAGCTCGGCACGGTGCTCGCGGCGCTCCGCTCGCTCGCGATCGAGGTGGACGACGCAACGGCCCACGAGGCTGCCACGCGCGATGGATTGATCGTGCTTCGCTTCGGCGACTATCGCCTCGACGTCTTCACGCCGAGCATCGACTTCTCCTGGGAGGCCGAGCGCACACGCGTGCGGCACGTCGTCGATGGCGTCGGCGTCTGGTTCCTCTCCGTCGAGGCACTTTGCGTCTTCAAGCTACTCTTCTTTAGAGGCAAGGACGTCGTCGATCTCGAGCGACTGGTCGCCGTTCAGGGCACCGCCATCGACGCCGCCTACGTCCGGGCGCACATCGTCGCCATGCTGGGTGACGACGATCCACGCGTCGCGACGTGGGATCGCCTATGGCGCGAACACTGCCCGGCGTAGGTCTGAACACCCTCTGACACCCGGGGCGTAAACACCGGCTTGGCGCGGTTATGACTTCGCCGCCGTCGACGGCGACGCATCGCCGCGGCCACCCTCGGCCTGATCGCTCACGGCGAGGCGGCCGGTAGCTGGTCATCGACCTGCTCGGACGCGGCTACACGAAGGAGCAGGTGCTGGAGCAGTACGACCACCTGGCACTCGAGGACGTGCAAGCGTGCCTCGCATACGCGGCCGAGCTCCTGCAGTCGGAGAAGGTCTTCGCGCTGCCCCGGTGAATAGGGGGATGCGTATATTCTGGACGCTTGTTCAGCCAACGCCTCGTCGGCGATGCGGCGAGGGCGTGTCGGTCCTATCCGTGACGATGCAACTTTGCTGCTACGAACTCGGAAATCGTCTGTCCGGCTCGCTTGGCGTCCCGACGGACGGTGGCGAGGAGCCTCGGCGGCAGCCGAAGCGTGATCGGCTTGTTGCCAGCGGGTGGCCGGCCAGCGCCTGTGCGTGGCCCCCCATGACCGGGAAGGATCTCTTGCCCCACACGCCGGCCGATCTTGATCGGTTCATCGCGGTACACGATTCGCTTGCTCATAGAATACCTTGCCCTTTCTCCAGTATCCGGCACCGATGATTCGGACTCGCTCGCGCCGGAGGGCGAAGCGGACGGTCAGAACTCCGCCGCCGACCCGGCCGAAAGCAAAGTAACGGTCCTCGGATCGACTGTGTGCTGCATCTTCGGCGAGCACGAGTCGGGGATCATCGAACGCCTCTGTTGCAAGCTCGAAGGAGACGCCGTGTTTGGCCAGGTTGTCACGGGCTTTCCACTCATCCCACTCGAACTCCACTAGGGCACGATAGTCGAGGGGAGTTGATTGTCAATGGTGAGAATCAAGCCGACCTGGTGCCGCCTGGCCGTCATGACCTCTGCGCCGAGCGCAACGCAGCACGGGAATCTCGCGATGGGCTTTCGGTACAGTCCGACCGGTGTATCCGGTTCGCGCGGGGAGGTGGACCGCTGATCGGCCACGCGTGGACGATCGTCTCACGGCGGCGGTGCGTCGTCGAGCGACACATCAGGTGCTCGAAGAGACGCGTGAAGCACTTGATCGAAGCCGGGAACGATCCGCACACCGTCATGCCATTCCCTCTCGGAACCGCGACAGCTTCCTGCGTACCCCCTTTGTCGATAGGCGTCCTGTTCTGTGTATACATAAACTGTGTTCGAATGGGATGTGGGAAAGGCGCGCAGAAACCAGGGAAAACACGGCGTGCCCTTCAAGGAGGCTGCCACCGTGTTCGAGGATCTTCTTCATTCGACGACCGAGGCGCGACGGTTGCGTCTGGGGACGAGTACTGGCGGTCGCGTGCTAGTCGTCGCCTACACCATCCGAGGCTCCGCCGTACGGGTGATCAGCGCCCGGCTGGCCAGCCGAAAGGAGCAGAAGCGATATGCCGAAGCGTAGCATCGATTTCAGCGACATCCCCGAGCTCTCCGACAAGCAGCTCCGGCGTATGCGTCGCGTGGGACGCCCGACCATCGGACGGGCAGCGCGGAAGGCTGTCTCGTTGCGGGTCGACCCCGACGTACTCGCTCGACTCAAGGTGACGGCAACGAAACGCGGGGTACCCTACCAATCGCTCATCAACGACATCTTGGCGCGCGCGGTTCGCCGTGCAGGGTAGTGGACGCTATCGAGTACTGACGGTTACGAATCCGCTGCCTTCGCACACGTGGTGACGCCGAGGATGCGGAGGGTCTTTGGAGCACGAGGTGGGCGCAGACACGAAGAGCGCCGTCCCCGTTGCGCGAACGGTGTCGAGGATCGCGATGCGGCACATCACGTGGAGTGGCGATCCCAATGAATGAGTGACCGCGGGTCCGGACGGGCAACCGGCCCGAACCGCCCCATCGGATAGCCGACCGCAATGCAGCAGGTGAGGGTCACATCCGCCGGCAAGCCGAGCACCTTCTCGTACTGTCCGGGATGGAACAGGTGCGGGGTCGTCAGCACCGCGCCAAGACCGAGTGCGCGTGCGGCGAGGAGGAGATTCTGCGCTGCGGGATAGGCGGTCGCGTGGATGCCGGTCGCTGCGGCATTGCCGGCACCCCTCACCAGGCGGACCGTGCCTCCCACTCCGAGATGGCGAAGTGCTGCCGTGATGGTCTTGGGCGACGCGAGAGCCTTCGCCACCACTTCGTCCTTTTTGATCGCGATGAAGACGAGAGCGGGTACGTCCTCGATGTGATCGAGCAGGTACTGGAGCGCCTGCTGCGAGCGCACGCGCTGCCCGGCATCCTCGCCGGGCCGGGCCGGCGCGGCGCCGATCGTGTCGCGATACCAAGCCGCACCGCTCCGCCACAGCTCTGCGATGCGCCGCTTCTGCTCACGGTCGCGCACGATTACGAACCGCCAGTTTTGCGCGTTGCTGCTGCTCGGGGCGTGGATTGCCGCGTCGACGAGCTGCACGAGCACGTCCTCGGAAACAGGATCGGGCTTCAATCGCCGCATCGCGCGGCAGGTGTGCATGATCTCGAACACGTCCGTCGTCGTTGCGCTCTTTTCCATCGTGAGTGTCCCCTTCCGGGCTGCGCGGTCGGAGGCCGGTTCTCGCCTGGCCGAGAAGTTCAGGCAAGCGCAACGTAGGTCTTCATTGCGTCACCGCCAGTGGCCACCGAAACCTCAACCCGAACGGCACGAGCGTTCGGACGGACGCGTGCCGCCCAAACAGGAGAAAACCCTTGCCTTCGCGGCCACGAGCGCGGTATCCGGGCGCTCAGTGACGGGGTGGGCCCCGTCCATCTGGAAAATGTCGGCTAAGTCACTTCGCGGGAGGACTGCCCGATGCCCGCAGCAATCGACGTCGCGACCGTAGATCGACTCCTCACGACCACGCGCGCGGTACGGAAACGTCTCGACCTGACGCGGCCGGTGGAGCGCGAGGTCGTCGAGCGCTGCATCGACATCGCCGTCCAAGCGCCGACCGGATCGAACGCGCAAGGGTGGCACTTCGTCGTGATCACCGATCGTGAGCAGCGCGGCCGCATCGCCGCGCTGTACCGCAAGGGCGCCGAGCATCTCGCCGCGACCGCGTATTCGTCGAATCCGTTTCCCGCCGACGACCAGCGCGCTCCGCAGTTCGTCCGCATGGTGGATTCGGGAGTGCACCTCTACCGGCACTTGCACGAGGTGCCCGTGCTCGTCGTCCCCTGCGTCGAGGGCCGCGTCGAGACCGCGGGCGTCTGCCTACAAGCGACGCTCTACGGCTCGATCTTTCCGGCGGTCTGGTCGTTCATGCTCGCGCTCCGCGCCCGCGGCCTCGGCACCTGCCTGACGACGGATCATCTCTTCTACGAGCGCGAGGCCGCCGAGATCCTCGGCGTCCCCGAGCACGTCACCCAGGCCGCGCTCCTCCCGGTTGCGTATTTCAGCGGCGAAGATTTCAAGCCGGCCAAACGTCTCCCCGCGTGTGAGCGCACGTACTGGGAGCGGTGGGGAGGACGCCTCTAACGAGCTCGCGCGACTGATGCCGGGTGCGGCACTGACGCTCACCCGCAGACGGGTGTCTGTCCGATCGCGCCGCTGCACGTGAGACCGGTGCGAGTGCACCTACTGGCAGGGGTCAGTCAGCAATTCACGCGCGTTCGCGCATGCGCCAGCCCGTGTGGGCGGCGATGAACGTCTGCAGACGCTCGAGTTCGACTTCGTCCCGCTCCATCAGGAAATGACTCCCGTCTCCACAGACCGCGTACAAGCGGTAGTAGGGCACGCTTGTCGGGTTGAGCCCCGTGAACCGCATGACAATCTGAAGCTCGCCACCGCTGAAGCGATGAACGGACATCCACGACGAGATGCCAACGCGATGCTCCACCACGTTTCTATCGAGGTGCCAGACCTCGTCGCCGAGTGTTGTCCAGCCGGCGAGCGCTACCAGGAACACCGCCGCCGACGCTGCGAGCGCAGGCGGCGCGTCGAGGGGCTGAGGGCGATGGGTCGCGGCGCTGAAGACGACAACTGCCGTCCAGG
>JBGPIT010000286.1:0-6611 GCA_041485125.1 Binatia bacterium | reverse complement strand
CTGCTCGAGGTGCTCGACACGAATGGGAACCTCATCGCGGGCGCCAGCCAGACCATCGACGCCGGGAACGCGATCGTGCCCAACGTCGTGCCACCCTATCCCTACACCACGTGCAACTCCGACGCGTTCATCGGCCGCAACCTCGCCCCTCCGGCCTCGGGGAACGCGTTCCTGACCTTCAAAGGCGCGGGCAGTGCAGCCGCGGCCGGCAACTACTACACGCTGGTCGACCCCAACAATCTACGGACGAAGCTCGGCGATTGGTGGACCGTCAACGGCTTCAATGCCAACGGCATCGCCGTCGGTGAGTCGCGGGCGACCTATACGAACTTCAACGACCTCGGATTCGGCCGCGACATGCACTGCAGCGAGAATGCCGGCAAGGTTGCCTGCTACGTCACCAACTACGGCGCGCCGGACCAGAGCGCCGGCAATGCCAACACCGCCCAAACGGCGAATGTCGCCAACCGCGTTGCCGCCGTCGCGATGGAGTACTCCGAGGTCGAAGGGCAGGCGGCCGCCGGCAAGATCGTCAAATTCTTCGTGTTCGCGCCCGGAGCGGTCGCGAACACTCCACGTGCCAACGGTGCCGATCTCGACGGCCAAGGCGTCAAGTTCGTGCCTGAGCTCTGCCAGGTGTGTCACGGCGGGTCGAGTAACCCACTCACGCTCGCGCAGCTCACGGCGGATGCGTCGAGCTTCCGCGAGTTCGACCTGCCAACGTTCCGGTATGGGACGCTGACGCAGGCGCAGCAGGAGCCGGCGTTCAAGGCCCTCAATCTGATGGTGATGCACAGCGCGCCGCACCAGCCGATCACGGATCTGATCAAAGGCTGGTACCACCTCACGACCGGCGGCGTGAACACGCTCGACCCGAGCTTCATTCCGCCCGGCTGGATGGGCGCGCCCCAAAGCGGGCTCTACACCAGCGTCGTCGCACGCTCATGCCGCACCTGCCACATCGCGCAGCGGCCGAACCCCGGGACGATCGACTTCAACACCTACGCGTCGTTCCGTGGGCGTAAGAACACCATCAAGGCGTTCGTGTGCGGCAACAACAAGGTCATGCCGAACGCGCTCATCACCTACAAGAACTTCTGGCTGAGCGTGCTGCCGTACGAGCCCGGCTTTCTCGCCGCCTACCAGGACGGCACCAACTGGACGCCGGCGTACGGTACCTGCAACTAGCTCCTCGTCGAACGGGGGCATGCGCGCCGGCGCATGCCCCCGAGCGCGCCGCCTCCCCGCACCCCGCAGGGTATTGCCTTCGCGGAGGACCGTCAGGTCATCATGGTGCACCGACGGAGGTCGAGACCGTGATGCGAAAAGGCGTGCTGTTGCTGCTCGTGTTGGTACTGATCGGATCGTGCGCGCCCCAGCCGCACCGTCGCGGCGTGCGGCCGGACCCGCCGGGGCCGATCGACGCGATCCGGATGTTGTCGGGCGACTACTCGAGCCTCTGTCCCAAGGACTACGACTACTGCTCGGCGCGTGGACACGCGGTCTGCTGCCCGTTCGAGCAGGGCTGCTGCGAGAACGGCGGCGGCCCGTACTGCTGCTCGGGGCGCGGCGATCGCGACTGGCCGGAGCGCGACTACGGTCGACCGCGCGAGTCGTTCCGCGGCTGCTCATCGAGCGAGATCACCTGCTCGCACGCCGACCGCACGATCTGCTGCTCGACCAACGACGGCTGCTGCGCGGGCGCGGACGGACCGTATTGCTGCGCGGCGGCGCAGGAGCCATCTCGCGACGACGGCTACTGATCAGGCCACGCGCCGGCCGTGATCGCGCGGGCGGCGCGCATTACCCGAGCGCGAGCACCTCGTCCGCGGTCCGCTCGCCGGAGCGCACCGCGCCTTCCATGAGGCCGTGCATCAGCGTCGCCCGCTCCGTGCCCGCCCAGTGGATGCGTCCGACCGGCTCCCGCACCGCGGCGCCGTAGGTCGTGAGCACGCCGGGCGCGAGACCCGCGAACATGCCGCCGAGTGACCAGCGCTCGCTCGACCAATCGGTCTCGAGGTACGCGAGCGGCGCGCCCGCCTTCGGCCCGTAGCGCTCGACGAGCGCACGCAGCCACACCTCGCGACGCCGGTCCGCGTCGAGCCGTCCGAGCTCGAGCGCGCGCGGCCCGAACGAGAAGCTGCAGATGACGCCCGGCGTTCCGGAGCGCGGCGACTGATCGAGCGAGACCGGGACCGGCGACTCGGGCGCCACGGTCTCACCGGAGAGCCCGTCGGCGCGCCAGAACGGTGATTCGTAGACCGTGTTCACCCGGATGATCGCGCCCGGCATCCAACACCGCAGCAGGTGCGCATGCGCGACGGGCAACGGCGGATCGTACTCGATGTGGCCCGCGAGCACCGGCGGCGTCGCGACGATCACGTGCCGCGCGCGCACCGTGCAGGAGTCCGACTCGACGTCGACGTGGGTCGCGGTCTGCGCGATCCGCCGTACCGGCGAGGAGAGCTGGACCGCGTCGCCGAGCCGCGCCGCGAGGCGTGTCGCAAGCCCGTGCGAGCCGCCGTCGATGAGATGGGTCTCGGTCTGCTTGGTGTCCGTGTAGTACTCGAAGCTGCCGCCGCCGCGCGCCAGCACCAGGGCGCCCAAGAGCGACATCGCCGCCGGGTCGGTGCAGAAGAGCGTCGTCATCGCCGCCCCGAGCAGCGCCTTCGCCGCCGCGGTCGGGACGTTCAGCGGCGACGCGATCCACGCGCCGAGCGTTCGCGCGTCCATCGCCTTCGCGCCCGGCGCATCCCACGGTGCGTCGAGCGGCAGCCGCCGCGCCATCCGCTCGAGCCGCTTGAACGCGACGCCGAGCGCGGCGAGCGCGAGCGGATTCAGCTTCGGCACCATGCCGCTGTAGCGCTGGCTCGTTCCGTCGAGCCGGAGGATCGTCTCGCCCTCGTGGTACTGCGCGTAGGTTTCGAGCCCGACCTCTTCGCAGAGCGCGAACATCCGGTCCTGCCGCTGCCCGAGCCACGTGCCACCGACCGAGATGACCATCCCGTCGGCAAGCGTCTTGTTCCACACTCGCCCACCGACCCGATCGCGCGCCTCGAGGACGACGACCTGGCGCCCCGCACGCACCAGCTGTCGCGCGGCGGCGAGGCCGGCGAGCCCCGCGCCGACGATGCACACGTCCGCCGTACGGGATTCCATGGCCGTCCTCCGCTGCCACGTTTCCGGCGGGTCGTCCACTCCGATTTGATCAACGGCAATCGTCTCGATTAGCGTGCGGCCGTGCGTCGAACAGCCCGCGCCAAGCGGAGGCGTCCCGGCGGTGAGGACGCGACCCGTGCGCCGCGCGGATCGCGCATCGGGTCCGCATTGCTCGCGATGGCGAGCGTCGCGGTTGCGCTGCTCGCCTGTGAGCTCGCGCTGCGCGCGGCGCCCGACGAGAACGTGCAAACGACATCGACGCTCGGGCTGTTCGCGCCCGATCCGGAGCTGCGCTGGGTTCTCAAGCCCGATCTTCGCGTCATCCGCGACTGGGCGGGACGCCCGATAGTGATCCGGACCGACCACGACGGGCACCGCATCGCCGATCGCGACTCTGCGTCAGTGCCTCACGATCCGATCGCGTTCGGCGGCGACTCGTACGTCTTCGGCAACGAGGTGAACGCCGAAGAGACGTTCGTCCACCTGGTGGGTCGCGCGATGGGAACCGAACGCGCCGCGATCAACGTCGGCGTCGGCGGCTACTCATTGACCCAGGAATGCCTCGCGCTTCGCCGGTATCTTCACGCACAGGCGCCGATCCGCCACGCAGTCCTCGTCGTCTACGTCGGCAACGACGTCGAGTGGGGCGCCGACAGCGGTCAGACCATCGGCGTCGATGACGACGGACTCTTGAGCTACCGTCCTCAGTCGCCGTGGGGAAAGGCGGGGTACTTCTTGCTGCGCCATAGCAAGCTCGCCTTTCGCGTCCACGTGGCGTCCCAGCTTTCGTGGATCGGACGGCTGCATCCTTTCTCATCCAAGAGCCGACCGTATCGCTGGATCTACGATCCCCGCGCGTTCACGCTCGATCGGATCGCGGACCACCGGCGCGTCGTCGCGACACTGCGGGACGACGCGTGCGCCGCGCATGTCCCTCTCACGGTGGTGCTCATGCCCGAGGAGGAGCAGGTGTACGGCTCACTCGGCGACCTGCCCAATCAGATGCTCGGCGCGATGGTCTCGAGCCTCGGCGTCCCGGTCATCGACCTGTTGCCGGCGATGCGCCGCGCGGCGCCCACCGGACCGCCACTCTACAATCAGGTCACCGCGGGTCATCTCTCGCCCACCGGCCACCGGTTGGTGGCGAGGGTCCTGATCCACCACCTCATCCGCCCAGCAGCACGCTCAGCACTCGCACCGCGTTTCCGCCCAGGATCTTCCTGATCGACGCGTCATCGAAGCCGCCATCGAGGAGCGCTTGCGTCAGCGCCGGCAGGCCGGCGGCGTCGAACGGCGTCGCGACCGCGCCGTCGAAGTCGGAGCCGAGGGCGACGTGCTCGTCGCCGACCAGCTCGACGACGTGGCGGATGGCGCGCACCACGTCGGCTGGCGTCGTGCCGCACACCGCCTCTTTCCAATAGCCGATCCCGATCACGCCGCCGGCGGCGGCGATGGCGCGGACCTGATCGTCGGACAGGTTGCGCGTGCTCGGACACGTCGCCTTCACGCCCGTGTGCGAGACCAGCGGCGGCTTGGTCGCCATCGCGAGCACGTCACGGATCGTCGCTTCAGAGGCGTGGGCAAGGTCGACGATCATGCCGCGACGCTCGACCTCGGCGACGAGCTGCCGCCCGAGATCGGTGAGGCCGCCCTTCTCGATGCCGTGCGCCGAGCCCGCGAACTCGTTGTCGAAGAAGTGCGCGAGACCGACCAGGCGCACGCCGGCCTCGTAGAGCGAGTCGAGGTTCGCGAGATCGCCCTCGAGCGCGTGCGCGCCCTCGATCCCGAGGAGCGCACCGACGACGTCGCGATCCTCACGGTGCCGGCGCTCGAGGAGCTCGAGGTCGACGCGCGAGCGGACGATGATGAGTCGCGGGTCGGCCGCCGCCAGCCGCTCGAGCTTCCGCGCTTGATAGAACGCGCGCTCGCCGAGGCTCGCGTAGGTCGCGATCGGCCAGAGGTTCGTGATCGCGAGCAGCGTGATCGCGTCGCCCCAACGGGGATCGCTGCGCTCGATGCTCGTCATGATCGGAAAGCGCGAGACGATGGTGAAGACCTGCAAGCCGACGTTGCCGGCGCGCAGGCGCGGCAGGTCGACCGCGCCGACGCTCGACCGCCGGCTGAGATCGCGGTGCCAGAGCAACGAGTCGGCGTGCAGATCGACGACGAAGCTCGCGGCGTGCAGCTCCGCGGCGTGCGACGACACGACCGGCAACGGGCCGCCCGAGACGCGATTGACCAGCCGCTCGACGCTGCACCCGTCGACGACGAGGGCCGCGGCGGTCGCGACCAGCGCGACTCCGAGCTGCACACCACGACGCACCCGGCGCCGCGCCGTCACGCCAGCAGCTCGACCGTCCGCTCGAAGCCAGGAACGGCCGCATCACCACCGACGTCGCCGCGCTCCGCATCCTCGAGCAGGCGCCACACCTGCGGCCCGAGGAGATCGACCGCCGTCGACGCGTACGCCTCGGCACCGAAGCGCCGGATCGAGTCGGTCTGGAGCTTCAAGATGCGCGCGTCCTGACGGAAGATGTGCTTCGCGATCGGGCCGAGCACGAGCCGTACGAGCGTCGCGGGGATCGGCAGACGGAACGTGACGATCGAGAAGAAGCGCGTGACGAAGTCCGAGACGGGAGTGAGCGCGCTCGTCACCAGCAGATGGCTCGCGTCGCCGAGCCGGTACTCGACCTCGGCGATCGACGGCAGCAGGAAGCGGTCGACGTGGGCGACGGTGCCGCCCTGCGGCGCCAGCAGTCGCGCCGCGAGCCCGCTCGGCAGCGGCTCGCCGTGATACTCGGCCTCGGCGCGATCGGCGAAGCGCCGCACCGTCACCGTGATCGCGTTGCGCTCGCCGCCGCGAAAGAGGCCGCGATGCAGGAACGCCGTGTGCGGCACGTCGAGGACGTTCTCGAGCGCGGCGTGCAACGTCGCCTCGACGTCGTAGGTGAAGTGGATCGATGTGTAGCGCGGCTCGCCGAGGTGGCGGAACCGGTACGGCGCCGTCGCCGGCTCGGTGACCGGTTCGGGGCAAACCCAGACGTAGCCCTGCTGCTCGACCACGACATGCGCCGGCACGTTCCGCGCCTTCCATTCGGCGTCGCCGCGAAGCGCGGGCACCGCGCGACACGTGCCGCCGGCATCGTATTGCCAGCCGTGGTACGCGCACTCGAGCATCGCGCCGACGCGCCGGCCCGCCGAGAGCGGCACGTTCCGATGCGCGCAGCGGTCGGTGAGCGCGGCCGCGTATCCGTCCGCGGTGCGGAAGAGGACGATCGGCGCGTCGAGGATCGTCCGCGCGAGCGGCCGGTCGTGCAGCTCGTGCGAGCGGCACGCGACGTACCACCAGCGCGGCAGGCGCGCGATCGAGAACCGTCGCGTCGCCTCGGCGTCTTCTCCCGACGACCGCTCCATCACCCGATTGAACACGTCTCGACCCGAGGGGTCCAGTG
>JBGPIT010000285.1:0-6623 GCA_041485125.1 Binatia bacterium | reverse complement strand
GCAACCCGACCGTCTCCGCGCGCCCGGCGGCGCGTAGATGAAATCGCCATTTCGTAACGGCGACGGTCTGCGGTTGAATCGCGAACACGAAACGCATGTGGCCATAGCCCGCCGGCAAAGGCAAGCGCGATCTCGCCGGACGGGTGGACTCCCTCCAACGGAGCCGTTACTGAAGACCGCCATGGATCTGAATTTCGGCCCCGAGTACGAAGAGTTCCGCCGCGAGGTGCGGGCGTTCTTGGCGAAGCACGAGGGCCGCGCGCCGGGCGCGTCGCTCTCCGCCGCCGAGGACTCCGGCGAGCTCCGCAGCTGGCAGAAGACGCTCATCGAGAACGGCTACGCGGCGCGGACGATCCCGAAGGAGTACGGCGGTTACGGCGCCGACCCGGATATCCTCAAGGCGATCATCATCGAGGACGAGTTCCAGCGCGCGCGTGTCTCGGTCGGCATGGCAAACCAGGGCATCAGCATGTTCGTGCCGACGCTCCTCCAGTACGGAACCGACGAGCAGAAGCGGAAATGGGTCCCGCCGACGATCCGCGGCGAGATGATCTGGTGCCAGGGCTACAGCGAGCCCGGCTCCGGCAGCGACCTCGCGAGCTTGAAGACCAGCGCCGTCCTCGACGGCGACACCTTCGTCATCAACGGTCAGAAGATCTGGACCAGCACCGCGCAAGAGGCCGACATGATGTTCGCCTTGGTGCGTACCGAGCCCGACGCCCCCAAGCACGCCGGCATCAGCTACCTGGTCCTCGACATGGAGAGCCCCGGCATCGACGTGCGGCCGTTGAAGACGATGATCGGCACCGCGTCTTTCAACGAGGTCTTCTTCGACGACGTGCGGGTGCCGCGCGCGAATCTGATCGGCGACCGCGGCCAAGGCTGGGAGATCGGCACCACGACGCTCCTCCACGAGCGCAACATGCTCGGCAGCACCCAGCAGACCGAGAGCATGCTGCGGAGCTGCGTCGACGTCCTGCGCGACGTCGGCGCGCTCGAGAACGCGGTCTATCGTGATCGCCTCATGGACCTCGAGGCGCGCGTCCTCGCCATGAAGTACCACGGCCTGCGCATGCTGACGGACCGCCTGAAGCGCCGCAGCTCGGGCGTGGCGGGCCTGATCACCAAGCTCAACGGCTGCCAGCTGAACCACGAGATCTGCCTGCTCGCGATCGACGCGCTCGAGGAGCTCGGCGTACTGAAACGCGGGTCCAAGTACGTCCGCGATCACGGCAACTGGCAGGCGCAGTACATGTTCACGCTCGGCCTCATCATCGGCGGCGGTACGGCGCAGATCCAGAAGAACATCATCAGCGAGCGCGGCCTCGGCCTGCCGCGCGAGCCGAAGCTGGCCGCGAGCTGACGAGCCGGCGTGATCGGCGCCGGCGTGCCTCACGCGCCGCGACCGCACGCGTTTCGATCGGAGCACACGATGGATTTCGGTCTTTCCGAGGATCAGACGCTCTTCCAGGACGCGCTGCGCGGCTATCTCGCCGAGCACGTGCCGCTCACCCGCGTGCGCGCGATCATGGAAGGGGAGAGCGGGCACGATGCCGCGCTGGTCGAGGCGCTCGCGGCGCAGGGCGTGAACGGCGTCCTCATCCCGGAGGCCTTCGGCGGCGCGGGACTCGACCTGCTCTCGACCGCCGTCGCCGCCGAGGAGCTCGGCCGCGCCGCGACGCCCTGGTCGTTCCACAGCGCCGCCGTGCTCGCGCCGCTGACGCTCGTGCTCGCGGGCAGCGAGGTGCAACGCCGCGGGTGGCTACCGCGCGTCGCCGCCGGCCGGGCGCTGCTGGCGTTCGCGCCGGCGCTCGTCGACACCCTCGCGGGGACGGGTGACCGGGCCGTGTCCGCCGCGTCGGCACTCACCGAGGCGGTGCTCTCGACCGACGACGACACGCTCGACGGACGGATCGTCTTCGTCCCCGACGCGAAGGTCGCCGACGCCTTCGTCCTCGCGACCGGCACCGACGCCGAGGTCGACCTCTACCTCGTGCCGCGCGACACGCCGGGCGTCAGCACCGAGGAGCTCCAGACCGTGGATGCCACGCGCCGGGTCGGCGAGCTCGTTCTCGACAAGGTGCGGATCGGCGATGCCATGCGCTTCCCCAAGGGCGACCCCGCGATGCTCGCACGCGTCCTCGATGCCGGCCGGATCGCGCTCGCGGCGGACGCGCTCGGCGCCGCGGAACGGGCGCTCGAGCTCGCCGTCGAGTACGCCAAGACGCGCCAGCAGTTCGGCCGTCCGATCGGCTCGTTCCAAGCCGTGAAGCACATGTGCGCCGAGACCGCCGCCGAGATCGAGCCGGTGCGCTCCCTGCTTTGGTACGCCGCGTTTGCGTGGGATGAGGGGCGCGAGGACGCGACGCGGACGGCGGCCTTGCTGAAAGCGCACGCCACCGAGGTCGCAACCCGCGCCCTCACCACCACGACGCAGGTCTACGGCGGGATGGGCTTCACCTACGAGTGCGACATGCACATCTGGTTCAAGCGGGTCGGCTACGACCGCCAGATGCTGGGCGGCCCGACGGAGCTCCGCGCGCGGGCGGCGGCACTGGAGCTGGCGTGAGCGCCGCCGCGGCGGCGCCGGTTTTGGCTGGCGAGGCCTGGGGGGATCGGGTAGGGTCGCGCGCATGATTGAATCCAATGCCGCCGTCAATCAGCTCGTTCAGCTCGACGCCGAGCTCGAGACCATCCTCACCTCGTTCGACACCAGCTACGCGTGGAACTACGGCAACGTGAAGGAAGGCCTGCGCGACCTCTACGAGAAGGCCAAGCGCGACCAATGGAACGGCACCACCCAGCTCGCCTGGGACACGCAAGTCGATCCCGAGCGCGGCATCCTGCCGGAGATCACGAATCCTCTCGTCGGCTACGCGCCCTACGAGCGTCTGAACGACAAGGAGAAGAGCCGGCTGCGCCACGCGCAGGTCGCGCTCCAGCTCTCGCAGTTCCTGCACGGCGAGCAGGGCGCCCTGATCGTCGCCTCGCAGCTGGTCGGCGCCGTGCCCTGGATCGACGCCAAATATTACGCCGGCACGCAGACCATGGACGAGGCGCGCCACGTCGAGGTGTTCAGCCGCTACGTCGACGAGAAGCTCGAGTGGCAGTGGCCGGTGAACGAGAACCTGAAGGAGCTCCTCGACGCGACGATCAAGGACGCGCGCTGGGACTTCAAGTACCTCGGCATGCAGATCATCATCGAAGGGCTCGCGATGGCGGCCTTCGGCAATCTGTTCCAGATCACGCAGGAGCCGCTCCTGAAGGAGCTGATCCGTTACGTGATGAAGGACGAGGCGCGGCACGTCGCGTTCGGCATGGTCTCGTTGCACGAGTTCTACGACGACATGCCGAAGGGTGAGCTCAGCGACCGCGAGGACTTCATCATCTACGCCTGCGAGCTGATGCGGAATCGTCTGGTCGGCGATCAGATCGCGCAGGCGATGGGCTGGGATCGCGACGAGGTGAAAGACATCGTGCTCGGCTCGCCGATCGGTCAGCTCTTCCGCCGCATGCTCTTCATGCGCGTCGTGCCGAACCTGAAGCGCCTCGGCTTGCTGACGCCGCGCGTGCGGAAGTCGTTCGAGACGCTCGGGATCCTCGAGTACGAGAACGCCGATCCCGAGGCGCAGGACCGCGAGCTCGGCCTCGCCTGAGCGCGGTCGGCGATCGCTCGGATCTTTCGCACGCGGCGCGCATGAGAGCCGTCCTCTGTAAGGCGTTCGGTCCGCCCGAAACTCTCGTCGTCGAGGACGTGCCCGCGCCGGTAGCGGGTCGCGGCGAGGCGTTGGTCGACATCCGCGCCTGCGGCGTCAACTTCCCCGATCTGCTGATCATCGAGAACAAGTACCAATTCAAGCCGCCCTTGCCGTTCTCGCCGGGCGGCGAGGTCGCCGGTGTGGTCTCGGCGGTCGGCGAGGGTGTGACGCAGGTCCGACCCGGCGACCGCGTGCTCGGCTCGCCCGGCTTCGGCGGCTTCGCGGAGCAAATCGCGATCGACGCCGGGCGCTTGATCCCGATCCCGGACGTGATGGACTTCGTGTCGGCGTCGGCATTCCTCTTCACCTACGGCACGTCGCACTACGCGCTGAAAGACCGCGCGCGGCTCCAGGCCGGCGAAACGCTGCTCGTCCTCGGCGCCGCCGGCGGCGTCGGCCTTGCCGCGGTCGAGCTCGGCAAGGTGATGGGCGCGCGCGTGATCGCGGCCGCGTCGAGCGACGAGAAGCTCGCCGTCTGCCGCGAGCACGGCGCCGACGAGGTGATCAACTACACGAGCGAGGACCTGAAAGAGCGCACCAAAGCGCTCACCGGCGGCGCCGGCGCCGACGTGATCTACGATCCGGTCGGCGGCGCCTTCGCCGAGGCGGCGCTGCGCTCGACCAATTGGAACGGCCGCTTCCTCGTGATCGGCTTCGCGGCCGGCGACATTCCGAAGATCCCGCTCAACCTGGTCCTGCTCAAAGGCTGCCAGATCGTGGGCGTGTTCTGGGGCGCCTTCACCGCCCGCGAGCCGGAGCGCAACCGCGCCAACATCGCCGAGCTGATGCGCTGGTTCGAGGAAGGGAAGCTGCGACCGCACGTCTCGGCGACGTACCCGTTCGAGCGCGCCGCCGAGGCCCTGAACGATCTCGCGCAGCGGCGTGTGAAGGGGAAGGTCGTCCTGATTCCGTAACCGCCCGGGCTGGCGCCGGCTCGGCTCGCTCCGGTCAGCTGAGGAACGACGTCGCCTCCGGCGACTCCGTCTCGACGCTGTTTTTGAGCGACGCGATGAGCGGCAGCCGGACGGTGAAGCGCGCGCCTTTGCCCGCTTCCGAGACCGTCGTGAGCGACCCGCCGTGCGCCTCGACGAGCGACCGCACGATGAAGAGGCCGAGGCCGGCGCCGCCGTGCGTCCGCGGCGCGGCGAGGAAGGGCTGACCGATCTGTGCGCTCTGCTCCGCCGCCATCCCCGGGCCCGAGTCGCCGACGTCGATGCGGATCCAGCCGTCCTCGAGCGCGGCGTCGATGACGATGGCGCTGCCAGCCTCGCTGTAGCGGAGCGCATTGCCGATCAAGTTGGTGAGGATCCGCACCAGCGCGAGCTCGTCGATGATCGCGACCGGCATCTCGCCGATGTTGAGGGTCAGGGTCACGCCGCGCGTCTCGGCCGCCACCGCATGCTGCGCAGCCACTTGCTCGACGATCGCCGCGACCGAGACCTCGGCCGGGTTCAGCTCGAAGCGTCCGGAGCGCACGCGCGAGTACTCGAGGAAGTGCTGCACCAGGTCGCCGAGGTAGCGGCTGTTGCGCGACACTGATTGCATCAGCCAATGCGCCTCGGTGCGCTGCTCCTCGCTACGTTGCTGGTCGATGGAGCCGCTCAGCGCCTCGACGCCGAGCGTGATCACGTGCGCCGGTCCGCCGATGTCGTGCGCCAGGCTCGCGAGCAGCTCGGTGCGCTCACGGTCGGCGGCCTCGATGAGCTCCGAGTGGTGCCGATGCTGGCGGGCGCGGTTGACGAGCACGCCGTAGAAGAGCGCGGCGCTGAAGAGGAAGGCGACCTGGAGCAGGTGCTCCTGCGTCCAGACCGGTCCTTCATTGAGCTGCCCCAGCACCCACATGTATGCGCACCCCGCACCGAGCACGCCGATCAGCATCAGGACCAGGTTCTCGGCGAGCGCGGCGAAGAAGAGCACGAAGAAGTACAGGAAGAAGAACTCCTTGCTGATGCGGCCGATGAGCGCGAGCGAGAGCGAGATCCAGATCGTGTCGACGACCACGATCAGCCCGGTCACCTGCAAGGGATTCAAGCGCCGCGGTCGGGCCCAGCCGAGAGCGACGTTCGAGGTCAGCGCGGCGGCCACCAACCAGGCGGCGAAAGGCGACACTACACCCGCCTGACGCTGGCTGATGAGGAGATAGCTGACCGCGATGATCAGGATGTAGCGCAGGAAAATGACATCTCGGATGCTCGCGTCGAGCCTCTTCACCGTCTTCGCCATTTCGAAGGCTTGGGACAGCAACTGCCATGCCACGGGACGCGCAGTGATACGCAGCAGTGTCCGACGCGGGCACGTGGATCGTCGCCTCACTGCACGGCCGGGCCGGCGCGACGGGTGTCACTCCGTTGGCGCTGTGACGCTTCCTGTACGCGTCGCGTTCGAATGTGCGCGAGAGCGCAATGCCGCTCGCGGCACTACGCCCCCGTCACGATCCCTACGGGACGGGGCAGAACGGGCTGTGGAGCGTCTTCCCGACGAGCGCGAGAAGCTCCGCCGCACGCGGCGCCTCGAACTCGAGCAGCGCCTCGACGCCGCACACGTGTCGGCGCGCGAGGCAGCTCTGGTAGTCAGCGAGCGTCCCGACGGCCGCGACCTGGACATCGGCGCACGCGGGCGCGAGCTCGGCGAGGTTGGCACCGCTCGCGGTGCGGAGCGTGTCGAACACGAGACCGCCACAGCGGTCGGCAATCGCCGCGTCGAGCGCCGCGCCGGCCGCCGCGGCTTTCGCCAGATCACGGTCGCATTTCGAGTTGGCGCGCTGAGTGATGCAGCGTGGGTCGAGCGCATGGAGCTGCAGGCACGTGAAGACCGTGTCGACACAATGCTCCAACGCCTTCAAGCGCTTGGTCGCGAACCGGGTCG
>JBGPIT010000284.1:0-6696 GCA_041485125.1 Binatia bacterium | reverse complement strand
TCGGCATGAATGACGCCCCACGCGCGCGTGAGGCCCGTCGGACCGAGGCGCACCGGCACGAGCGTGCCGGCCGCGATCTCGCGTCGCGCCGACCACGCCGGCAACACGGCGACGCCGAGCCGCCGCTGCGCGAGATCCTTCAACGCCTCGAGATGGTCGACCTCGACGGCGATGCGCGGGAAGATGCCTTCCTCGAGAAGAAAGCCGAGCGTGAGGTCGGTGATCTGACTGGCGCGATCGTAGACCAGCAACGATTCCTTCTCGAAGTCGCGTGCCGTCACGAAGGGAAGCGTCGTCCACGCGTGGTCGGGCGGAACGACGGCGACGAGCTCGTCGCGCCCGACCTCGACCACGCGTAGCTTCCCGGCGTCGACCGGCAGCGGCAGCAGCGCGACGTCGAGCTCGCCGGCGGCGAGCCGCCCGAGGGTCGCCGCGGTGTGTCCGCTCGTGACGCGCGCGTCGATCCGCGGGAAGCGCCGCTTCAGCTCCACGAGCACTTCCGGCAGCAGATAGTTGCAGGGCGGCTCCGGCGTTCCGATGCGCACGACGCCGGCGCGACCGTGCGCGTGCTCTTCGAGGAACCGCCTCGTCTCGTCGAGCTTCTCGAGCACCTGCCGTGCGCAATGCAGCAAGACCTCGCCCGCGGGCGTCATCTGCGTGCTGCGCCCGAGACGCACGAGCAGCGGCACGCCGAGCTCCTCCTCGAGCGCGCGCACGTGCTGGCTGATCGCGGATTGGCTGACGCCGAGCTGCTCGCCCGCGCCGGTGAAGCTTCCAACATCAATGATGGTTTTGAAGATCTGCAGCTGCTTGGTCTCGATCATAACTCGATACGATTGAAGGCATTCGTCACGGGAATGGCCGCACGATGCTCGCTCATCGGGCAGCACTGCCCGGCGCGTGTGCATCCGAGCCGCGTGCGCGGCGGCGGCGAGGAACATCGGTCTCGGTTCTCGAGTGGCACTGCGGTTGCACAATTGGTCTCACGAGCGTTGCGCGTCGGCATCCATCACCGCGCACGATCGGAGAGAGAAGCAAGGACGATGCCTCGAACGAACGCGATGCGACGGACGATTGTGGTGGTGGGAAACGGCATGGTCGCGCATCGCCTCTGCGCGCGCCTCGTGGAGCTCGATCAGGATGCGCGCTGGCAGATCGTCGTCTTCGGTGAGGAGCCTCGTCTCGCGTACGACCGCGTGCACCTGAGCGAGCTCTTCGGCGGCCGGACGGTGGAGGATCTGCTGCTCGCCGACGCGAGCTGGTATCGCACCCGCGACATCACTCTCCACGTCGGCGACCGCGTCGTCGCGATCGATCGCGTGCACCGGCAGGTCACCGCCACCAGCGGCAGGTGTGTGCGCTACGACGTGCTCGTGCTCGCCACCGGCTCGGCGCCGTTCGTTCCTGCGATCCCGGGGACGGAGCTCCCGGGTGTGTTCGTCTATCGCACCGTCGACGACGTCGATGCGATCCGCGCATGGGCGCGAGCGGCCCGCCGCGCCGCCGTCATCGGCGGCGGGCTGCTCGGCCTCGAGGCCGCGAAAGCCGTCCTCGATTGCGGTCTCGAGACCCACGTCGTCGAGGTCGCGCCGCGGCTGATGCCACGCCAGGTCGACGCCGGCGGCGGCGACGTGCTCCGGCGCGCGATCGAGGCGCTGGGCGTGCGTGTGCACGTCGGCGTCGTGCCCGAGGCGCTGCTGGGCGACACCGCCGTGACGGCGCTGCGCCTCGCGAATCTCGAGCCGCTCGCGCTCGACATGGTCGTCATCTCGGCGGGTATCCGGCCGCGCGATGAGCTCGCGCGCGCCTGCGGGCTCGCGGTAGGCGCGCGCGGCGGCATCGTCGTCGATCCCACGCTCCGCACCAGCGATCCCGCGATTCACGCAATCGGCGAGTGCGCGCTGGTGAACGGGATGGTCTACGGCCTCGTCGGGCCGGGCTATGCGATGGCAGACGTGCTGGCGGAACGCCTCGCCGGCGCCGACGCCACCTTCACCGGCGCCGACCTCTCGACCAAGCTGAAGCTCCTCGGCGTCGACGTCGCGAGCTTCGGCGACGCCTTCGCCGACGAGACCGCCGGCACCCACGCGCAACGCCTGGTGCTCGAGGACCGCGTGCGCGGCGTCTATCAGAAGCTCGTGCTGAGCGCCGACGGTACGCGTCTCCTCGGCGGCGTCCTGGTGGGCGACGCGACGCCGTACGTGACGTTGCTCGACGTCTGTCGTCGCGGCACCCGCGTGCCGGAGCGGCCGCACGAGCTCCTCGTCGGACCGACCGCAGGCGCGGCCGCGCCGCCGCTCGACGACGCCGCGCAGATCTGCTCCTGCAACAACGTCAGCCGCGGCGCGATCTGTCGTGCGATCGCCGAGCGTGAGCTCACGTCGGTCGGCGACGTCAAGACGTGCACGCGCGCCGGCACCGGCTGCGGGGGCTGCGTCCCACTGCTCGCGACCTTGCTCGACATCGAGCTCGCCAAGGCCGGTCGTGGCGTGGCGCGCACGGTGTGCGAGCACTTTCCGTATACTCGCCAAGAGCTCTTCGAGATCGTGAAGCTCGGACGGATCGCGAGCTTCGACGCGCTGATCGCGAGCCACGGACGCGGCGCCGGCTGCGAGATCTGCCGCCCCGTCGTCGCCTCGATTCTCGCCAGCACGTGGAACGACTTCGTGCTGAATCACGCGACGATCCAGGACACCAACGACCGCTTCCTCGCCAACATCCAGCGCGGCGGCACGTACTCCGTCATTCCGCGCATTCCCGGCGGCGAGATCACGCCCGCGAAGCTCATCGCGATCGGCGAGATCGCGCAACGGTTCGACCTCTACTGCAAGATCACGGGCGGCCAGCGCATCGACCTGCTCGGCGCGCGGGTCGAGCAGCTCCCCGACATCTGGGAAGCGCTGGTCGAGGCCGGGTTCGAGAGCGGCCACGCCTACGGCAAGGCGATGCGGACCGTGAAGAGCTGCATCGGATCGACGTGGTGCCGCTACGGCGTCCAGGACTCGACCGCGCTCGCGATCCGCATCGAGGAGCGCTACCGCGGGCTGCGCGCGCCGCACAAGTTCAAGTCGGCCGTGTCGGGGTGCATCCGCGAGTGCGCCGAGGCGCAAGGCAAGGACTTCGGCGTGATCGCGACCGACAAAGGTTGGAACCTCTACGTCGGCGGGAACGGCGGCGCGCAGCCACGCCACGCGGACCTGCTCGTCGCCGACGTCGACGAGGCGACGGTCATTCGCCTGATCGATCGCTTCCTCATGTACTACATCCACACCGCAAATCCGCTCGAGCGGACGGCGCGCTGGCTCGAGCGTCTCGACGGCGGCATCGACTATCTGCGCGGCGTCATCGTCGACGACACGCTCGCGATCTGCGCCCAGCTCGAGCGCGACATGGCGGCCCTGGTGGCGAGCTACGCCTGCGAGTGGGCGGCCGTCGTGCGCGATCCCGAGCGCCGCCGTCAGTTCCGCGACCTCGTCCGTGCTCCGACCGCGACGCCGGGGGCGGGGGGCGACACCGCGACCCACGAGCTCGTCGCCGACACCGCCTTCGTGCGTGAACGGGGCCAGAAGCGACCCGTCGATTGGCCCGACGAGACGCCGCTCCCGCCGCGTCCGTCGGCCGATCTGCCGGGTAGCGCATGGATACGCGTGGCGCAGGTCGCGGACGTGCCGCGCGACGGCGGTCTCACGATCGCGCACGGCGATCTGCGCGTCGCCGTCTTTCACTTCGCGACGCGCGGCGAGTGGTGGGCGACCCAGGCGACGTGCCCGCATCGCAAGGACGCGGTCCTCGGTCGCGGACTCCTTGGCACGCAGGCCGATATCCCGAAAATCGCCTGCCCGCTCCACAAGAAGACCTTCTCACTGGTGACGGGCGAGGGTCTCGCTGATCCGCGCTATTGCATCCGGACGTACCCGGTCGAGGTCCGCGACGCCGCCGTGTGGGTGAAGCTGCCGCCGGTTCATAGCGTCGCGGCGCTGTCGTCGCCGTCGTCGGACGAGACGGCGTGCGACCCATCCGCGGAGACGGCGTGCGAGCGACCGTGAGCGGACACGGCGTCGAACCAGCGCTCCACCGCGTCGCGCTGCGCGACGCGACGCTCGCGACCGTGCTCGTCGTCGCCGCGGTATGGGCCGGCTCGCGCGCTGGGCGCGACCTCGACCCGGCGCTGCTCGGCTATCTCGGAGCGACCATCGTCGCGACCTTCGCCGTGACCTGGCGCGTGAGCGCGTTCTGGCGCCGGCTGCCGTCGGCATTTTACGGCCGCGCGCTGCTTGCCGCACTGGGCGACCCGCGGCGCGCGCGGACGGCGTTCCGTGCGGCGGCGACCGACTTGGGTACGCAGCGCTTCATCGCCGCACGCAGCCGAACGCGTTGGCTCGCGCACCTCGCGCTCTCGCTCGGAACGCTTGCGAGCTTCGCGATCACGGTGCCGCTGGTGTTCGGGTGGATGCACTTCGCGGCCGACGGCCAGGATCACTACCGGCCCGTCGTGCTCGGGATCGTGCTCGGACGCTTCGCCCTCGACGGCGTCGCGGCATGGCTAGTGTTCCATGCGCTCGCCCTCGCCGGCGGCGCCGTCGCGTTCGGCGCGACATATTTTCTCACCGCGCGACTGCGCAGACGGGCGCTCCCCGGCGTCACCGATCCCGGCCAGATCCTACCGCTCGCGCTGCTGCTCTTCGTCGCGCTCTCCGGGCTCGCTTTGCCGGCGAGCCGGAATCACGCGGAGGTCTTCGCGGCCGTCTCGCGGCTTCACGAGGCCGCGGTGGTGGTGCTCCTCGTCGGGCTTCCGTTCTCGAAGCTGGCGCACGTATTGATCCGCCCGTTGCAGCTCGGCGCCCGCGTCGTGCGCGCCGGCACCGAGTGGAGCGCGTGCGGTATGTGTGGCGCGCGGCTCGCGCCGAGCGTCCAAGTCGCCGCGGTGCAGGCGCTCCTCGCCGCGCGCGGCGCGTCCGTCGCGCCGCACCTGCAGCAGTGTACGTCTTGTCGGCGGCGCAGCACGGCGGCGGCGCAGGCGCGGCTCCTCGGCGCCGGCTTCCATCCCGATCTCATCGACACGCGCCCGCGCGCGCTCGCCGGTGACGCGCGGCCCGGCGCGCTCGAAAGGGCGGCCTGACCGTGGCACGCCTGCCGGCGAGCGAGGAGTCGCTCATCGCCGCCTTCGGCCCGCACCTCGCCTGGGAGCCGCCCGGAGGATTCGCCGCGCGCGGTAAGCCGGACCGCACGGTGAAGACCCACTGTTGCTTCTGTGGCCAGCAATGCGGTGTCGAGCTGCTGGTGAAGGACGAGCGCGTGGTCGGCGTCGAGCCCTGGGAGGAGTTCCCCTTCAACCAGGGGAAGCTCTGCCCGAAAGGCATCAAGCGCTATCTCCAGAACAATCATCCCGACCGCCTGCTGCAGCCGCTCGTGCGCACCGGCACCGGGTTCGCACCGATCCCGTGGGACGAGGCGCTCGATCAAGTCGCGGAGCGCGTACGCCGCATCCAGGCGCGCCACGGCGCCGACGCGGTCGCGGTGCTCTCGGGCGCCTCGCTCACCAACGAGAAGGCGTACTTGATGGGAAAGTTCGCGCGCCTCGCGGTCGGCACGCGGCACATCGACTACAATGGCCGGCTCTGCATGGTCGCCGCCGGCGTCGCGAATCTCAAGGCGTTCGGCATCGACCGTGCCGCCAATCCCTGGGCCGACATCGCCGCTACCGACTTGATCCTGGTGCTCGGTGCGAACGTCTCCGAGTGCAGCCCGATCACCACCGACTACATCTGGCGCGCGCGCGACCGCGGCGCGCGCCTCGTCGTCGTCGACCCGCGGCTCACGCCGATTGCGCGCACGGCAGACCTCTACCTGCCGATCCGTCCGGGGCGCGACGTGGCGCTGCTGAATGCGATCCTCCACGAGGTGATTCGTCTCGGCGGGGTCGATCACGCGTTCGTCGAGGCCCACACCAGCGGCTTCGACGCGGTCATCGCGGCGGTGCGCGACTATGCGCCCGAAGCCGTCGAGCGCGAGGTGGGCATCCCGGCGCGTCGCATTCGCGAGGCGGCGACGCTGTGGACGCAGGCGCCGCGCACGATGCTGCTGCACTCTCGTGGCATCGAGCATCACACCAAGGGCGTGGAGAACGTCCTCGCGTGCATCAACCTCGTGCTCGCGACCGGCAAGCTCGGCCGTCCGGGCTGCGGCTACGCGACGATCACCGGCCAGGGTAACGGACAAGGCGCGCGCGAGCACGGTCAGCGCTGCAACCAGCTACCCGGTGCGCGCGACATCGAGAACCCCGTCCACCGTGCCGCGGTCGCGACGGCCTGGGGCGTCCCCGAGTCGTCGATTCCACACCAGGGCGCAACGGCGCCGGAGATCGTCGAGAAGATCCACGGCGGCGAGATCCGCGGTCTGATCTCCATCTGCTTCAACCCCCTGGTCTCGCTTCCGGACGCGACCTTCACGCGCGAAGCGCTCGAGCGTCTCGAATTCTACGTCAACATCGACTTCTTTCTCTCCGAGACCGGGCGCCATGCCGATCTCGTCCTCCCGGGCTCATTGCAGGAGGAGGAAGAGGGAACGGTGACCAGCGTCGAGGGCCGGGTGATCCGCATCCGCGAGGCCGTCGCGCCTCCGGGGGAGGCGCGACGCGACTGGCAGATCATCTGCGACCTGGCGCGGCGGCTCGGCGCGGGCACGCTCTTCGACTTC
>JBGPIT010000283.1:0-6702 GCA_041485125.1 Binatia bacterium | reverse complement strand
CGGCGGCGACGCGGAGCACACCACGCGGTAGTCGAGCCAGCCACGCACCCAATCGCCGTCGCTGAAGTTGCCGTCGCCGTTCGGGTCGCAGTAGCCGCCGGGTGCCGTCATGTCGCAGCCCTCGACGTCGATGCCGTAGCTGCAGAGATTGTCGCCACCGGGGCGGCACGGGCAGTGGTCGGCGGGTGGCGGCGGCGTGGCGGAGCAGATCTGTCGATACTCTTCCCAGCCGCGCACCCAATCGCCGTCGCCGAAGTTGCCGTCGCCGTTCGGGTCGCAGTAGCCGCCCGGAAACGTCATCGCGCAGCCCGCGACGCTCTGCCCATAGCTGCAGAGGTTGTCGCCGCCGGGCCGGCAGGGGCAGTCGCCGGCGGGCGGCGGGGCGCTGCACTCGGCTTGGAACTCTTCCCAGCCGCGCACCCAGTCGGCGTCGCCGAAATTGCCGTCGCCGTTGGGATCGCAGTAGCCGCCCGGTTGTGTCATCGCGCAGCCCGCGGTCGGACCGTAGAGGCAGAAGTTGTCGACGCCGTCGCGGCAGGCGCAGCCGCTCAGCGACTCGATCATGCCACCATCCGCGGCCCGCAACGATCCATGCAGGAGACCGCAAAAGAGCACGCACGACACCGCGATCGCGAATGTCCAACGCTTGATCGGATGACCCATACGAAGAGCGACGCTAGCAGTCGACGCAACCTCCTCGCCAGCTACACATGTGGCTGTCGTGTATTGTTGAGGCGGCGCACCCAGAACTCGCCAACGACCAAACATGCGATGCCACTGCCAAAGATCAATATCAGCTCGATGCCTTCGCGGCGCGCCAAGTAGACCGTGGCCCTATGAATGTCCAGCGGATAGGTGCTATCGACGCCGCGTAGGTCGCGTATCCCCTCTGTACCCGTGCTCGTTAGGCGTTCAACTCATCTGCGTGTTCGTAGGCGGGTAGGCTGCGTCGAGCGAGGATTCGGAGCCACACGATTGTTAATACGATGACCGTGAGTGACGTGATCGCAGCGCGTGGCCCAAACGAGTCGCCGCGCTCCATGAACGTTACGAGCGCGTGCGGGAGATTCAGAAGAAACGAGGTGATGACGTTGTTTGTCAAGTAGAATGCGACTCCAAACAAGAGGCCGACGAGGGTCATACGTATCATGGCGTCCATGTGACGCCATTCTTCTCCGTATCCAAGATGATATGTCGCGAACGCGATCGAGGATAGAAGGATCGCCGGTACCGCGCCCAGAGATTCTTGGAAACGCGTCTGAAGAAAGCCACGGAAGAATATCTCCTCGAACAGAGTCGAGAAGCACATGGCAACCGCGAGCGTTGCTAGGCTTCCGAAGGCGGGAATGTGGACGGTTGCCAGACGCCAAGGGACGGTGAGCGCCGCGGCCACAAGACCGACCAGCGCATTTCGGCGCCAGCCGTCGAGCGATATTCCGATCTCCCGCAAGTCGCGACCGGTTGCGGCAATGTACCAGGTCGGAAAGACGATGCAGATCCCGAAGGCAAAGACGAAATGGTAGAGGATGAGCCGCCAGGGATCCGAGACGCCGCTCCAGGCTACGGCGTTTACGGCTATCGCCGCGGCAAAAGCCGCGATCGCCACCTGTAGATCACGTCCTGTACCAACGCGACCCATCCGAGTTCCTTTCGCATTGCCGAGGGAGTAGCGTCGCTCCGCAGGCATGGGGACAAATGCCTAGCCCTTCTTGCGGGGTAGCGTCAACCGCGGCAACCGATGGTACTGTCCTAGTTTCCCCGCCAGTGCCCTAAGTTGGTAGGTGGGGTGTCCCTAGTTTGCGGCGCGACGTCCGCGACGGCAGTCGGAGGTTGGGAACCGTGGATCGCGCGGGCGCTAATTTCCCACGTAGGCGGCCCGACTCACTTGCGGCATTCTCTGCCGCAAGGGGGACACATCGCATGATTGACGAAAAGGATCTCGATGCACCGCTCAACGGAATGCGGTTCCAGCGGGGTCGATCGTTTGCTTCCGGATCGTGGCCCGGTGGTAATGACATCGCGTCTCACACTGATCGCATCCACTTGGCCCTGCCGGAGTCTGAAGGATGGAATCCGCTTTGCAGGAAGAGAGAGCCGCCCTTTGGATTCGACGAGATTCACGGCCCGCGCATGCATGCGCTTCTCTGTGAGCCGTGCCTGGCCGTGTGCCTCTGCGGACTCGCAGCCGAGGGCGCGAGCGAGCAGACCTCGGCCCAGCATTTCGAAAACTAGCCCGGCAGACTCGCCCCATGCCGCACCACAAACGCTGCCGAGCGAAGCATCAGCGCGCCGGATGCCCGCCCTGAGGCACCGATGACGTTGAGCGAGTGCTTGGTGTCCGCCTTTACGGGGATGCTGGTTTTGGTTGGCACGGGGCAAGTACTTGTCTACTGGAGGCAGCACGTATTTTCGAAGAAGTTCGAACGCGCGTGGGTTGTTTTCGAACTGCGGAGAGTGACAGGGCTCTCCGATCGCGAACGCTGGCGACTTGATCCCCCGCAGAGCGTAAACGTGACGTTCACCTTCGCGTTTGTTAACGGCGGCAAAACTGTCACTCGAATGAAGAGTGGGACGATTCTTGGAGCATGTGTCGATCCCGCGACGCTCCCGAATGAGCCCAGCTACGGCAATCTGGACGAAGACTGGATGCCGGATGTTCTCTTGATCCCGAACGGCTCTCAAGAGATGCAAGTGAACCATGCCTTCCGCGGAGAGCATCTCTTGCGATGGCTCAACGGCGATGGCGTCCTCGTTCTCTTTGGATTCGTTACCTACGGGGACATCGCTGGGAAGCTTCGCGAGACTCGTTTCTGCATGACCTGCCGGTCTAGCGAAGATTGGCCAGACGGGGGAGTCGGGTTCCATTTCGGCGGACCGCCAGCCTACAACCGGGTCACCTAGCAAGTACCCCGTGTCCTAATTCCCCGCATCGAGTGTCCATGTCAGTTCGCCCCGACTTAGGACAGCACCCAGGCCCTCATCACGCAGCGCGGCTAAATGATTCCGCGCATGCGCTACCCGCCGGGCCAGCATCTCCCGCAGGCATGGCTCACCGAACCCCCGCACGAACAGCAGACGCATGTAGAAATCGTCATCGACCGAATGCGGCTGGGAGACGGGTCCGAGCAACCAGGTACGCAACGCGCGGTGGCCCTCATCGGTAATGGCGTACACCTTCCACCAAGGTTGCGCCTGGATCGCACCGACCACCACGAACAATGCACTGAAACGCTACAAGCCGCGGGCCAGCGCTAGCCGCGCTTGGCGTCGAGCTCCGCCCAGCGCGCGTAGAGGAGATCGACCGCGTCGTGCGCCTCCTGGAGCTCGCGACAGCGCGTGGCGAGCTCGTCGGCGCGGCTCGCGATCGCGGGGTCGTGGGCGGCGGCCGTGCAGCGCTCGAGCGTCTCTTCCGCGGCGAGAATCGCCGACTCCATGCCGTCCCACTCGCGTTGCTCTTTCCAGGTGAGGCGTTTCTCGCCGAGCGCCGTCGCGGTGGGCGCGCGGGCGGGACGCGGCTTCGCCACCGCGGGTGCGACGCGCTCGTTCCGCGCCGCCTCCCACTGGCGATAGTCGGCGTACGGCATCGCGCCGCCGTTGCCGTCGAGGGCGAGGACCGTGGTCGTGACGCGCTCGAAGAGGAAGCGATCGTGGGTCACCAAGACGACGGCGCCGGGAAACTCGAGCAGGCTCTCCTCCAGCACCTCGAGGGTCGGGATGTCGAGATCGTTGGTCGGCTCGTCGAGCACGAGCAGGTCCGCCGGTTGCAGCATCAACGCCGCGATCACGACCCGTGCTTGCTCGCCGCCCGAAAGACGGCCGACCGGCATGCTGAGCTGCTCGGCACGAAAGAGGAACCGGCGCGCCCAGCCCGCGACGTTGACCGGGCGGTCGCCGAGCACGACTTGATCACCGTGCGGCGCGAGCGCGCGGCGGAGCGTCACGTCCGGGTCGAGACTGGTGCGGTGCTGGTCGAGCGTGGCGATGCGGAGGTCGTCGGCACGCTCGATGCGACCGGCGTCGGGCTCGAGCTCGCCGGTCAGCAGGCGGATGAGCGTCGACTTGCCGCTGCCGTTCGGGCCGAGCAAGCCGAGCCGCGTTCCCGGCCCGAGGACGAGACTCACGTCGTCGAGGACGCGGCGATCGCCGAAGCGCTTGGCGGCATGCTCGGCGACGACGAGGCGCTTCGTTCGCCGCTCGGTCGCGCTGAACTCGATCGCGGCGGTGCGGCGCGTCGTGCGCGCCTGCACGTCGGCGAGCGTCTCCATCAATCGACCGGCCTCGTCGATGCGCGCCTGCGACTTCGTCGTCCGCGCCTTCGGCCCGTGGCGCAGCCAGTCGACCTCGCGGCGCACGCGGTTCGCGAGCGTCTCCTGCCAGTGCGCTTGCTCGCGCAGCGCCGCGTCCTTGCGCTCGAGGAACTCGCTGTAGCTCCCGCGCGTCTCGAAGAAGCCGCCGGCGTGCACCGGATCGAGGTCGAGCATGCGTCGCGCCGTGTGCTCGAGAAACCAGCGATCATGGCTGACGACGAGGAACGCCGCCGCCTCGGTCACGAGGAGCTGTTCGAGCCAAAGGATGCCCTCGAGATCGAGATGGTTCGTGGGCTCGTCCATCAAGAGGAGGTCGGGCGCGCGGACCAGCGCCTGCGCGATCGCGAGGCGCTTCTGCCACCCGCCGGAGAGCGTCCCGGCCGTCGCATCGGGGTCGGCGAAGTCGCAGCGGCCGAGGACGGCGCGCACACGGGTCGCGCGTTCCGCCTCGGCGAGCGCGTCGACGGCGACCGTGTCGTCGAGGATCTGCGCCACCGTACGATCCGGCGCGAGCTCCGGATGCTGGGGAACGTACGCGACGCGCGTCAGACGTCGGAGCGAGACGATCCCCGCGTCGGGTGTCTCGACGCCGGCGAGGACGCGCAGCAACGTCGACTTGCCGGAGCCGTTCGGGCCGACGAGACCGATGCGGTCGCCGTCGTGAATCCCGAACGAGAGATCAGCGAAGAGCGGCGCGGTGCCGTATGCCTTGGTGATCCCCTGGCAGCCGAGAAGCAGGGCCATGCCACCGTTGTAACGGCGCCGGGTGCGTACGTCGAAGGGCTGTCACTTGGGCTCGACGACGATGTCGGCGAGCACCGCGTCGCCGGCCGCGACCGATGCTTTCGGCGCCGCACCGAGCGCCCGGTAGCGTTTCTTGCTGAGGCTGTCGAGCTTCGCCTTGTACGATTTCGGTGCGAGCCCGGTGAGGCGGTAGCGGCCGTCGCGATCGGTGAACGCGATCGGCTTCTCGGCGGGGACGCCGGCGATCTGTAGGCGCGCGTCGGTGACCGGCGTGCCGTCCGCGAGCCGGACGCGTCCGCTCAGCGACCGCACCGCCTCGCCGACCGTGATCGTCACCGTCTCCGACGCCACTTGCAGACCGCTCGTCGCCGTGAAGGTGACGCCGGGGTACGAGCCCGCTTCGGTGCCATCCGGCCGCCAGCGGAACGCGCCGGTCGGCGCGTCGAAGATGGCACCGGGCGGGAGGCCGGTCGCGGCGAGCGTCGTCGTTCCGGGGTCGAAGCCCGCGGGCGGAACGATCGTGCGCAGGAGATCGTGGGCCTCGGCGATCGCGAGCGAGCCGATCTGCCCGATCGTCGCGGCGGGATATCCGGGCGACTCGGCGTGCCGCAGCACGCGGCGGAGCTTCACGGCGTCGCGGGCGATGCTGGTGTGCTCGGTCCAGACCGCGATGCTCTCGAGCTTCGTCGTCGCGAGACTCGCGCTCCCGATCGTCGCTTGATCGTGCAGCAAGAGCCCGGGGATCTCGTCGTCGAGGACGGTGCCGTTCGGGGCGAGGCGCGCCGCGAACAGGTAGTAGCCGAACTCGAAGCCGGGCGGTGGGGTCGGCGCCAGCACCGCGAACGGGATGACGTAGTTGGTGCCGTCGAACGCGACGTCCCACGCGAAGCTCTGCGGGCAGTCGGGTGTCGAGTGGTCGAGCCGGATCGGCGCGAGGTCGAGCGGTAGGCCGGCCGCGGTGACGCGACCCGCGACGGGGATGTCCTGGATCTCGCCGGTCGGGCAGTGCAAGCGGGTGAAGCCCGTCATGACGAAGCTGGTCCCGTCGGTCGCGATCCGCCGCACCGTTTGCAAGTTGCCGCTGACGCGGGTTGCGACGCGAGAGAGCGGCACGCCGTTCTGGACGATCAGCCCATAGGCTTTGTCGAGGTAGAGGCCGTCGGGCGCGACCTCGCCGTCGAACTCGTTCCACGCGACCAAGCAGCGTCCCGACATACACCCTACCGTCGGGTTCACGGTTTGCGGGTTGCGCCCGCCCTTGTCGGGATAGATCTGCAGCGCCTTCCGTCCGCGCAGGCTGCCATCGGCTCCGACCACGCGGGTCTGTACCCGCGTAACCGCGCCGCGGAGGTCCTCCCACACCACGAGATACGCCTCGCCGTCGAACGCGACCGTCGGGTCACGCAGCACGTCGGTGTATGGGCCTTTGCGGTCGGCGATCAGGAACGGTGTGGCGTCGACGGGCGTGCCGTCGGCGGCGATGCGCATCGCGCGGATGGAGCTGTAGAAGCCGGTGCCGACGTCGTCGACCTCGTACCAGACGACGAGATAGTTGCGGCCGTCGAACGCGAGCACCGGCCCAAACTTGTATGGGAAGGCCTGGGTCGCCACCGCCGGCGGTGTGAGCGTCCCGCCGCCGTCGAGGTGCGCG
>JBGPIT010000282.1:0-6727 GCA_041485125.1 Binatia bacterium | reverse complement strand
GTACCCTCCTGGGTCTGATCGCCGGTCCGCGTGTAGCGCTGGAAGATGCGCGAGAACTCGTGCGGCGGGATCCCGCGACCGGTGTCCGCGATCGCGATCGCGACGCTCGAAGGCAGGCTCTCGGTCGAGATCGTCACCTGGCCGCCGCTCGGGGTGAACTTGATCGCGTTGGTCACGAGGTTGGCGACGATGCGCTCCACCTGCAGGCCGTCGGCGGCGATCACCGGCAGCGCGTCCGCGAGCGCGAGGCGAAGGTCGACCTCGCTGAGCTGGGCGTGCGCGGCATACTGCTCGGCAATGCGCCGGACTACGGTGTTGAGGTCGAGGTCGCGGCGCTCGAGGATCACGTGTCCGGCCTCGATCTTCGAGGCGTCGAGGAAGTTGCCGACGAGCGTCAGGACCGTGCGGGTGTTGCTGTTGATGCGGAGCAAGAGCTCGCGGTGGTCTTTCGAGAGCGGGTGCGCCGAGTCGAGCATCATCTCGGTGTAGCCGAAGATCGCGCCCAGGGGATTGCGGATGTCGTGACCGATCATGGCGAGGAAGTCGGCCCGCAAGCGGTCGAGCTCCTTGCGCACGGTGGCGTCGCGACAGACCACCTCGACGCCGACCGGCACGCCTTGGCTGCGCAGCACCGCCGCGTGCGCGTCGAGGTGGAGGATTCGGCCCTCGCGGTGGACGGCGGTGATCTCGAGCTCGACGGTCTCGCTCGGGGTGAGAAGATGCGCGCGGGTCCAGCGCTGCAGCGCACGCATGCTTTCCTCGGCGATGAGCCGGCGGGCGGGCGTGTCGATCAACGCGCCACGGTCCCAGCCGAAGAGTCGCTCGGCGGCGCCGTTCATCGAGGTGACTCGCTCGTTCAAGTCGAAGGTGAGGATCGGATCGCCGGCGTACTCGACCATCTCCCGGTAGCGCTCCTCCGAGGCGCCCAGTCGATCGATCGTCGTGTCGAGCTCCCCGGTGAGCCCGCTGGCGACGGCGTCGTCACGCTGGCCGCGGACGGCGATCCGGCGCAGCACCCCGCCGCTCACCAACATCAACGCGAGGAGCAGGGCGAACGCGCCGGCAGGGAGAGGCGTCGAGGCGTGGAGCAGCGCGCCCCCGCCGAGCAGGAGCGCGCCGATCGTGAGATGGAGGTCGAAGAGCCACGGCCGGGGTGTGGTGGCGGCTAGGCGCTTGGCGGAGGGGGCAGCGGTCGCTTGGGCTGTACTCACGCGCTGACCTAGTGCCGGTTCCATGCCACCGGCCGGACGCGCGGAATCGCGGGCTTGTGCAGCTGCTATTCGGTCTGCGCGGACCGCGCCGACACACCGTGTGTCAAGACGTGCGCAATGCGGAGAGGTTGCCGACGATGTTGCGCACGACCTGGCGCACCGGCTCGGGGATGTCGGCGGTGAACGACAGCCGGCGCCGCCCGGTCCAGTCGCGGTGGACGACGATCGTGCCGCTGCGGATCGGCAGCGGCTGCAGCAGCCGTCGCAGCCGCTGCCGCTCGACCTCGGGGAGCTCACGGCCCTCGACGGTGACGACGCGGCGCGGACCCTCCATCGCGAAGCGGACGCGCATCCCACGCGTGCGGCCTTTGCCGCGCCCCAGCATCAGCCGCTCGCCAGCCTCGTGACGCTCACGCGAAGGCGCGCACCATCGCGCGCCACTGGTCGTCGTCGGCGCCGGGACGGAACGGGAAGTAGAAGCCTATGCGGTCGAGAATGCCGTCGTACTTCGCCTTCACCTTGGCGGGAATCTCGTCCCACGGCGCGGTGATCGCGTACACCTCGAGCATCTCGTCGGTGATCTCGCGCGCCATCCCGCCCCAGTCGCCCTTCGCCGCCTTCTCGTTCAGACGCATCGACGTGTCGCCCCACCCGTGCGCCTCGAGGACGCGGACGTACGTGCGGGTCGAAGCGTAGAACGCGATCTGCATCCGCACCGAGTCGCGCGCGCGCTCGATCTCCTCGTCGGTGCGGCCGGTGATGACGAACAGGCTCGTCGAGAGCGTCACGTCCTGGCGCGTGCGGCCGCCCTTGTGGAGTCCCTCTTCCAGCTCCGGCAGCAGGCTCTCGCGCAAATACTTGACGGAATGGAACGGGTGCACGTGTAAGCCGTCGCAGAGCTCGCCCGCGAGGCGGCACATGTAGGGGTTCACGCCGGCGATGTAGATCGGGATGCTCGGATGCGCGATCGGCCCCGGGTTGAAGAAGGGCGTCATCAACGTGAACTGGTAGTGCTCGCCGCGAAACGCCGGCTTGGTGCCGTTCTGCCAGCAATCCCAGATCGCGCGGATGGCGAGGACCATGTCGCGCAGCCGCGGTCCCGGCGCGTGCCACGGGATCCCGAAGCGCTTCTCGTTGTGGCCCTTCACCTGCGTCCCGAGCCCCAGGATGAAGCGGCCGTTCGACTGCGCTTGCAGGTCCCAGGCGATCTGCGCGTGGATGAGCGGGCTGCGCGGGAACGCGACCGCGATCGAGGTGCCGAACTCGATCCGCTCGCTGTGCTCGCCGACGAGCGCGAGCGGCAGGTAGGGGTCGTGGCTGGTCTCGGCGGTCCACATCCCGGCGAAGCCGATGTCGTCCGCGGCGCGCGCGAACGGCGGCACATCACGCAGACCCATTGGTGCGAGCACGGTATCGAGCTTCATCGACGACTCCTCCTTGTAAGGGTCGAAGGACCGCGGTGAGCCGCGGCGGTCAGAATCCCAGCGGTCGGACGAGTGGGGCGCGCAGCGGCTGCACGAGGGGACCGCGGAGCGGAGAGCCGATGGCGCTCGCCAGCGGGGCAAGGCGCCTCGGAGGAGGCCCGACCGGGAGCGAGCCCGGCGCGACGGAAGCGAACGGCACCCCGTACGCGAACGCCGGGTAGCTCGAGAACGCCGGCGGCGGTGCGGGCTGGATCACGCTCACGATGACCGGCGGCGACTCGACGATCACGTTGGGCGCAACGATGATCAGTGCCGGCGGCTCCGGAGCGGGAGGTGGATCCGGCAGAGCGGCGGGCGCCGGCCCGGCGACGCCGAGCGAGGACGCCACGCGCAGCACCGCGGCCTCGACCGTCGCTTCGGAGGACGTGAGACGCCGGGCGCGGGCAGCGGCGCGGGCCGCACTCACGACCTCGTCGACGACCGCAGGCGAGAGCGCCCCCGCCGGGTACCACCCCGCCGCCGGATAGATCCCGACGACCTGGAGGACGGAGACCGGATCCTGCTGCTGGCTCCTGAGCAGCCCGATCTCGCGCGCGACACCGCTCGCGAAGGAGCCCTCGGTCGGACCGTTCACCACCGGGGCAGCCGGCGCGACCCGCGAATGGAACACCCGGCTCGACGAGCGCTGCGCCTCGGGCACGCGCGCGATGTCGTCGTCGAGATGAACAATCCCCGCATCGTCCACCCAGCGATAGATCTCGGCGCGCGCCGGTACCGCGACCAGCACGGCGACGAGCACCAGCCACAGGGCACGAACCGAGCGCATGACATGATTGTAGGAACTTCGCCGGCACCAATCAACGAGCAAGCGCGGTTGCTGATCGCGAAGCGGGGAGCAACGCGGTGCTGGAACGACTCGGCGTACGCGCCGTCCCATGCGCGGTCGCGTCTCGGTGTCGTCGACGTTTCGAGAGCGACGATTGCTCCGCCGATCGTCGCTTCGATGGATTCCGCGCCACCGAGCACCCGGTCCGTCCTCGTCGCCGCCGACGGCGCGCGACGATGCGGCGCCGACACGCAGACGCCGCCTTGCTGGTGCGAACCGCCGTGTGGTACGACACCCCGCATCCTCGGCGGCGTACCCAAGTGGTTAAGGGAGAGGTCTGCAAAACCTCGATGCAGCGGTTCGAATCCGCTCGCCGCCTCTCGCACCTCGCTGGTGTAGCCCAAACGGCAGAGGCAGCTGACTTAAAATCAGCCAAGTGGGGGTTCGAGTCCCCCCGCCAGCATCGCGCCATGTCTCTGCATTCCCGCTTCCGGCTCGGGCTCCCGACGCCGATCGTCGTCTTTGCGATCCGACCGCGCGCCGGATGCGTCAGTCGCGACGCGCTCGCCTTCCTGGACGCAAACAAGATCGTTGCGCCAAGATGGAACGGCAATCGATAGCCGATCCCACGGACGAGTCGAGACGAATCCGTGGCATGGTTCCGGTCCGCTCGACCGAGCGACGCATAATGCCACGCACGGCGCACCGCGCGGCGCACTGCGACGGCGTGATGTTCCTCGCGACCCAGTTTCCTCGCGTCACGCGCAAAGATCACTGGACAAACACGCCATCGACGCGCTAGGCACTCCGGACGTTTCGCGGTGCATGCTTCTCCACGCCGACGGACGCCCACACGACGAAAGGTGATGCCGATGCGCGACCGTTTCCACGTTCGACTCTCGTTGCTCGACGGCGCTGCATGCCGAACCCCACACCTCCTCGCGGTGACGCTCTTGCTCATGGCCGCCATGGCGGCGCCGGCAGTGTCGTTGGCCGCCTTCTCCTGCACGTCGACGCCGATGAGCGCGTGCGTGCAGGCGACGCCACCCCATCCGACCGGCCTGTGGATGAACGTCAGGGCGTCGCACCGGCGTGACAACGTGGTGTGGAAGTGGTTCCGCGGCACCTCGCTGACGACGGCGACGTTCGCGGACCCGACCTCGACGAGCGACTACGCGTTCTGCCTCTACGACCAGGGCGGCAACCAGAGCTCGCTGCTCTTTGCGGCAACCGCCCCGGCAGCGAGCCAGTGCAAAGGGCGCTCATGTTGGCGGAAGACCGGCACCGGCTATCGCTACCGGACGGGCACCGGCTTGCCGAACGGCCTCACCAAGATCTACCTCGATGCGCGTGCCGAAGGCCGTGCGCGCATCGTGCTGAAAGGCCGGGGCGACAACCTGCATCTGCCGGACCTCCCGGTGCCGCTGCCCCTGCGCGTCCAGCTGCAGGCCGAGAACGGGCAGTGCTGGGAAGGCACGTATCTCGGCGGCAGTGTCTCGCAGAGCTCGCAGCGCTTCCGCGGTCGCGCCTTCGAGCCCTGAGCACCGCGGCCGCGTTCGCCTGCAGTCGGTACCGGGCACCCGCGGCGCGAACCCGCTGCTACCTCGCACGGCAAGGCGGCGGCCTCGGACGCCGCCTTGCCGGACTGTCAAAACGGCGGGCGAGCGTATAGAAAACGCCGCACCAAATGGACGCCGGCGCGACCGATCTCGTTCCTTCGAGGAAGCGTGAAGCGTCGCTGTGGTCGCGGCTCGGGCGCGTCGAAGACGCCCCCGGCGTGTTGGACCCGACGCGTTCATGAGAGCCAGTCCCGCTGCCCGATCCGTCTCCCTCGCGATCGCCGCCGACGCCGGGCCCCCGCAGGTCCAAGGTAAATTCTTCTGGACCGGCGACCAGAAGTTCTACATGCGCGCGGTCTCCTATGGACCGTTCGCCCAGGGCTCACATGGCGAGCAATTCCCGGAGCGGGAGATGGTCGAGCGCGACTTCGCGCTCATGCGCGAGCTCGGCGCGAATACGCTGCGCACCTTCACCGTCCCGCCGCGCTGGCTGCTCGACCGCGCCGAGGCCTTCGACCTTCGCGTCCTGATCGGGATTCCGTGGGCGCAGCACGTGTGCTTCCTCGACTCGCCCGCGCTCACCGAGCAGATCCGTGAGACCATCCGGCGCGCGGTGCGCCAGTGCGCCGGCCATCCCGCCGTCTTCGCCTACACCGTCGGCAACGAGATCCCGCCCGACATCGTGCGCTGGTACGGGCCGGAGCGGGTCCAGCGCTTCCTCGGCACGCTGCGGAGCGAGGTGAAGGCGATCGAGCCGGCCGCGCTCGTCACCTACGCCAACTTCCCGCCGACCGAGTACCTCGACCTCGAGGACCTCGACTTCGTGAGCTTCAACGTCTACCTGCACCACGAGGACGCCTTTCGGCGCTATCTGCTGCGCTTGCAGAACATCGCCGGCGACCGGCCGCTCGTCCTCAGCGAGCACGGCATCGACTCGAGCCGGCTCGGCGACGCGACGCAGGCGGAGATCCTGTCGTGGCAGGTGCGGGCGGCGTACGAGTCGGGGGTCGCCGGCACCTGCGTCTTCTCGTGGACCGACGACTGGTTCACCGGCGGCTATCAGATCGACGACTGGTCGTTCGGCCTGGTCACGCGCGATCGCAAGCGCAAGGCGGCCTTCCGCGCGGTGCAGGCGCACTTCACCGCGCCGCTGCCGCCGGCGCTCGGCCACTATCCGAAAGTCTCGGTGGTGATCTGCGCCTACGACGCCGAGCGCACCATGGCCGCGTGCCTCGACTCGCTCGAGCGGCTCCGCTACCCGAACTACGAGGTCGTCATCGTCAACGACGGCTCGACGGATCGCACGCGCGTGATCGCCGAGCAGTACCCCAGCTTCAAGCTGATCAACCAGGAGAACCGCGGGCTCTCGGTCGCGCGCAACGTCGGCATGCAGGCGTCGAGCGGCGAGATCATCGCCTACACCGACTCCGACTGCGTCGTCGATCCGGACTGGCTCACGTACCTGGTCTACAAGTTCGTTCACAACGGCTTCGTCGCGGTCGGCGGCCCGAACTTTCCGCCGCCCGAGGACAGCGCCGTCGCCGCCTACGTCGCCGCCTCGCCCGGCGGCCCGACGCACGTGCTCCTCGACGACGAGGTCGCCGAGCACATCCCCGGCTGCAACATGGCCTTCACCAAGCGTGCGCTCCAGGAGGTGCACGGCTTCGAGGCAATCTTCGCGGCCGCCGGCGACGACGTCGATCTGTG
>JBGPIT010000281.1:0-6732 GCA_041485125.1 Binatia bacterium | reverse complement strand
CCTCGGTCTCTGGGTGGCACGCCAGGTCGTCGAAGCGCACGGCGGCACGATCGAGGTCGCGAGTGAGCCCAACGAAGGTGCGACGTTCATCGTCGAGTTGCCCGCCGAGTAGCGCGCCGACCGACCAGTAACGCTGACGTCCATCGGCGGACATATCATTTGTCATGATCATTCGTCTGTGCCGTGCCGACGTCTGTGTATCTTCGAATAGTCGCTCGCGCTCTTCCGCTTCGCACGGTACCGTCATGTTGGTCGGCTCGCTCAGCGGAAAGCGAGCGCTGGTCGTGCCGGAGGTGGAGACGTGAGTAACTCTGCTTGCACATTCGTTGGCGGGCCGGCACTGGCGGATTGTCGTCCCCCGGTGTGATGCTCATGTCGGACCCCGCGTCGAGCCGGATCCTCATCGTCGACGACGAAGTGTCGCAGATGAAGGCGCTCTGCGACACGCTTGGCGACCACGGCTATGAGGCCGTCGGGTTCACCACGGGCGAGGCCGCGCTCGGGGCGCTACGTGAGACGCAGTTCGAGCTGATCCTCACCGATTTGATGATGCCCGGGATGGACGGCATTGCCTTGCTCCGCGCAGCGCTCGACAGAGACCCAAACCTCGTCGGTATCCTCATGACCGGCCAGGGCACGATCGACACCGCCGTGGATGCGATGAAGACGGGCGCGCTCGACTACATCCTCAAGCCCTTCAAGTTGAGCATCATCCTGCCGGTGCTCTCTCGTGCTCTGGCCGTACGTCGACTGCGGATGGAGAACGCGGAGCTCGAAGCACGCGTCCGCGACCGTACCGCCGAGCTCGAAGCCACCAACAAGGAGCTCGATGCCTTTTCGTTCTCGGTCTCACATGATCTGCGCGCGCCGCTGCGCGCGGTCCATGCTTTTTCGAACATCTTGCTCGAGGAGCATGCAGCGGAGATGTCGGGCGAAGCTCAGCGGCTTCTGACGCATGTGATGACCAACGCCCAACACATGGAGCGATTGGTCGAGGGCCTGCTCCGTCTTTCTCGACTTGGCCGGCAGCCCCTCTCGCAGGAGACCGTGGACATTGCCGCCCTCGTTCGCGACGTGCTGGACGAGCAGCAGAGGGAGCAAGGCGACCGGAGCGTCGAGGTTCGTCTCGGCGACCTGCCTGCCTGTCTCGGCGACCTGTCATTGCTGAAGCAGGTGTTCGTGAATCTCCTATCGAACGCCTTCAAGTTCACGTGCAAGAAAGGCGACGCCGTCGTCGAGGTGGGTTCTCGGGCGGGAGAATCCGGGCCGGTGTACTTCGTTCGAGACAACGGCGCGGGCTTCGACATGACGTATGCCGACCGCCTCTTCGGCGTCTTCCAGCGACTTCACCGCGCCGAGGACTTCGAAGGCACCGGCATCGGGTTGTCGATCGTGCAGCGGATCGTCCAGCGGCATAGCGGCCGCATCTGGGCCGAAGCCGAGCCCGACAGAGGTGCGACGTTTCTCTTCACGCTGCCGGCGCCAGTGATTGATTCGCGAGGATAGACAGGACGCACGCCCTTCGCGGTGACGCAACGGCCGCGGGCAGTCGCCGATTGGCGTTGCCCCGTGAACGGGTGATTGTCCCGCGCCGGCGTCCTTAGTAGTGAGCCAGCCAACGGAGGACGCTCCATGGGAACCGACGACAAGGCCATCCGTCCCGCATTGCCGCCGCAGGCCGCGCTCTACCAGATCGCGATCGGTCACTACTTCTCCCGCGCGCTCCATCTCGTCGCGAAGCTCGGCATCGCCGATCTGCTCGCGAACGGCCCGCGACCAGTCGACGAGCTCGCCGCCGCCACCGCGACGCACGCGTCATCCCTGGCCCGCGTCCTGCGCTTGTTGGCGAGCGTCGGCGTGTTCGAGGAGCGGGAGAGGGGATCCTTCGCGCTGACGTCGCTCGGTGAATGTCTGCGGAGCGGCGTTCCGGGGAGCTCGCGCGCGATGATCATGCTCTTCGGCGGCGATCGCATGCAACAAAACTGGGGCGACCTCGAGTACAGCGTGCGCACCGGCGACCCGGTGTTCCGCAAGAAAGGGTTTTCGGATGGGTTCGCCGCGATGGCGCAGAACCCGGACGAAGTTGCCAACTTCGATGCCGCGATGGCGGACTTCACCAAGCTCGCCGCGCTCGCGGTCGCCGCGACCTACGACTTCGCGGCGCTCCGCACGATCGTCGACGTCGGCGGTGGAAACGGCGCGCTGCTGATCGGTATTCTCGAGGCGCACCCGCACCTGCGGGGAACCGTCTTCGATCAACCGCACGTCGTCGAGCGTGCCAAGCAGCAGATCGCGGAGAAGGGCCTCGGCGACCGCTGCGCGACCGCCGGCGGGAGCTTCTTCGAGAGCGTGCCGCCCGGCGCCGACGCCTACATTCTCAAGCACGTGATCCACGACTGGAACGACGCGGATTCCCTGAGGATCTTGCGCAATTGTCGCGCGGCGATGGGCAAGAACGGCAAGCTCCTGATCGTCGAGGGCGTCTACCCGCCGCGCATCGACCCGTCGATCGAGAGCCGCGGCGCAGCCGCGAACGACGTCAACATGCTCGTCAACACGGGCGGCCGGCAGCGTTCCGAAGGCGAGTTCCGCTCCCTCTATCGCGACGCCGGCTTCGAGCTGACGCGGATCGTGCCGACGCCGATCACGGTCAACGTGATCGAGGGCGTGCCGGCCTAAAGCCGCCCGACCCGCCCGAGAACCGTCGGCTCGCCTTCCGCGCCGGGGCATTCAGCCACGCCCCGGCCACGGCCGCTCGCGTCCCCTGCGCGATCCCGGCGACTTGGCGTCGCCACCGCTCGCGGTGTGCCCCACGCCGTTGAACGTTGTTCAACCGACTTGAACGCCTGACAGGTGAATGCGGCAACCCGGTCCCGAAGCGGACCGGCACCTGAAAAGGAGAATTTCCCATGAAAACCCCCGTCAACCGTCTGATGGTCGTCGCGACCCTCGCACTCGCCACGGCGATTGCGGTAGCGGCCCCCGCCGCCGCCGGCCAGAAGGTCTCCGGCACGCTCGCGCCCGTCCCCGCCGACTGCAACACCGGTCCCGGCTTCTGCAAGAACGGTCTCAACCAGAGCTTCGGCGATTGCGGCTTCGACAACTCGCTCTGCACCGGCGGGACGACCGCGAAGTCGAAGTTGAGCATCAGCGACAAGCTCATCCTCAAAGCCAGCGTGAAGGGCCTCAGGGACAACGACGGCAACCTGGTCACCACCAACCCGGCGAGCATCCTCGACGACCACATCATCAAGCTCGGCATGATCCGCTGCCTGGTCGACAACGGCGTGCCGACGAACTGCGTCGCGACGGTCGACATCTACGTCAAGCTCGACCTCATAAACGGCAACGGCAGCGTCACCGCCGATCTGTCGCAGGTCTTCGCGGGCGACCCCTCGGGCTCGACCTTCACCCTCACGTCCGCGTCGGTGCGGTCGAGCGCGTCGGATCCATTTTCCTGCACCGGTGGCAACAGCGCCGCGGAGATCGCGGCTCGCAGCAACAACTCCAACTGCGACAGCGCCATGCCGTATGCGGTCTTCGGCGTCGTCAAGAAGTAACGCGGTCCTCTCTCGCTTCATCCGCCGCGGGCAGATCCGGTCGAGCGCCGGATCTCCCGCGGCTTTCATTTCGAATTTCGAGTGCGCCCGTGGCATGGAGCGCGTGGTGGTAGGAGCGCTCGCCGCGACCCTGTGATGCGATCGTACGACTGGACTGGTTTCGCCGCGCTCGCGGCTGCGATCGCCGGAGTCATCGCTCTCGTGCGCGGCGAGCCCGCGTGCGCGGCCGGCTGGTTCGCAACCGCCGGGGTCCTGGGTTGGCTGACCGATGCCGCACCTGCTGCGCTGGACGCTGCTGGTGCCGCGCGGCAACCACTCACCGCGCCATCTCCGCGACATTCTCGAGCCGCGTAGCGGCGAGCGCATGCTGGAAGTCGGTCCGGGGACCGGCATCCACGCGGTTGCCGTCGCCGGATTCGTCGCTCACGTGCATGGTGCCGTCAGGGTGCGGCGCACCCTTGTCGACTAGAGCCGCACTTTGTGATCAGGAACCCAACGCCCCGACGTGCAGTGGCGGTGGACGGCGCAGTGGCGCGCACGCGATGGGCGTCGAGGCGCGAGGGCGGACGTGCGAATCACCAACGAGGTGTATCGGCTGCGACCGCTCCCGGCCAAGAGTTGGCTGGAGCGCATAGCGGCACCGTTCGCCGCCGCTCTCGGGCCCGGCGCATATCCGCTGCGATTTTCGATCGTGGCCGTGGCACCGGACGAGATCGTCGTCGAGTCGACCGTCGTGCGTTTTTCCGCGACGGAACGATACGCGGCGACGCTCGCGACGATCGAGCTGCTGGAGCCGCGACGAAAGACAGTCCCGTGTGCACCGTTCGTCGCCGTACAGATCGTGCCCACAGGCGTCCGCTGCGAATTTGGCGGCTTTGCCGGCGACGCATGTCCGGTGACGAATCTTCTGGCGTCCGCTGCCGACGTTCTCGTCACGCATCCGAACGCCGTAAACGCCTCGGAGCTGAACGAAATGGCGGCGAACGTCCTTTATGTCGAAGGGAAGGCGCTCGACGACTTTCTGCTCGGACACCTCGGGCTCGCGCCCGTCGTCGCCAACCGCATCGGCACGTTCGTCGACCCGACGGGGCTCGAGTACCTCGACTACGTGATCCACGCCCTGAACGCCGCGATGGCGGCCGGCGCGATCGCGTGCGACGCCTATACCATCCTCGACGACGAGATCGGCGTACGGATCGAGTGGTCCGAATCCGGGTGCGCGGTGGGCGTCGTCCTGCGTCCCGAGACGGTCTTGGACGGCGTGCAACTCCTGATCGCGCGCGGTGCCGAGGCCATTGGCGGCGTCTCCGTGATCCACGGCGTCACGAGGGAAATGTTCGCGCAGCACCTGAACGGAGAGATTCCGAACCCATCCGGTGGCGTCGAGGCGATCATCACTCATCTCATTTCGAAGGTGTTCCGAGTTCCCACCGCCCACGCGCCTTTGCCCTACTACCAAGGCCTCAAGGGAACGGACACGAGCAATCCACGCGCGTCCGCCGAGTTCATTTCGATGCCGCACTACTATTGCGTCTTGAAGGGGCTCGCGAAGGCACCCCGGTTCGTGCCGATCGATGATCTCGATCGCTGTCCGGCGCCGCTGATCACCGCCAACAACGTCGGCGCCGTCGTCGTTCCGGCATCGTGCCTCGGCGGGATACCGGTGCTCGCGGCCGAATATAGTGGGATTCCCATCATTGCCGTTCGCGAAAATGCAACCGTGCTGCACGTCACGAATCGAGAAATGCACATCGACAACGTCATCGAGGTTGGTTCGTATCTCGAAGCGGCCGGGGTGATTCTTGCCTTGCGCAATGGAATTGCATTGCCCAGTCTCACGCGCCCGATTCACGGCGCGCGGCAAGTCACCTCCGAGCGGTCGAGAACGACCACTGACTGAATCGGGAGCACGTCCCGGGTGTCGCTACTGACCGCGATCCGTCGGCGAGTGGACATCGCGCGCGCCGCGGCGGTACGCGCCACCGACGAATCGGAGGGCATTGCGGTTTGCGAGTGCAACGCATGGAAGGGATACATGGTCGAGGTCATGTGCCCGCGTGCGATCCGCGTCGAGCTGCGACCCGGCGACTGCGCTGAGCGAGTGCTCGCGGCGCTGCCTCGCGCTGCACGCGCGGTCGTCATCCAGATCGACGCGAGCCTCACCATCGATTTCCTCGCCGACGAGCCGCTGTTTCGCGCCGCGCTCGCCGCACGCGGCGTGGCGACGCTCAACGCCGATGCCACGGACATCCGGAAGCGGACCATTCACACGCTGTGCGCGGCGCTCGATCTGGCCTGCGCCCGCACCGACCGCGCCGGCCCACCCGGGGAGCGCGTCATCGTCAAGACGACGCTCAATTTCGGCGGTATGCCCGAGCGCGAGCTCCTGCGGCGCTGGCGCGCATCGGCGACGCGTTTCGCGGCAGAGCTGAGCGATTTCATCCCGGGTCCGCTCGGCTACCGGATCTGTCGCCGCGCCGACGTGCCCGCCGCCGCGTGGGATGATCCGAGTCTCGTCGTGGAACGATTCATCGAGAACCCCGAAGGGGTGTTCTTTCGCGTCTACGTGGTCGGTCCCGCCAGCGTCGTGTCGATGGCGTGGTCCGACTACCACATCAAGAAGCTGTCGTTGCCCCTTCGTGCCCGCCGAGATTTTTACTATTGGACGTCCGGGAACGAGCACACGGCCCTCGGGCCGTCGACGGCCGTCGCGACCCGCGCCCTCACGCTGATCCGCCGCCTGTGCCCAGAGCTCGGACTGGACCTGTGCGGCGCCGATTGCGTCGTGGACGCGGACGGCACGGTGATCCCTATCGACGTCAACAAGACGCCGTATTGGGGGGAGCCTCGGATCTCGCCGATCCTCGAACATCTGCGGCGTGGGTTCGACTATCTGATCGCCGCCCGCCGTTGATCCGGCATCGCGTCGCCGGTCGACCGGCAGCGTGAAGACTGCCGTAAGATCGAGCTCGGCATTGACCTCGGTCTTCGGGCTCGCTAGTCGGCTACGGCGCCAGTGACAGTCTACAGTGAGACGCTCGACTCGCTCGACGCATCGGACTGGATTTCCATTGCGTCCCTTCTCGTCGCGTTCGGCTCTTTGGTCTACGCGCGACAGCGTTCGACATCTTCGAATTGGCGCCGACGCGTCGGAAGGGTTCCCATGCCGATG
>JBGPIT010000280.1:0-6752 GCA_041485125.1 Binatia bacterium | reverse complement strand
CGAAGAGCGCGGCTTCGTCACTACGATCAAGAGCGCGAAGAAGCTCGTCGAGAAGGAGAAGTCCGAGGTCTGGGACATCCTCGACGAGGTCATTCGCGAGCACCCGGTGCTGCTGAACCGCGCGCCGACTCTGCACCGCCTCGGCATCCAGGCCTTCGAGCCGATCCTCATCGAGGGCAAGGCGATCCAGCTCCATCCGCTCGTCTGCGCCGCCTACAACGCCGACTTCGATGGCGACCAGATGGCGGTGCACGTGCCGCTCTCGGTCGAGGCGCAGGTCGAGGCGCGCGCGCTCATGATGTCGACCAACAACATCCTCTCGCCCGCGAACGGCAAGCCGATCATCGTGCCGACGCAGGACATCGTCCTCGGCCTCTACTTCATGACCCGCGAGAAGCCGATGGTGCAGGGCGAGGGCAAGACTTTCTCGAGCGTCGACGAGGTCCGCATCGCCTACGATCAGGGCGGGGTGCATCTGCAGGCGCACATCAAGGTCCGCATGGACGGCCAGATCGTCGAGACGACGGTCGGCCGCATCCTGATGTACGAGATCGTGCCGCCCGAGATCACCTTCGCCGAGGTCAACAAGGTGATGAAGAAGAAGGAGCTCGGCAACCTGATCGACCTCTCGTACCGACGCGCCGGGAACAAGGCGACGGTGATTTTCGCCGACAAGCTCAAAGACCTCGGGTACGACTACGCGACCCGCGCCGGCATCTCGATCGGCATCAAGGACATGCTGATCCCACCGCACAAGGGGAAGCTCCTCGAAGGCGCGACCAGCGAGGTGCGGCAGATCGAGGATCAATACAACAAGGGCCTCATCACCGACGGCGAGCGCTACAACAAGGTGGTCGACATCTGGGCGCAGGTCACCGACCGCATCGCCGACGAGATGCTGCGCCAGCTCGGCACCGAGACGTTCACCGACGAGAAGGGCAACGAGCGTACCGCGCCGAGCTTCAATCCGATCTTCATGATGGCCGACTCGGGCGCCCGCGGTAGCGCGCAACAGATCCGCCAGCTCGCCGGCATGCGCGGTCTCATGGCGAAGCCGTCGGGCGAGATCATCGAGACCCCGATCACCGCGAACTTCCGCGAAGGCCTCACGGTGCTGCAGTACTTCATCTCGACGCACGGTGCGCGCAAAGGCTTGGCCGATACCGCGCTCAAGACGGCGAACTCGGGCTACCTCACCCGCCGTCTCGTCGACGTCGCGCAGGACTCGATCATCACCGAGTACGACTGCGGCACGCCCGACGGCATCGAGATGACCCCGCTCGTCGAGGGCGGTGAGATCATCGAAGGGCTCGGCGACCGCGTCCTCGGCCGCACCGCGCTCGAGGACATCCACGATCCGTTCACCGACGAGGTGATCGTGCAGACGAACGGCGAGATCGACGAGGATCTCGTCAGCCGCATCGAAGAAGGCGGACTCGAGCGGGTGAAGATTCGCTCGGTGCTCACCTGCCAGTCACGCCAAGGCGTCTGCAGCCGCTGCTACGGCCGCGATCTGGCGCGCGGCCAGATGGTGAACCTCGGCGAGGCGATCGGCGTCATCGCGGCGCAGTCGATCGGCGAGCCGGGCACCCAGCTCACCATGCGCACCTTCCACATCGGCGGCACCGCGAGCCGGCGCGCCGAGCAGACCACCCTCGAGGCGCGCAACGAGGGCATGGTGAAGTTCATCAACCTCCAGACGGTCACCAATGCCGAGGGCGACGAGATCATCATGAACCGTAACGGCGAGCTCGCGATCGTCGACGTCCCCGAGCCCGGTCGTGAGCGTGAGCGCGAGCGCTACCCGGTCGTCTACGGCGCCAAGCTGAAGAAGCACGACGGCGAGAAGATCAAGTCGGGCGACATGCTCGTCGAGTGGGATCCGTACACCCTGCCGATGCTCACCATGGTGGGCGGCACCGTGAAGTTCGGCGATCTCCTCGAGGGCGTCACCATCGAGGAGCGCGTTGACGAGCGCACCGGTCTCTCGACCAAGGTCGTCATCGACACCAAGGACGTCGACAAGCGGCCGCGCATCAGCATCAAGGATGCCGAAGGGCACACGGTCAAGCTGCCGAACGGCGGCGAAGCGCGCTACGCCCTCCACGTCGGCATCCACTTGAACGTCTACGAAGGGCAGCAGATCTCCCCCGGCGACATCATCGCGAAGATGCCGCGTGAGACCACCAAGACCAAGGACATCACCGGCGGTCTGCCGCGCGTTGCCGAGCTCTTCGAGGCGCGCAAGCCGAAGGAGTTCGCGGTCGTCAGCGAGATCGACGGCGTGGTCTCGTTCGGCAAGGATACCAAAGGCAAGCGCAAGGTGATCGTGACGCCCGAGGTCGGCGAGGCGCGCGAGTATCTGATCCCGAAGGGCAAGCACATCAGCGCCCATGAGGGCGACCACGTACGTGCCGGTGAGGCCCTGATGGACGGTGCCTCGAACCCGCACGACATTCTCACCATCCTCGGCCGCAAGGCGCTCGCGAAGTATCTCGTCGACGAGGTGCAGGAGATCTACCGGCTGCAAGGTGTGCGCATCAACGACAAGCACATCGAGGTGATCGTCCGGCAGATGCTCCGTCGCGTCCGCATCAAGGACGTGGGCGACACGGATTTTCTCGTCGGCGATCAGGTCGAGCAGTGGCGTTTCGAGGACGCCAACCAGAAGCTCGAAGAGAAAGGCGGCGAGCCGGCGACAGCGGAACCGTTGCTCCTCGGCATCACCAAGGCGAGCCTCTCGACCGAGAGCTTCATCTCGGCGGCGTCTTTCCAGGAGACCACCAAGGTGCTCACCGAGGCCGCGATCAACGGCAAGGTCGATCGCCTCACCGGTCTCAAGGAGAACGTCATCATGGGTCGGCTCATCCCGGCCGGCACCGGTCTCGCGCCGTACGGCAAAGTTCAGGTCGAGGCGGACGAGCCGGAAGAGCGTCCGGAAGATGCGCTCGAGGTTCCGGGCGCGAAAGCCGAGCCGGCAAGCGTCAGCGCATGAACGCCGTCGGCGTGCGCGAGGGGTCGAAACCTTGACAGTCGAAAATCGATCGCATACTTTGCCCGTTTTCCTTGCACTTTCTCGATGCGACGCCACTTCGTGCCGCGCTTCCGACTGGGAGTCGCGGCGCGCCGGCGCCGCGATGCGATCATAGGGGGATGTGAATGCCGACGATCAATCAACTCATCCGTGGCGGGCGGACGCCGCAGCGACGCAAACTCGCCGCGCCGGCGTTGCAGAGCTGCCCGCAGCGCCGCGGCGTCTGCACGCGCGTCTACACCTCCACTCCGAAGAAGCCGAACTCCGCGCTCCGCAAAGTCGCGCGCGTCCGGCTCACCAACGGCATCGAGGTGACGTCGTATATCCCCGGCGTCGGTCACAACCTGCAGGAGCACTCCGTCGTCCTCATCCGCGGCGGCCGCGTCAAGGATCTTCCCGGCGTGCGCTACCACATCGTGCGCGGCACGCTCGACTCGATCGGCGTCCAAGACCGCAAGCAGAGCCGATCGAAGTACGGCGCCAAGAAGCCGAAGTAGCTGAAGTGCGATTGAGGAGCCGGAGTCATGCCGCGTAAAGGAGAGGTCCGTCGCCGCGATGTTCTGCCCGATCCCAAGTTCCACGATCGGATGGTGACGAAGTTCATGAACACGATCATGTCGGGCGGGAAGAAGAGCCTGGCGGAGCGCGTCTTCTACGGTGCCCTGGAGCTGATCCAGACCCGCACCAAGGAAGAGCCGCTCGGCATCTTCAAGAAGGCGCTCGACAACGTGAAGCCGGTCGTCGAGGTGCGCTCGCGACGCGTCGGCGGTGCAACCTATCAGGTCCCCGTCGAGGTGCGGCCGGCCCGGCGCATCTCGCTCGGCATGCGCTGGATCGTGCAGCACGCGCGCGCGCGGCCGGAGAAGTCGATGGTCGAGCGCCTCGCGGGCGAGCTCAACGACGCCGCCAACAACCGCGGCGCCGCGATCAAGAAACGGGAAGATACGCATCGTATGGCGGAGGCCAACAAAGCCTTCGCCCATTACCGCTGGTAGTTTTTCATGCCTCGACAGATCCCACTCGAACGCACACGCAACATCGGCATCATGGCCCACATCGATGCCGGCAAGACTACGTGTACCGAGCGCATCCTCTACTACACCGGCATCAACTATAAGATCGGCGAGGTCCATGAGGGCACGGCCACCATGGACTGGATGGTGCAGGAGCAGGAGCGCGGCATCACGATCACGTCCGCGGCGACGACCGCGATGTGGCGCGACCACCGCATCAACATCATCGACACGCCCGGCCACGTCGACTTCACGATGGAGGTCGAGCGCTCGCTGCGCGTCCTCGACGGCGCGGTCGCGCTCTTCGATTCGGTCGCCGGCGTCGAGCCGCAGTCCGAGACCGTCTGGCGGCAGGCCGACAAATACGGCGTGCCGCGCATGGCGTTCGTCAACAAGATGGATCGCGTCGGTGCCAACTTCTTCCGCACCGTGCAGATGATGCGCGATCGCCTGCGCGCGAACCCGGTTCCGATCCAGCTGCCGCTCGGTACCGAGGATCAGCACATCGGCGTGATCGATCTGGTGACGATGAAGGCGATCGTCTGGGACGACGAGAGCTTGGGCGCGAAGTATCGCGAGGACGAGATTCCGGCCGAGTACCAGGACGTCGCCAACGAGTACCGCGAGAAGCTGCTCGAAGGCGTCGCCGACGCCGACGAGAAGCTGATGGAGAAGTATCTCGAAGGCGCCGCGATGAGCGAAAGCGAGATCCGCGCGGCGATCCGCAAAGGCACCTTGGCGATGACGCTGATCCCCGTGCTCTGCGGGTCGGCGTTCAAGAATCGCGGTGTGCAGCCGCTCCTCGACGCGGTCGTCGACTACTTGCCCTCGCCGCTCGACGTGCCGGCGGTCCGCGGCATCGATCCGGAAACCAAAGAAGAGGTCGAGCGCCCCGCCGGCGACGACGCGCCGTTCTCCGCACTCGCGTTCAAGATCATGACCGATCCGTTCGTCGGTCAGCTGGCGTTCTTCCGCGTCTACTCCGGCGTCCTCACGTCGGGATCGTACGTCTTCAACGCGACCAAAGGCCGCAAGGAGCGCCTCGGCCGTCTCCTCAAGATGCACGCCAACAAGCGCGAGGAGATCAAAGAGGTCTACTCCGGCGACATCGCAGCGGCGGTCGGCCTGCGCCAGACGACGACCGGCGACACGCTCTGCGACGAGGACCACCCGGTGATCCTCGAGTCGATCGAGTTCCCCGATCCCGTCATTCACATCGCGATCGAGCCGAAGACCAAGGACGACCAGGAGAAGCTCGGGGTGGCGCTGCAGAAGCTTGCCACCGAGGATCCGTCGTTCCGCGTCCACACCGACCGCGAGACCGGCCAGACGATCATCTCCGGTATGGGCGAGCTCCACCTCGAGATCATCGTCGATCGCCTGCTGCGCGAGTTCAAAGTCGACGCCAACGTCGGCAAGCCCCAGGTCGCGTATCGCGAGACCATCCGCAAGAAGGTCGAGCAAGAAGGCAAGTTCATCCGCCAGACCGGCGGTCGCGGCCAGTACGGCCACGTCTGGATCACGCTCGAGCCGCTGCCCCCCGGCAGTGGCTACGAGTTCGTCGACGGCACCAAGGGCGGCACGGTGCCGAAGGAGTACATCCCGGCCGTCGACAAGGGCGCCAAAGAGGCGTTCGAGGGCGGTGTCCTGGCGGGCTATCCGCTGGTCGACGTGAGGGTCACGCTGACCGACGGCTCGTACCACGACGTCGACTCCTCCGAGATCGCCTTCAAGATTGCCGGCTCGATGGCGGCGAAGGAAGGCGCGTCGAAGGCGAAGCCGATCATCCTCGAGCCGATCATGGCGGTCGAGGTGGTGGTACCCGAGGAGTTCATGGGTGAGGTGATGGGCGACATCGCCAGTCGCCGCGGCCGCATCCAGGGCAATGATTCTCGCGCCGGCGCGCAGATCATCACCGCGCACGTGCCGCTGGCGCAGATGTTCGGCTACGCGACCGATCTACGTTCGAAAACGCAGGGGCGTGCCACATACACCATGCAGTTCGCGCATTACGAGGCGGTGCCAGCCACCATTTCGGAGGAGATTGCGGCCAAGGCGGTCGGCGCGTGACCGCCTCCTGAGAAAAGGGTCAACTCGACCCGCGCGCCTCCGGTCGCGTCACGCGACCGCGGGGTGACCGCGGACCCCGCGCGCGTCACGACGAGCGGCACGGGCCAAACAGTGAAGGAATTGGAGCAACGGCATCCGCGCGCGGCGCAGCGCGCGCTGCGGAACAGCCGGAGCATCGGCGGAGGATTTCATGGGCAAGGCGAAGTTCGAACGGAAGAAGCCGCACGCGAACGTGGGGACGATCGGGCACGTGGATCACGGGAAGACGACGTTGACGGCGGCGATCACGAAGGTGCAGGCGGCGAAGAAGCTGGCGGAGTACGTGGCGTTCGATCAGATCGACAAGGCGCCGGAGGAGAAGGCGCGGGGGATCACGATTGCGACGGCGCACGTGGAGTACGAGAGTGCGAAGCGGCACTACGCGCACGTGGATTGTCCGGGGCACGCCGACTACGTGAAGAACATGATCACGGGGGCGGCACAGATGGACGGGGCGATTTTGGTGGTGTCGGCGGCGGACGGGCCGATGCCGCAGACGCGCGAGCACATCTTGCTCGCGCGGCAGGTGGGGGTGCCGTACATCGTGGTGTTCATGAACAAGGTGGACACGGTGGACGACGCGGAGTTGTTGGATT
>JBGPIT010000279.1:0-6762 GCA_041485125.1 Binatia bacterium | reverse complement strand
GGCCACGCGATCGAGTGTCGGCTCTACTCCGAGGATCCCGCCAACCAGTTTCTGCCCGCGACCGGCACCGTCCGCGCGCTCGTCGAGCCCGCCGGTCCCGGCGTGCGCTTCGACAGCGGGATCACGACCGGCAGCGTCGTCGGCGTCGAGTACGATCCGTTGCTGGCGAAGATCTCGACTTGGGGCGCGACGCGCGACGAGGCCCGCACCCGCATGCTCGCGGCGCTCCGCGAGACGATCGTCCTCGGCGTCACCACCAATCGCGACTATCTGCGCGAGATCCTCGCCCATCCCGCATTCGCGTCGGGCGCGACGCACACCGAGTTCCTCGCCGAGCACTTCCCGCGCTGGACGGCGCGCGCCGGCACGCGGCGCGATCTGGCCGCCGTCGTCGCGGCGATCGCGTTGAACGAGCGTGCGACCGCGTCGAGCGACGGCAGCAGCGCGGCCGCGGCGCCGAGCCTCTGGGAATCGCTCGGGACGTGGCGGATCGGCGGACCCGCGTGATCACGGTCGTCGTCGGTGGCGAGACCGTCCCGGTCGAGATCACGCGCAGCGGCGCGCGCATCCGCGGCAAGGCCGGCGACGCCTCGGTCGACGCGACCCTCGCGCGGAGCGGCGACAGCTGGCGCCTGACCCTCGGCGACGACGTCGTGACGCTCACCGTGATCCGCGAGCGCGACGCGGTCTGGGTCGCCGTCGACGGTGAGGTCTATCGCTGCGTCGCCGCTGGCGCGGCGTCGCATGGGCCTGCCGCGGGCGTACATTCGCCGCACGTGGTCGCGCCGATGCCGGGCAAGGTCCTCGAAGTGCGGGTGCAGGAAGGACAGGCCGTTGCCGCCGGCGATCCGCTCGTCGTGCTCGAGGCGATGAAGATGGAGCAGGTCGCGACCGCCGACGCCGCCGGGCGCGTCGTGATGGTGCACGTCGTCGCGGGCGCGATGGTCGAGCCGGGCCAGGCGCTCGTCGATCTCGAGTTCGACGCGGCGCCGTAGCGCTCGCTCTTCCGGCGAGGCACATGAGATCGAGGGCTGAGAGAAGTCATCCGGCACGACCGGGCGTCCCGCTCGCGCGCAGGAGCACGACGATGTAGGGGCGATGCGGCGCGCGTCTCCGCATGCCGCGCTGCGCGACCCTCGCCGACGATCGCGCTATCATGCGTACGACGATGATCGACCGCCATAAGCTCGCGACGGTTCTCGCCCTGCTCGCCGCCTCCGCCTTCGTCGGCTGTACGGCAACGGGCGCGGGAGCCGGGCACTACGCGGCGGTGGCCGGGTACGACATGTACTACGAGGAGTACGGTCATGGCCGTCCTTTGGTGCTGCTACACGGCGGGCTGAACACGATCGGCGGGTCGTTCGCACGGCAGATCCCCGAGTTTGCGAAGACACACCGTGTGATCGCGGTCGAGCAAGCGGGACACGGGCATACACCGGACGCGAGGGAAACCCTCACCTATACCCAGATGGCGGACGACACCGCCGATCTCCTGCGTCAGCTGAACGCCGTCCCGGCGGATGTCGTGGGATGGAGCGACGGCGGCATCATCGCGCTCGTGATCGCGAGGCGTCATCCGGATCTCGTGCGCCGACTCGTGATCTCGGGCGCGAGCATCAACGTAGAGGGCCAGCGGCCCGAAGAGGTGCAGGCGCTCCGCGATCACGATCCCGACGACCTCGGCGCCGAGACGGCGCGCTCGTCCGAGCGCGGCGTCCGCAGCGCGGCCGCCGCGGCGCCGAGCATCACCGACAAGGTGATGCGACTCTGGCTGACACCGGTCGTGCTCGAGAAGTCGGACCTCGCCCGCATCGAGGCGCCGGTCCTCGTCGTCGCTGGAGACCGCGACGTGATCCGCGTCGAGCACACGCTCGAGATCTTCGCGTCGCTGCCCCACGCGCAGCTGTGCATCCTGCCGGGAACCGGACACGACACGTTCCAGACCGCGGCGATCTTGCTGAACCCCCTCATCCTGAGATTCCTCGGCGGGTCGTGAGGCGCGTCTCGATGAAAGGGCGGGCGTACCCGACGATGATCACACCGGTCGCGCTCACGCTACTCGGCGTGAGCCTCTGGATCGTTCACCGCCAGCTCGGGGGCGCCAGCGGATACGAGGCATTGGTGAATCGACTCGGAGCGGTCTCTCGTACGCGCCTGCCAATCGCCTTTGCGATCACCATCGCGAGCTACTGCGTCGTCATCGCCTACGATCTCTTCGCTCTGCGCCACGTGCGGCGCGTCGTGACGCTTCCGCGGGTCGCGCTGGGGGCGTTCGTCACGTACGCCGTGAACCATAGCGTCGGGCCTGGACTCCTCGGCGGCGGCGCGATGAGCTACCGCATGCTGGCGGCGGACGGCTTGGCGGCCGACGAGATCGCCGACGTGATCGCCCTCGAGCTCGTCACGTTCTGGCTGGCGCTGCTCTTCCTGGGAGGCGCCGCGCTGGTGGCGACCCCCCTTCGGCTGCCGGCGCACCTTCCCGCGATCGAGAGCGCGAGCCGCGTCGTCGGTGTGACGCTGCTTGTGATCGGAATCGGCTATTGGGCATGGACGGCGAGCGGCGCCCGCGTCGTCAGAGTCCGCGGGTTCGACGTCGCCCTGCCCCATGGCGGCGCGACCAGCGTCCAGATCGTCCTCTCGTGCGTCGAATGGATACTCGGGGCCGCGGTGCTGTATTCGTTGCTGCCAACCACGCTCGCGCTCTCGTTCGCGCGTTTCACCGGCATCTTCGTCGCCGCGCGCGCGCTGGGTCTCGTCAGCTACGTCCCGGCCGGGCTCGGCGTTTTCGACGCGACGATCGTGACGTTGCTGGCCCCCTACGGCCATGCGTCGGCCGTGGTCGGCGCGTTGCTCCTCTATCGCGCCGTGTACCTGGTGCCGCTCGCCGCCGCGTTCGTCGTGTTCACGGCATACGAGCTGACCAGGCACCGCGTCTTCGTCCGCGCGCGCAGCGCGCTCGACCAGTGGTGGCCGGAGGTCGCCCCGCGCGCGCTCGCCGTCATCACGTTTGCTGGCGGCATGATCCTGCTCATTTCCGGCGCACGGCCGGCGGCGCCCGGACGGATGGAGCGCCTCAACGAGCTCCTCCCTCTGCCGCTCATGGAGGTCTCGCACTTCGTCGGCAGCGTGATCGGCGTAGGGCTCCTCCTGCTCGCACGGGCGCTGCAGCAGCGCGTCGACGCCGCGTATTATCTGACCATCGTAATGCTGCTCGGCGGAGCGGCGACGTCTTTGCTCAAAGGCATCGGCTACGAGGAAGCGATCGCGCTCGCCACGATTGCGGTCGCGGTATCGCTTTGCCGGCCGTATTTCTATCGTCAGAGCTCGCTCGTAGCGCAGTCCTTCTCCCTCTCGTGGGTCGTGGCCGTGGTCCTGGCGCTCGCGGGCACCTGGGCCACCGTCGCGATCGCCTACCGCGACGTCGCCTACTCCCACGAGCTGTGGTGGCAGTTCGAGCTGTCGGCAAACGCGCCGCGCGCGCTGCGGGCGCTGGCCGGCGCATTCGGCGTCGCGGCCGCGTACTCCGTTGCACGGCTGCTGCGGCCCGCGCCGCCGCTCCCGACCCAGCCTTCGGCGGACGACGTCGGCCGGGCGGCTGCGATCGCGACGACGGCACACCGCGCGATCGCGCATCTCGCGCTGCTCGCCAGCAACCGTCTCCTCCTCCACGAGGACGACGGCTTCTTGATGTACGAGGTGCGCGGACGATCGTGGATCGCGATGTCGGACCCCTTCGGACCAACGGCGGTCCGCCGCGAGCTGGCGTGGAGGTTTCGCGAGCTCGCCGATCAGCACGGCGGATCCGCGGTGTTCTACGAGGTGAGCGTCAGCGAGCTTCCGATCTACTTGGACCTCGGACTCAAGCTCTACAAGCTCGGAGAAGAAGCGCGGGTACCGCTGGATCGGTTCAACCTGGCGGGAAAGGACAGACAGGATCTGCGGACGGCGTTGAATCGCATGGCCCGGATCGGTGGCGAGTTCGCGGTGCTTCCGCCCGCGGAGGTTCCGCAGATTCTCGACCGGCTCGAGGTGATCTCCAACGAATGGCTGGTGCACAAGAGAGCGCGCGAGAAGCGTTTCTCGATGGGCTACTTCGATCGCGCCTACCTTGCGCGGCTACCAATCGCCGTCGTCCGGCAGGGCGAGCGCATCGTCGCGTTCGCGAACCTGTGGGCGGGCGAATCGAAAGAGGAGATGTCGGTGGACTTGATGCGCTATTCCGACGACGCGCCGCCGGTGGTCATGGACTATCTGTTCACGCAGCTCATCCTCTGGGGGCAAGCACACGGGTATCGCTGGTTCAGCCTCGGCATGGCGCCGCTCTCCGGCTTCGAGCGTCGCCGCCTCGCTCCCGGATGGACGCGGCTCGGCCGCTTGCTCTTCCGCTTCGGCGACCACTTCTACAACTTTCGCGGACTCCGGGCCTTCAAGGAGAAGTTCCGGCCGGTCTGGGAGCCGCGCTATCTCGCGTCACCCGGCGGTCTCGCGCTGCCGTTCGTGCTGACCGACATCGCCGCGGCGATCTCGGGTGGGATCGGCGGTGTCATCCGTAGGTGAGGGGCCACGTTCCCCTCGCGCCGCCATCCGCCGCTGCGCGCCCGCGAGGATGCGATCGGCGAGCGCGGCGTAGTTTCCGTCGAAGTGATGGCCGCCCGCCGTTCGAATGATCTCGGCGCGCGACAATGCCGGATCGCGACAGAGCGTCGCCGTTTCTTGCTCGCCGTAGAAGCACTGCAACAGACCGGGGTCGAGACGATCGATCTCCGGCAACACGAGCGGTGCGCTCTCGGAAGGGGCGCTCCCGAGGACTCCCGTCACCTCGATCTCGAAGCGCGCGCGCGACTCGAGACCGAGCAGGGAGAGCTCGACGAGGCGTGCACGATCAGCCGGAGGAAGACGATTCACCGCGAACGGCAGGACAGCGGCGCCGAACGAGTAGCCGACGAGCACGAATCGCACGTCGCCCCACGCGGCGCGCGTCGCCCCCATGATCGCCGCCAGGTCCGCGGCCAAGCGTTCGGGCGACTTCGCGCGCCAGAAGTAGCGCAAGCTGTCGACGCCGACGACGGGCACGCCACGGCCAGCCAACGTCTCGCCTACTGTCTTGTCGAGATCGCGCCAACCGCCGTCGCCTGAATAGATGATCGCCGCGAGCCCGCCGGGGGTCCGCGCAGGCAACACGACGAGCGGCAGCTCGGGGAGTGCGGCTGTGATCGCATCACCCGCCGCCGGCGACTCCATCATCGACGTGACGGAGTCGACGAGGACACCCGCGGCGTCCGCGCCCTTACTCGCGTCGACGCGCCACGCCGCCGGCAGCACGACACCCGTCGCGTACCGAAACCCTCCGTCCGGATCCGGCGTCGCCGGCGCCCCCGGACACAGCGGCACGATCGTCGCGAGGACCGATGCGGGATCAACGCCGGCAGCACCGGCGACCGTCGCTGCCGGCGCTTGTGCCAGCGCCGCGTAGGCCAGCGTCGCGCCCGCGCCCACGCCTGCCAGCATTGGTCCGCGATAGGCGCCGAAGTCGTTTTCGCGCTCGAGTCGGTGGCTCAAGTCTTCGAGCTCCGCCACCACGTAGTGACACCCGTCGGTGCTGCGCCGAAGGTTCGCGAGATACGAGGGAAGGTCGACGCCGACGACGACAGCGCCACGCGCCGCGAGCCGACGAGCCGCGCTGTCCAGGGTGGGAGTCCAGCCGTCCATATCGGAGAACACGAACACGAGTCCGGAGGAAGGTCGTTGCGGCGTGACGATCCGCACCATGCCGAGGCGACCCTCGTTCCGCATGACCAGCTTCGGCTCCGATCGACACCCCGACGTCAGGACAGCGACGGCGAGGATCATCAGGCACTGACCCGCCGCACCAGCCGCGACATGGAGCGCGCGAAAGGACGAAGCGCGTCGGTGCCGAGTCACATCGGCAAACGCCGGCGTGCGGCGGTCATGCGAGACGCGCGCCCGGCGCGAGGCCGAGCGAAGCGATCGCGTCGGCCGCCGGCTTCTTCTCGCTCGTCCCGTCGACCCGCGCCTTCGCGAGCCTGACGGCGCCGTCGGCGGCCGCGATCACGACACCGTCCTCCCCCGCGGCGACTACCGTCCCCGGCGCGGCCTTCGCCGCATCCGGCGCGAGACGGCTCTCGTACCAGCGCACGCGCGAGCCACCGACGTCGGTGTAGGCGCCCGGTTGTGGGTCGCAGCCGCGGATGAGGTTGTGAACGACAGCCGCCGGCTTCGTCCAGTCGACGTGCCCGTGCGGGTCGCGGCAGAGCGGCTCGTAGCTGGCGCGGCTCTCGTCCTGCGGCTCGCGCGGCGCGCGGCCGTCGGCGATCAGCGCGACGCTGTCGAGAACCAGGGTCACGCCGGCCGGCAGGATGCGCTTGTAATAGAGCGAGCCAGTACTATCGTCGGGGTCGATCGGCACCGTTCGCTGCAAGAGGAGCGGTCCGGTGTCGATGCCCGCGTCGGGCCAGAAGACGCTGACGCCGGTCTCGCGCTCGCCGTTGATCACCGCCCAATTGACGGCGCTGCCGCCGCGGTACTTCGGCAGGAGCGAGGGGTGAAAGCAGATGCTGCCGAGGCGCGGCAGCGCGAGGACGTTCTCCGGCACGATCAGCGTGACGAAGGCGAGGATGAGGAGATCGGCTGCGAGTGCCGCGACCTCGTCACGGAAGGCCGCCGGCTTGTAGCTCGCGGGCTGGCGGCACGGGATGCCGCTCGCGACCGCGAGCTGCTTCAGCGGATCGGGGCGCGCGCCGC
>JBGPIT010000278.1:0-6838 GCA_041485125.1 Binatia bacterium | reverse complement strand
GATCGTCGGTGCGAGGCTCGCCGGGTTGACGCCGATCAGGATCAGGACGGTGTCGCCGGTCGGCTCCTCGAGCGTCTTCAAGAGCGCGTTTTGCGCTTGCTGGGTGAGAAGCTCGGCGTCGTTCACGATTCCGACCTTGGGGCGGCCCGAGAGCGCGCGGAAGCCGAGCTCGCGCTGCAGCTCGCGCACCTGATCGATCGAGATGTCGCGCCGGTCTTTCGGCGGTCCGAGTATCGTCCGCACGTCGGCGTGCGTGCCGGCCGCGATCGTGCGGCACGCGCCGCACTCGCCGCAGGCGTCGAACGGCACCGTTTCGCAGTGGATGCCGAGCGCCAGGGCACGGGCGGTCGCGAGCTTGCCGACGCCCGACGGGCCGGTGAAGAAGTACGCATGCGCCATCCGGCCGGCGCGCCACGCGTCGCGCAAGAAGCCGATCGGACGATCGTGCCCGCGGATGTCGGCGAAGCGCGCGAGCGTTGCAGGACCCGTGGCCGGGACGGGACTCTTCGGCGTGCGCGCGCTCTTGCCGGCCGGGGTCTTGCCGCCGCGGGTCGCCATCAGCCGCGCCCGCGCTCCGCGGCGCGCGTATCCGGCGACGGCCGATCGCCCTGCGAGCCAACCGCCGCCGCGTGCTCGTCGAGCCACGCGAGCGTCACCCGCGCGACCTCGGTGCTCACCGCGGCGAGGTCGCCGCTCGCGTCGATCCGTTGCACGCGCTCGGGCGCTGCGGCGGCGAGGCGGAGGAAGCCGGCGCGCACGCGCTCGTGAAAGGCAGGGTCGAGCGCTTGGTAGCGGTCGGTCTCGCGCCGCCGGCGCCGCGCGCCTTCGCCGATCGGGCAATCGAGGAGCAGCGTGAGATCGGGCGTGATGCCGTCCCGGCTCTCGGCGTCCCAGCGTCGCACCCGCTCGACGTCGCGCTCGCGCCCGTATCCTTGGTAGGCGATCGTCGAGTCCGAGAAGCGGTCGCAGAGGACGATCGCGCCTTCGGCGAGGGCCGGCGCGATCACGCGCGCGACGTGCTCGGCGCGATCGGCGACGAAGAGCATGAGCTCCGCGTCGGGCGTGAGCGCGAGATCGGTCTCGAGGAGCAGGCGGCGGATCTCGCGTCCGAGCGGCGTCGCGCCCGGCTCGCGCGTGCAGACGACGCGCCGGCCGCGCGTGGTCAGGAGCTCCGCCAGCCGATCGATCTGGGTGCTCTTGCCGGCGCCGTCGATCCCTTCGATCGTGATGAGGACGCCGCGATCCGTCGTATGAGAGTGCGCCATGGCCGCGATCGTCGAATGTATCGCGCGCCGTGGGCGAGGGTCCAGCTCGCGGCGGTCAATCCTGCGATGCGACGCCGCCCGCGGCTTCGGGACCGAGCACGAGCCGCAATCCATACATGAGCTGCTTCGCGGAGAAGGGCTTCACGATGTAGTAGTCCGCGCCCTCCTTGTAGCCGGAGAGCACGTCCTCGTCGCGGTCCTTGGCGGTGAGCAGGATGACGGGAATGCCGGCGGTCGTCGGTGTCTCCTTGAGCTTCTCGAGCACCTGCAGGCCGGTCATGTGCGGCATCATGACGTCGAGCAGGATGCAGTCCGGTGCGCTCTCGGCGACCAGCTCGAGCGCGCGTGGTCCGTCATTGGCGACGCGCACCTGGAAGCCACGGTGGGTCAGCATGTGCGCGGTGATGCGCGCCGTGTCCTCGCTGTCGTCGACGACCAGTATGTTGTCCGCCATGTCCGTCACTCCTTCGCTCGATCAGAACAGCTCGCGGACCGCGACGACCCGCGCCGGCGCCGGCAGGGGCGCGACCCGCATCGCTGCCGCGAGCGCTTCGTCGCTGCCGCGCACGCGGCCGCCTCCACGCATCGTGAGCGCTGGATCGCTTCCCGCCCAGACGCCGCCGCATACGGAGAGCGTCCCGGTAGCTGTCACCATGATACCTGCACGCGCCGCCACCACGCCGACAAAATCGACACGTCCGGCGATCTCGAGACGGCCGTCGACGAAGAGTACGCCGGCGCCGCCGACGGCGCCCGTCACGCTCGCGTCGCCATCGACGATCGAGAGCGCGGGCGCGGCCGCCGTGCCAAAGGTCCCGGTCGTCGTCCCGCGCGGGTAATGCGTGCCGCCGGCGGCGTGCGCCAGACCGTCGAGCGCGGGAACGTCGAGCTCGACGACGCTCGGATCGACGCCTGCGCCCGAGATCTGGCCGCTCTCCGTGTGGGGTCGCGGCGAGCGGGAGGGAAGCCCGAGGCCGAAGCGGTCCCCACCCGCACTCCGAGTCTCGCAAGCGTCTGCCATGCGATAGTTTCGGCCGTCGACCGCGAAAGCTGAAGTCAAATCATTGACGCCCCCCGCGAGCGCGATCACGGCAGGCCAAAACGGTAAGACGGCACGCCCGAGCACCGCCTCCAGCCGGCGGCGGATCGGTGGCGGTCCGGTGGCGACGACGCGCAGCCGCACCTGCTGGTTGCGGTCGGTTGCGGGGTCGTCCGGGGTGTCGTCGCGGTCGTCGAAGACGGTTGCGGTGTAGGACCAGCCGGCGCCGGCATCGACGCGTGTGGCGGGTCGTCCGAGCAACGCGGTGAAGCTCGTGCCGGCGGGGATGGTGACGACACCGTCGGCGAGGCCGGCCTCGGCGAGAAACCACGCCCGCACACCGTCGCGGTCGAGTCGCGCGCGCGTCAGCGCGAGCCGGCCGAGCTCGCCGAGCGCCGTCGCGGTGATGCCGGCGAGGAGGAGCATCATGATCGCGACGACCAGCGCCGCGCCGCGCGCCGGATCGCACGTGCGCCCACAGGCGCCGGCTTCCGCACCCCTCGCGCTCATCGATTCAATGGACGTGCGCCGGTCGTGAGCTCGCGAAGCGGCAGGCCGGGTGCGTCGCGGGTCGCGGCGCGGACGGTCACACGGCGGATCGTCGCGCGCGTCGCCGCGTCCGCCGCTGCGACCTCGCGGTCGCGCTCGTCGAAGTAGCGCAGCCGGAACATCCCCGGCTCGAGGCCGGAGACGAGCGGCATGACCTGGCGTCCGACGACGCGCTCGAGCGTCTCGCAGTCGCGGGCGCAGCGATAGGTGACGTGCTCCTCGGAGTCGGCGTCGACCATGCCGTTGCCGTCGAGGTCCGCCTCGACCTCGAGGCTCTGCGCGCTCGCGTCGACGATGCCGGCGAGTCCGCTGCCGGTCGGATCGTAGCCCGCGAGCCGGACGTCACGGTCGAGCTGATCGAGGGCGTCGGCCAGCGCCTCCCGCGCTTCGGCGCCGGCGTCGGCGCGGCGCCAGCTCTGCAGCGATGCGCCGAGGAGCGCGCTCATCGCGGCCAGAACGCCGAGACCCAACACCATCCCGATCAGCAGCTCGAGGAGCGTCATGCCGCGCGGGTGCCTCATTGCGGGGCCGCCATCCTGGTCTCGAGCGCGATCGGCGGCACGTCCGCCGCGACGCGGACCGCGACCGCCAGCGTGACGACGCCGCCGGTGAGCGCGACCGACGTCGCCGAGGTCGCCGACGGACCGAGGCTCGGCTGATCGCGTCGCGTCTCCTCGACGGCGATCGGCCGGTGCGATTGCAGTGCGCTGAGCTCGCCGGACGCGACGGCCAGCGCTTCCTCGATGCGGCTCGCCTGATGCACGCCGCGAAGCCCCACCGCGGCGCCGGCGGCGACGACCGCCGCGGCGGCTGCGACCAGGACGAGCGCCGCGAGCGCTTCGGGCAGCGTCGAGTCGGCGGCATCGAGCCGCGGCGTTCCAGGGGCGCGCGATGATCTCATGCGCGTTTCGGCGCCGCGCTCATGCGCCGGACGCCAGGATCGTGATCCGCCCGCGTTGGTTCAACCGGACCAAACGCTCGGTGCCGCGCCGATCGACGAGCGTCACCGTGCCGTTCTCGGCGTCGCCGCGGGCGGAGAAGGTGAGGTCGCCGCCGGAGTTGGCGTCGGCGATGGTGATGCCGGGCGGCAAGTCGATGGCGAGGTCGACGGCGTAGCGACCGTCGTCGTCGAGCCGCTCGCGGCGGTAGCGGGCGGTGCCGATGGCGAAGACGAGGCGCACGCGCGTCGCCGACGCGATCGCGAGGACACGGCTCGTCTGGAGATCCGCCGCGAGCTGGTGGAGCGCGCGATCGAGCCTGAGCGCGGCCTCGACGCGCCGCCAGCCGAGGAGGGCGCCGCCCGCGAGCACGGCGCCGAGCGCGAGGACGCCGAGCAGCTCGATGACCGTGAGGCCGCGCTCCATCATGCATGGTCCAGTAGCGTGCGCGCGGGTCGCGACGCATCGCTACGAGTACCGTGCGGAGGGCTCAGCCGCCGAAGTAGAAGGCGAGGATGCGGTCGCCGAAGAAGAGATACACGAGCGCGCCGCAGGCGAGGAACGGACCGAACGGGATGGCGAGCTTGGCGTTGGCCCCCTGGCGGAGCATCAGCGCGATGCCGATGATCGAGCCGACGATCGACGCGACCATCAAGGTGACGAAGAGACTCTGCCAGCCGAGGAACGCGCCGATCATCGCCAAGAGCTTGATGTCGCCGCCGCCCATGCCCTCGTGACCGCGGATCGCCTCGTAGCCGAGCGCGATCGCGAGCAGCACGCCGCCGCCGGCGAGCGCGCCGATGAAGGCGCCGAGCGGCGTCACCAGCGGCGACACGAACGACACCGCCAGACCGACGACGATCCCCGGCAGCGAGATCACGTCGGGGATGATGCGGTGATCGAGATCGATGAAGGTGATCGTGACGAGCGCGGCGGTGAAGACGAAATAGCCGATGAACGCCGGCGTCGGGCCCAAGCGCCACCAGAGCGCCACCGCGAGCGCGCCGGTGATGACCTCGACCACGGGGTAGACCGACGAGATGCGCGCCGCACAGGCGCGGCAACGGCCGCGCAACACCAGGTAACTCAGCAACGGGACGTTGTCGTACCAGGCGATCGGCCCCTCGCAGTGCGGGCAGTGCGAGGGCGGTCGGACCACCGAGCGACGCTCGGGCAGCCGTGCGATGCACACGTTCAAGAAGCTGCCGACGATGGCGCCGAAGGCGAAGACCGCGGCGATCACGAGGGCGTCCATACTCGAGCGAGTGTAGCAGAGCTGAGGACGGCTTGCGGCGGCGCGGCCGGGAACTCGGTCGGCAAGGGAGCGGTATCGTAGCGCAGCTCACGTCGCTGGAAGCGCGCGAGCGCCTCCGCCTGCGAGGGGACCTTGCGGAGAAAGATGAAGCTCACCGGATCGGAGTAGACGTACTCCCACTCCGGATTGTCCCGGAGCAAATAGGCCGGCGCCTGGAAGCGGTCGGCGACGACGATGTCGGTGGGGTAGTCGGTCAGCAGCGCGTCCCATCCGCCTTGGCCGGCCATGAAGCGCCATGCCTGCTCGAGGAGCGGCGCCGGATACGACGTCGTGAATCGACCGTCGACGGCGACCTTGCTGCCGGCAGGCAAGGCCCACAGGCCGTACTCGCCCCAGCTGAACGGCAGCGCGACGTTGCCGGCGATGCCGTTCTGGGCGAGGAAGCGCAGAGCCTGCACCGGGTAGACGCCGGGATCGACCTCGACGCGGCCGCGGCTGCGCACGCCGCCCGCGATCGCGAACCCGAGCTGCAGCACCGCCACCGCGGCGATCGTCGCGGGCGCGAGACGAACCGCCGGCCCGAAATCGGCGCGCGCCGAGAGACGCGTCCAGCAGTCGACCAGCAGCGCGGCCACGATCGGCGTCGCGGCGATGGCGAAGAGGGGGATGTGCCGCTGGTGTAGGCAGGCCGCGATCGCGGTCAGCACGAGCACGACCGTCTCGCCGACGCCGGTGCGGCGCGCGGCGATCATCCAGACCACCAGCGCGATCAAGGTGAGCTTGAAGGCCGGGAACGAGACGCTGCGCCAGCTCACGGCAGCCCATTCGGTGATCGGCACCTGCGGCGTTACCCCCGTGATCAGAAACCGCGGAAGGCGGGCGGCGTAGGGATTCACGAAGAGCGCGACCGCGAGCGCGAGCGCGAAGAGCGCGCAGCACGCGAGCTCGCCGCGAGCGGCCTCGCCGCGCGCCAGGCGGACGATGAAGGTTGCGCCGACCGCCGCGCCGGTGAGACCGATGCCCGCGAGGACGCCGCCGTGCGTGTTCGTCCACACCACGGCGAGGCACGGTATGAGCCACACGGCGCCGCGCGGCCGGTAGTCGGACGCGGCGAGCAGGCCGAGCGTGAGGGCGAGAAAGGCGAAGGTGAAGAGCTGCGGACGGACCATGAAGCCCGGCGCCATGATGAGCGCGCCGAGTGCCGTTGCGACCGACGCGGCGAGGACGTCGCCACTCCGCCCGCGTGCGTTGCGCCACATCAAGGCGAGCGCGGTGAGACCGAGGAGCGTCTTCAAGAGCACCAGGCCGGGCGAGCCGAGGGCACCGAAGGATGCCGCCATCGCGGCCTCGGCGAGCAGCTCGTGATTCAGCCACGGATGTGCGGCGGCGGTGTACGAGAGGCCGTTCGTCGCGGGCAAGATGCCTTGCAACAGGGTCCGTCCGAAGAGGACGTGACCCCAGAGGTCGGGATCGGCGGTCGAGGGAAGCAGAACGGTGAGGCCGGTCGCGATCCAGAGTACGTGCGCCGCCAGCCGCTTCGTCACGAGCACCCCCCCTCGAAACGAAAGCGGGCGAGCCGTGAGGCTCGCCCGCGCGTTCGCATGTGGCTCAGCTCGATCAGCCGCAGACGAGGTTCGAAGCACCGGCGGCGGGCTTGCTGTCCCAGGTGCACTTGTAGTTGGCCGTGCCCTTGCCGGAGGCGGGCGTGCAGACGACGGTGAACTTCGACGCGTCGGCCGCGCTCACGACGACGCCGACGTCCTGCGACTGCACGAAGCCGGGCAGGTCGGTG
>JBGPIT010000277.1:0-6839 GCA_041485125.1 Binatia bacterium | reverse complement strand
GTGGATTGCGCCGCAGGTTCACCGCCTTCTGCGAGCGGGCGTAGGTCGTCATGGCGATGCGGCCGTCGTCGTCGACGACGAACCACATCGGCACCGCGTGCGGGTAACCGTCTTTGCCGATCGAGACCAGGATGACGGTCTTGGCGTCGGCGACGTAGCCGCGGCGTTCGTCGGCGTCGATGGCGATCATGTCGCGTCGATTCATGCGCGCTGCTCTACCGGCGGCACGGCATTGTGTCCAGGAGCGGCGGCGGCATGAGCAACGTACGCGACATCTACCGCGGGCATCTCGTCCACCTCACCGCCGAGACGGTGCGGTTGCCGAACGGCCACGAGATGGAGCTCGAGATCGTGCGGCATCCGGGCGCGTCCGCCGTCGCCGCCATCGACGAGCACGGCGCGGTGACTCTGCTCCGGCAGTATCGTCACGCGGTGGGCGGCTATCTCTGGGAGGTACCCGCGGGCAAGCTCGATCCGGGCGAAAGCCCCGAGCGGTGCGCCGAGCGCGAGCTGCGTGAGGAAGCGGGCGTGGCCGCCGGACGACTCGAGCGCACCGGCTCGATCGTCACCTGTCCGGGATTCTGCGACGAGGTCATCCACTTGTTTCTCGCGACGCAGCTCACGCGCGTGCCGCCGGCACGCGGCGCCGACGAGGTCATCGAGGACGTCCGCGCCGTGCCGCTCGCGGAGGCGATCGCAATGGTCGCGTCGGGCGAGATCCGCGACTCGAAGACCATCGCCGCGCTCTTCCACGCCCAGCTCCGGCTCTCCCCATTGGCGCCGAAGGAGCGCGCGCAATGAAGGTGGGGCTTGCCGGGTTCCGCGGCGCCGGCAAGACGACGATCTTCAACGCGCTGACCGGCTTGCGCGCCGCGACCGGTGGGTACGGCGGCACGGCGCGCACGAACCTCGGTGTCATCAAGGTGCCGGATCCGCGCATCGGCGTCCTCGCCGAGATCCACGAGCCGAAGAAGGTGACGTACGCCGAGGTTTCGTTCGTCGACGTCCCGGGCCGCGGCGAGGAGCGTCAGGCGGCGCTCGATGCCGCGACCCTGGTCGAGATGCGCGACGTCGACGCGCTGGTGCAGGTGGTCGCGGCCTTTCCCGATCCGACCGGTGCCGTGCCGGCGCTGGTGCCGCAGCTCGAGAACTTCGCCGCCGAGCTCATCCTCGCCGACCTCGGTGTGGTCGAGAAGCGCCTCGAGCGTCTGAAAAAGGAGAAGGGCAAGGAGCGCGAGGAGCAACTGCTCGCGCGCTGTCAGACGCATCTCGGCGGGGAGCAACCGCTCCGCAGCTGCGCCTTCGACGCTGCCGAGGTCGCCATGCTCGCCGGCTTCAATCTCTTGAGCCGGATGCCGTTCCTCGTGCTGGTGAACGTCGACGAGTCGGCGATCGGCGCGCCGGTCGCGACGGACGTCGCGGCATGGGCGGACGCTCGCGGGATCGCCGTCGTGCAGGTCCCGGGCAAGACCGAGATGGAGCTCGCCGAGCTCGACGAAGCGGACCGTCCCGCGTTCTTGCGCGATCTCGGGATCACCGAGCCCGCCAAGGATCGATTCGTCCGCGCCGCATATCACGCCCTCGACCTGATCAGCTTCCTCACCGCCGGCGCCGACGAGTGTCGCGCCTGGCCGATCCGGCGCGGCACGATCGCGGTCAAGGCGGCGGGAAAGATCCACAGCGACATCGAGCGCGGCTTCATCCGCGCCGAGGTGGTCGCCTACGAGGAGTTCGTCCGCTACCGCAGCGAGGCGCGCTGCCGCGAGGCCGGCAAGCTCCGACTCGAAGGCAAAGAGTACGTGGTCGCCGACGGCGACATCATCCACTTCCGCTTCAACGTCTAGCCGCGCGCACGCATCTTCCGTCGCGATGACGGGTTGGGCGTGCCCGACCTCTCAGCTCCCCGCGAGGCGGAAGAGATTGCGACCGTCCGCCGCACGGTGGACTGATCCTGCCGCGCCCACGACGTCGTCACGCTCGAGCATCGCGTGGACGTCCGGATCCGGGTCGGTATTCGTGAAGACGCGCCGGCCGTCGAGCATCCGCGCGACGACGATCGCGGACTCGGGTCGGCCCTCGCGGTCGTGGACGACAGTGTAGGTCTCGACGTGGGCCGTGCCTTCGGCGGTTGCGGCCGAGGGCGGATGCGGCATGGCGTCGATCTCGCGCTGGGTGCGCGCGACGTCGGCGCGGCGCCACGGCCGCCTCGGCGGCGCGACGCCATAGACGCCGGCGGCGTGCTTGGTCAGATACCAGCCCAACCCCGAGACCAGGCCGAGCGCGTCGGGCTCGGCCCGGAGCCGATCGATCATCGTCGCGATCGCGTGCATGCTGTAGTTGTTCCCGGGTCCGCCGAAGTAGGGCAGGCCGCCGGTCACGGTGAGCGGGCGCGAGCCGTCGGTTGGGAAGCCGAGCGCGCGCGCCGCGATCTCGACCGCGACGGCAAAGCAGCTGTACACGTCGACCGGACCGAGATCGCCCACGTCGATACCCGCTTGCTCGAGCGCGAGCGCGAACGACGCCGCCATCGCCGGCGAGTCGTCGAGGCTGGCGCGGTCCTTGATGAACCATTGATCGTGGCATTCGCCGGCGCCGTGGAGGTACACGCAGCGCGCTGCGGGAACGCCGAGCGCACGCGCCTCGCCGGCGGTGGTCATGATCACCGCCGCCGCTTGGTCGACGTTCATGATCGCGTTCATGTACTTGGGGTAGGGGTACGCGACCATGCGGTTGTCGGCGCTGACGGTCCCGATCTCCTTGGCCGTCTTCGCGTCGCGAAACCACGCCTGGGGATTGGTCGCGGCGACGCGTGCCAGGCTCGCACACAGCGCCGCGAGGCGTGCGGCGTGCGCCTCCGGTGTCCGCCGCTCCCGCGCTCGCACCGCGATCTCGAACAGCGGGTAGATGTGCGCCGGCATCTGCGCGCCATGGTTCCACTCGTCCGGGTGGGACCCCTGGCGCGTCTCGCCGATCATGACGGGGTGACCCTGCGGCCGGAGCCAGTCGAGAGCGAGACGGTGCCTGGCCGCGATCCGCAACGTGTGCATCGCCTCGCCGCCGGCGAGAAGCGCCATGCGGATGCGGCCGGCCGCGAGGTCGTCCGCGGTGCGGTTGACGAGCCACTGCGGACTGTTGCCGCCGACCGTCGTATAGAGGCGCTCGCCCGGCGCGAGATCGAGGCGTGACGCGAGCGCGCCCGCCGGATCGGCGTATCGCGCGGAGATCACGTTGACGACCCGCACCGAATCGACGCGCGCCGCGATCCCGTGCGTCTCGGCGTCGGCGAGGGCGACACGCGCCGCGTCGGCCATGAGGTCGAGCGGCTCGCGCAGCTCCGAGACGTCGCCGGCGCGATGGGTGACCTGGCCGGCGGCGATCAGGACCGGGAGGCGGTCGAGCATGCCGGAGTGGTACCAGTGCGCACCCGGTCGTCAAGGACGGCCGCCTGCGGTCGCCCGTTGGATTGACATTCCGCGCCGGCGCGCTCTAGTGTCCGCCGCGTCGGACGCACGCATGGACCTTCCGAGCTTCATTCCGATCTTCCCACTCCCGAACGTGGTGCTCTTTCCCGAGGTGCCGCTGCCGTTGCACATCTTCGAGCCGCGCTATCGGGAGATGGTCCGCGATGCGCTCGCCGGTGCCGGCCTCATCGGTATGACGCTGCTGCGCGGCGAGTGGGAGGATGACTACCTCGCCGCGCCCGAGGTCTACCGGGTGGGCTGTGCGGGCCGGATCGTCGAGGCGACGCCGCTGCCCGACGGCAAGTTCAACATCGTGCTCTCGGGGCTCCGCGAGTTCGAGATCGTCAGCGAGCAGCGCGAGCGCGCCTACCGCCAGGCGAGCGTGGTGTGGCGTCCGCCCGTCGATCAGGTGCTTCCTGCCGACTTGCGTGTCCAGCTGGTGCGCACGATCGAGATCTTCATGGGGCGCACCGGCGGCGACGACGCCCGTCAGCTGCTCGGGGACGCGTCACTGACGGACAGCACTCTCGTGAACTTCTTCGCCTTCTGGCTCGATCTCTCGCCGATCGACAAGCAATGTCTCCTCGAAAGCGTCGGCGAGCCGCGCGCTCGCCGGCTGCTCGAGATCTTGGAGTTTCACCTCTACGCGACGGGAGCCGTGCACGTCGATGCGGGATCTCGCCGCGTCCATTGAGTACGCGGGCGCTGCTGAGTACGCGGACGCTGCTCTCGCGCGATTGCAGCCATGATCCTGCTCTTCCTCCTGCGCGACGGCTTGTGGCGCAGTCTCGATTGCGAGAAGCTCCGCTACTTCCTGGGTTGGACCTCGCATCCGCTCTATCTCTCGCGGCGCTTTCCCTTGTACCGGCGGCTCGGTCTCGTCAGGATGTTGATCTCGCCGTCGTACGCGCGCGGCGTCGCCGACTGGCTACGCTACCGCGCCGATCTCTACGACGGCCGCCAAGGCTGAGGCGCGCCGCCGGCGAGGAAGGACCTGCTCGATGGGGAGAGTGACGATTGGCGCCACCGTGCTGTCGACGATCGCGTTTCTGATCACCTTCGGCAAAGGCATGTTGGTTCTCCGCGGGGGCGCTGATAACGTCCTGTCCCATCTTCAGTGGTCGGTCGCGGCCCTCGTGCTGGTCCTCTCGGCGAACGTCATCGCCATCGTGCACGCGGCGCGATCGGACCGGCTGATCGCGGAGCTCCGGGCCGCTCTCGAGGCCGAGCGTTCGCGCCAGCGTTGAACCAGGAGGAGTCATGCCGAAGACGTTCAAGCAGATCATGGAGGAAGCCCGCCGCGAGGTTCCGGAGGTGAGCGTCGACGACGTACGCGCCCGCCTCGACCGTGCACCGGCGGCGACGCTCGTCGACGTGCGCGAGAAGGAGGAGTACCGCGATGGTCATCTCGACGGCGCGATCTCGTTGCCGCGCGGCTTCCTCGAGATTCGTGCCGAGGAGACTTTGCGCGACAAGGATGCGCCGATCATCGCCTACTGTGCCGGCGGAACGCGCTCCCTGATCGCGGCGCGCACCTTGAAGGAGATGGGCTACTCGAACGTGGTCTCGATGACCGGCGGCTTTACCGCGTGGAAGAACGCCGGCATGCCGTTCACACAAGACCACCAGTTCTCGCCCGAGCAGCTGAGCCGCTACAGCCGGCACTTCATGCTGCCGGAGGTCGGCGAGGCCGGGCAGGCGAAGCTCCTGCAAGCGAAGGTGCTGCTGCTCGGCGCCGGCGGCCTCGGCTCACCGACCGCGCTCTACCTCGCCGCGGCCGGCGTCGGTACGCTCGGCATCGTCGACCACGACGTCGTCGACCTGAGCAACCTGCAACGCCAGATCCTCCACAGCAACGACCGCATCGGCATGCCGAAGGTCGAGTCGGCGCGCATCGCCATCGAGGGCCTCAACCCGGACGTCCGGGTCATCGCCCACCAGGAGCGCTTGAGCTCCGAAAACGCGCTCGAGATCTTCAAGAACTACGACATCATCGTCGACGGCTGCGACAATTTCCCGACCCGCTACCTGGTGAACGACGCCTGCGTCATGCTGAACAAGCCGAACGTCCACGGCAGCATCTTCCAGTTCGAGGGCATGGCGGCCGTCTTTGCGCCCCACCAGGGACCCTGTTACCGCTGCCTCTACCCGGAGCCGCCGCCGCCGGGCGCCGCACCGAGCTGCGCGGAGGCCGGCGTCCTCGGCGTCCTCCCCGGTCTCGTCGGCTGCGTGCAGGCGCTCGAGACGATCAAGCTGATCCTCGGCGCGGGCCGACCGCTCATCGGCCGGATGATCTACTTCGACACGCTCAGCATGGAGGTGCGGATCAACCGCTTGCCGCGTGACCCCGCGTGCCCGATGTGCGGCGAGAACCCGACCATCACCAAGCTGATCGACTACGAGGAGTTCTGCGGGTTGCGCGCGCCGGGTGGCGCCACCTCGACCCACGCCGTGGCCTGAGCGCGGCTCGCGCGAGCACCGACGTGCTGCTTTGCCGGTCGGTCCGAGCGGGCCGTCACTGCCTGACCATGCCGGCGACGCCGCGGACGATGCCGCTCGAGCAGGTCGCGTCGTTCAGCCGCGTCGTGATTGCCGACGCAGAGTTGTCGCCGGCGCAGTCGCCGGGATTCCCGCCCGGCACGACGAGCGCTGCGCCGAGCACTGCAAAGGGTGATCCCGGCGGTAGCGCGAGGACCGGCCCCAAGTCGACCTTGAGCTTCCCCTTACCCTTCTTGGTGAGCACGAGCTTCACGTAGACGTCGGTCGGATCGTCGCAGATCGGCGGCGAGCCGGTGTCGACGGGGCAGGTGCTGACGACGACCTTCAGCACCAGATTGTCCGTCGCCGTTACCGCGGGTCCCGTTGTCATCAGCGTGCCCGTTCCATCAGTCACGCCCTTGACGCTCGCCTTCAGCTGCAGCTTGCCGTCGAGGCTGAGCTTCGACCCCTTCGCGGAGAGCGTTGCCAGCGCGCACTCGCTGTTGTCGAAGCTGCAGCTGAGAGGCACGTTCAGGCAGAAACCGGGTCCGGTGAAGCAATCCGGCCTGCGCATTGCGCACACCGAGCGCGGGACTACAGGAACGTGACATCGCGACGCGCGATGCCCCCGCTTGGGGTTGCTCGGGACGAAGGGAATCGTGCCGCAGATGCCGGCGCGCGGTGCCTCAGGGTTCGATGCGGACGTGCTGGCGGACGAGGACGCTGAACGCGTCCGGCTCGCCGGAATGCTCCGCGAGGCGTGCCACGATCCGCGCGGTGTCGGCGCGGTCGAAGATGCGCCTGGCCTCGCGCGAGAGGCGATCGAACGCCCAGGTGGGCAGCGCCGCGACGCTGAGCGTCGGCTCGTTCGGGACGTCGTAGAGGATCTCGAGCTCCGCC
>JBGPIT010000276.1:0-6915 GCA_041485125.1 Binatia bacterium | reverse complement strand
GGAGGTAACGATATCCGCGCACCCGACGGAGGTGCGGTTATCAACCCCGCGCAGGCTCAGGCTGTGAGCCACTCTTCCGACGCGCTCAGTAGGAACTTCTCGACCGGAATGCCATCTCCCCCAACGAGCAGCGTGCGTGCCTTCGGCACGAGCTCCTGGAACGCGGCCATGCCCGCCATCGAGTCCCTCCGCCGGCCGCTCTTTACCTCGATCGCGATGACGCGCCGACCCAACTGGACGATGAAATCGACCTCGCGGTTCTTCTCGCGCCAGTAGCGGAGCTCGCATTCGCCGGCGGCGGCCAGGTTGGCGAGGTGGGCGCCGACGGCGGATTCCGTGAGCCGGCCCCAGAAGTCGGTGTCTTTCTTGGCTTCGACAAGAGTGAGGCCGCTCAGAGCGGTCGTCAGCGCTGTGTTGAATACCTGCAGCTTCGGAATCGAGCCGCGCTGGCGTGTTGCGGAGCCGGAGAACTTCTGCAGGCCGGTGAGCATGCCGGCTCCGGCGAGCAGGTCGAGGTAGTGCGCCAGCGCCGTCGTGTTGCCCGCGTCGTGCAGCTGACCCAGCATCTTCGTGTACGACAGGATCTGACCCGAGTAGCGGCAGCCGAGCTCGAACAACTGGCGTAGCAGCGCAGGCTTGTCGACGCGCGACAGCAACAGCACGTCGCGTGCGACCGTGGTCTCGATCAGCGAGTCCTTGATGTAGCGCGTCCAGCGCGACGGGTCGCCGATCAGCGGCGCCGCGCCGGGGTAGCCGCCGAAGAACAGGTGCTGATCGAGCATGAAGCCGAAGGCCGGCGCGCATCTCGGCCAGTGACCAGATGTTTGCTCACGACGTTGAGCAATTTTACTCAGTGCCATGAGTTCCGCACGCGCCGCTGCGTGTCCCCAGTGCACCGGAAGGCGCAAAGGGGACGTACGATGGAGTTCTCGCGGCCGACGCCCCGGCCGCAACCTGCGCGTGCACGCGCGCATCCAAGCGGCATGGCACATCGAACCACATCGCTCCTCTGGGGCCTCGTCCTTGCCGGCGGTGACGGCACGCGGCTGCAAGCGCTCACCCGCCTCATCACCGGCGCACCGATCCCGAAGCAGTACTGCCGCATCCTCGGGACACGCTCGCTGCTCGAGACGACGCTGCATCGCATCGCGCCGCTGGTGCCGGCGGAGCGCACGCTCGCGATCATCAACCGCTCCCACGTCCGCGTCGCCGGCAGCCAGCTCGTGACGCTGCCCGCCGCGAACGTCCTGGTGCAGCCGCGGAATCTCGACACCGGGCCCGGAATGCTGCTGAGCGTCCTCGAGCTCGCGCGCCGCGACCCTGATACGGTGGTCGCGATCTTTCCGAGCGACCACCACATTGGCAACGACGCCGCGCTGCGCGCCCACGTGAGCGCGATGGCGAGCCTGGTCGCGGCGGAGCCCGGGAAGATCGCGCTCCTCGGTGCGCGCCCGGATCGCGCCGAAACCGGATTCGGCTACATCGCGCCGGGTGATCCGCTCGCGCTGGAGAGCCGCGCCTTCCGCGTCTCCGCCTTCCACGAGAAGCCCGCGCGACGGCTCGCGACGCGGATCATCCGCGACGGCGGGCTCTGGAACTCGTTCATCATGGTCGGCGGTGTGACGCGGCTTCTCGAGCTGCTGCACGGCCTGCGCCCGCACGACGTCGACGTGCTCGCGTCCGTACCGGCCCAGGACGGCGAACGGCTGGCGAAGATCTACGAGCGCATCGTCCCGTGGAACTTCTCGCGCGACTTCCTCGCCGCCATCCCCGAGCACTTGATCGTGCGGCCCGCCGACGACCTCGGCTGGAGCGATTGGGGCACACAAGAGGCGATCGAGCGCTCGCTGGCGGCGCTCGGCGTCGTTCCTCCGTGGCAGCTCGCGCCGGCCGTGGCGTCGGGATTGCGCGCGGCGGTGTGACGGCCGCGCCGCGCCGGCATCGAAACCGCCAGATAGTCCAAGCTTCGGAACGGAGGGCACGATGCCGGATAACCACTACGACGTGATCATCATCGGAACCGGTGCCGGCGGCGGGACGCTCGCGTACCGGCTGGCGCCCTCCGGGAAGCGTATCCTGCTGCTCGAGCGCGGCGGGTACGTGCCGCGCGAGAAGGAGAACTGGGACTCCCACGCGGTCGTCGTCGAGAACCGCTACCACATCAAGGAGCCGTGGCTCGACCGTGACGGCAACGAGTTCCACGCCGGCACGCACTACTTCGTCGGCGGCAACACCAAGTTCTACGGCGCAGCGCTGATCCGGCTGCGGCAACAGGACTTCGGCGAGGTGCATCACGCCGGCGGAACGTCACCCGCGTGGCCGATCACCTACGACGAGCTCGAGCCGTACTACCTGGAGGCCGAGCGCCTGTACCAGGTGCATGGTCTCCGCGGCAGCGATCCGACCGAGCCGGCGGCGAGCGGGCCCTACCCGCATGGCCCGCTCCGCCACGAGCCACGCATCCAGCAGCTCGTCGACGACCTGACCCGCATCGGCCATCGACCCTTCCGCATGCCGGTCGGGATCATGCTCGACGAGGACAACCCGCGGCAGAGCCCGTGCATCCGGTGCGATACCTGCGACGGGTTCCCGTGCCTGGTCGGCGCCAAGGCCGACGCCCAGGTCGTGTGCGTCGATCCTGCGCTCCGCCACCCCAACGTGACCCTGCTCACCGACGCGTATGTGGCTCGCCTCGAAACCAGCCCGTCGGGTCGCGAGGTGACCACGGTGCACGTCGTCCGCGACGGCGCGGTCGAGACCTACACGGCGGGCGCGGTCGTGGTTTCGTGCGGTGCCGTCAACTCCGCCGCGCTCCTCCTGCGCTCGCGCAACGACGCGCACCCCGACGGGCTCGCGAACCGTTCGGGCGTCGTCGGCCGGCACTACATGTGCCACCTGAACTCGATGCTCCTCGCGGTCTCGCGCGACCCCAACCCGACCCGCTTCCAGAAGACCTGGGGCCTGAACGACTTCTACTTCGCCAACGGCGAATGGCCGTACCCGATGGGACACATCTCCATGATCGGCAAGACCGACGCGAGCATCCTGCGCGCCGGCGCGCCGCGCATCGCGCCCGAGTGGACGCTCGAGAAGATGGCCGCGCACACGCTGTCGTTCTGGCTCACCTCCGAGGACCTCCCCGACCCGAACAACCGCGTCACGCTCGATCGGAACGGCCGGATCACGCTCTCGTATCGACCGAACAACGAGGAGGGCCATACCCGACTGATCGGGAAGCTCAAAGGGATGCTGAAAGACATCCGCTGCCACGACCACCTCATTCCACTCAACGCCTACATCCCCGCGCGCATTCCGCTCGCCGGCGTCGCACACCAGAACGGGACCGTGCGCTTCGGCGCCGACCCGGAGCGCTCGGCGCTCGACCGCAACTGCAAGGCGCACGACGTCGACAACCTCTACGTCGTCGACGCGAGCTTCTTCCCGTCGAGCGGCGCCGTGAATCCGGCGCTCACGATCATGGCGAACGCGCTCCGCGTCGGTGACCATCTGCTCGAGCGTCTGGGCTCGTAGCGGTCGCCGGGGAACGATCGTTCACAGCACGCGCCGCCCGAAGTTGCATCACTGGTCGCAGCTCCTACATTTCTCAGCGGCTTTTCGGGCCCGGCGGCCCGTAGTTCCGGGCTCGATGGCTGGCACAGCACTCGCTTAGGCGTATCGACGATGGGCATAGAGTCCGCAGGTCATTCGACACGTCGCTGTGTCGCGGCGGCGATCCGCCTCGCGTTGCACGCGCTGCGCGACAGCTTGAGCTATGAGGCCGCCGTGAAGGTCGGCGTGCGGCTGCGGCCACCGTACCGGCAGCTCTACTACGAGAGCTGGCCGAACTCGATCAGCGCACACCTGGAAACCCGGCGTGACTTCGTGCAGCGGATCGGCGGCCCCGACGATCCCGACGGCCCGGGCGAGTTCCTGGCGCGGGTCGCGCTGCTTCGGGTCTGCCGGGCGACGCCGTCGCCCGCCCGCGTCGAGATCGGCAAGTTGCTCCCAGCCCATCTCCGCGCCTTCTGGCCGGCGACGCACCACAGCCGGCGCCGCCGGCGGCGGGTACCGTCGACGGCCGGCACTCACCTCCGCCTGGTCGCCGAGTCGCGCCGGGCGTCGTAGCTCGTCTGGCTAGCGCCGGCCGAGCGCGCCGCTCTCACGCAAACGCGCTCGCGCCCCCTCGTCGAGCCCGGCTTCATGCAGGACCTCCTCGGTATGCTCTCCGAGGGCGGGTACGTGCCCGGGTGTGATCGGCTGGTCATCCGCAAAGGCGCAGGGGCTCGCGATCGCGCGACCGCTGCCGCCTTCGCGGGTCGGAACGTCGACGAACGCGCCCGCGGCGGCGGCCTGCGGGTCGGCGACGACCTCGGCGGCCGACTGCACGGGGGCCCACCAGACGTCCTCGCGATCGAAGCGCTCCGCCCACACCGTGCGGGGGTGGGTCGCGAATGCGGCGTCGAGGATCGCGATCAGCTCGCGGCGCTGATGCCGGCGGTCGCGGGCGGTCGCGAAGCGCGGATCGGCGCAGAGCCCGGGTTGCTCGATGGCGCGTGCGAGGGCGGGGAAGTGCCGGTCCGCCTCGAGGCCGATCAACCAGAACCACGCGCCGTCGCCGGCGCGGTAGCAGTTCACCAGCGGCGTCTCGATCTCGGTCCGCGGCGCCGACGCCCTCACCTTGTCGAACGCGAGCTGGATGTTGAGGTCCCAGCCGAGGCAGTACATCCCGGTGCGCAGGAGCGAGGTCTCGACCACCCGGCCGCGGCCGGAGCGCTCACGCTCGAAGAGCGCGGCGAGAATCCCCGCGACCGTTGCGATCGCGGTGACGTGGTCGCCGAAGCCGCCGCGCAGCTGCGGCGGCGGCGTCCCCTCGGTCGTCAGCATATGGGCGACGCCCGAGCGCGCCCAGAACGCCCCGACGTCGTAGCCCGGCCGGTTGCGATCCGGTCCCTCGGTGCCGTAGCCCGTCACGCTGGCGTAGATCAGCCGCGGATGGCGCGCGCACAGCGTCGCGGCGTCGAGGCCCATGCGCGCCAGGGCGTCGGGTCGGATGTTGGTGACGAAGACGTCGGCGGCACCGATCAGCCGCTCGGCGATCGTCCTCGCCTCCGGGACGTGGACGTCGAGGACGATGCTGCGCTTGCCGCGGTTGTCGAGCTCGAAGGGCGGATTCCGGTCGACCTTGCTCCCCATCGCGCGCGCAAAAAGTCCGCGCATCGGATCGCCGTCGGGCGGCTCGATCTTGAGGACGTCGGCGCCCCAATCGGCGAGGATGCCGGCGGTCGCCGGTCCCGCGACCCAGAGCGCCATCTCGACCACGCGAATGCCTTGCAGCATGAGCCCACCCCCTCGCCCGGCGTCATAGCAGGAACGGGGCGGTAGGCGGATGCCGGCCCGCGGGCGATCAACCGGCGGCCATGCAGGCGGCGTTCAAGCGCCGGCCAGTCCGAATCGCGACGTCGCGACCTCCCCGAGGTCGAAGCGGGCACCGCGGAAATTGCCGCACAGTCGGACGATGCCGGAATTGACCAGATGCACGACGGCCGCGATCACCTCGGTCTCGGACGAGGATTCATCGGTGAGGGCGCTGACCAGCTCGAGCAGTGTGACGTTGACCATGGATCGTTCCTCCCCGACCTCAGCCGACGGCCCGCTCACTCCGGTCGGGGGCGCCGAGGTGCTGCTCGAGCAGGGTTCGCAGGGCTTGGCGGGCCCGGTGGAGGCGCGTCTTGATGGCGCTGGCGGTCGTACCGAGCGCTGCCGCGGCCTCGTCGGTGTCGAGCTCCTCGACGTCGCGGAGGAGGAGCACCGTGCGATACGCGTCAGGGAGGCGGTCGATGCAACGCCGGACGAGCTCGCGCGTCTCGCTGCGCTCGACCAGGTCGGCCGGCCCATCCCACTGCGGCACCTCCGCCGCCCAGGCGCCGTCCTCGTCGAAGCGCGGCAGCAGCTCGTCGAGCGAGTCCTCGCGGGCACGGCGGCGGCTCCGGAGCCGCATCAGGCACGCATTCACGACGATGCGGTGCAGCCACGTCGAGAGCTTTGCTTGCGCCTGAAAACGGTCGAGCGCTTTGAACGCGGAGACGAATGCTTCCTGCACCGCGTCCTGCGCGTCGTCGTCGCTCCGAAGCATGCGGCGGGCGACGGCCAGCATGCGGCCGCCGTAAGTGCGGACGACGGTCTCGAAGGCGGCGTCGTCGCCGCGACGGATGCGCTCGAGCAAGAGGGCGTCCGGGTTCGCGTCCGCGGCGCTCACGCCGTCGTCAGGCGCGGCGTCCTCCGCGCTGGCGCGGAGCAGCTCGGTCACGAGCGGCGAACAGCCGACGACGACGGCCCCGCGCGTACCGAGGCGCGCGACCAGCCGTGCGCCCTCGGCGTCGACGAAGCCCACCCCGGCGAGGTCGAGACGGAGCGGCTCGCCGCGCGTGAGGATCGCGCCGCACGCGGTATCGAGCTCGTCAGCGGTCTTGCCGATGATCCGTCCCTCGACGCGCAGCCGGGTGACGGGATCGCCTTCGTGGATCGTTGTGATCTTGATCATGACGGTCGGTAGAGCAACGGTCGTACCGACGACCACCGCACCCCCGACGCCGCTAACCTGTCGATCTTGCGTACTCGGCGCGCGGCCCAACCCACGAACCCACGACGCGGCCCGCGAGATTTCGCGGAACTACGATGAAGCCGCGGGTCGCCGCCGGATGCCGAGCTTCTTCATCCGGCTACGGAGCGTGCTCGGGTGCATGTCGAGAAGCTTCGCGGCGCCGGTCGGACCCTCGATCCGCCATCTCGTACGCTTCAACATCGAGAGGATTTTCCCTCGCTCGACCGCGTCGTGTGAGGCGGATTGCTTCTCGTGGTCCGCCGTCGGGATCGCCGGGGCCTGCGCGGTGTTGTGCGCTGTGGGTATGGTAATAG
>JBGPIT010000275.1:0-6921 GCA_041485125.1 Binatia bacterium | reverse complement strand
CGGGCGTCTCCGCCCGCACGCGCGCGACGGCATCGGCGATGAGGGCGGTCTTGGTGTGGGCGTACGCCTCACGCGGAAAGGCCGCCATGCGCGCCGCGCGGCGAAGGACCGTGTCGGCGAAGGACGCGGCCGGCAGAAGCTCGTCGAAGACGCCGAGACGCGCGGCGTGCTGCTCGACCGGATAGAGCGCCGCGCCGAGGAGCAGCTCGCTCGCCTGCGCGTGGGTGAGGCGCAGGCGAACGATCTCGAACGCGACCTTCGGAAACGACGAGCCGATCGCGACCTCGTTGAGGCCGATCCGGTAGTCGCCCGCGACCGCCAGCCGATAGTCGCAGGCGAGCGCCAGCACGAGCCCACCCGCGATCGCGTGGCCGTTCACCATCGCGATCGTCGGCTTCGAGCAGGTGAGCAGCGCCAAGTGCGAGTCGCGATAGAGATCGCGCATGCGCCGCGCGTCGTCGAGCTCGCGACGGGGGATGCGCAGATCGAAGCCGGCGCTGAAGAAAGCGCCGTCGCCGGTGAGGACGAGCGCGCGCACCGCCGGCGTCCGCGTCGCGTCGTCGACCGCCGCGAGCAGGTCTGCGAGCAACGATTCGTCGAGTGCGTTTGCGGGTGGGCGGGCGAGGACGAGGACGCGGACGCCGCCCTCGTGGTCCGTGATCCGAACGGTGCTCATGCCGACTCCTTTCGAGAGCGGCGGTCTGCCGCCGCGCGAGCATGCCGTTCCCGCGCGGTCTTGGCGAGCGTACGGAGGAGGATCAGGCGGGTCGACTGGGGGAGCCGGGCGTCGGCGCCTCCGTGGTCTGTCCGAGCACCATCTTGATGCCGTACTCCAGCTGGTCGGGCGTGAAGGGCTTGGTGATGTAGTAGTCGGCGCCGTGCCGGTAGCCCTCGATCACGTCCTCGTTCCGCGCCTTGGCGGTGACGAGGATCACCGGGATCGAAGAGGTCTCGGGATTCTCGCGCAGGATGCGCAGGACCTCGAACCCGCTCATCCGCGGCATCATGATGTCGAGGAGAATGCAGCACGGGTGTGCCTCCGTCACGAGCTTGAGCGCGGTCGGTCCGTCGTTGGCGACGACGACCTCGTAGTTCTTCGCGCGCAAGAAGGTCGCGGTGATCCTCGCCACGTCCCCGTCATCCTCGACGACCAGAATGGTCTCAGGCATCGCCGCCCTCCTCGATGAGCCTGGTCAGAGCAATGGCTACGCCATGAGATAACCGTCGAGATTCGCTGGCGCGGGTCGCCGGGCAACCGCGATTCACTCGCAAAAACGGGCGTTGCGGTCAGATTCTTGACCGGCGCACGCGGCGCGTGAGCCATGCGAGACGCGAAAAGATGCCGCCGGCGGGATAGACTGGGAAGAGGCGCGGGAACGTGAGGAAGAGCTGCCGCTCTCCGCGCAGACGGATGCCGCCGGTGAGGAGCTGCCACACGGCGCTGATCTCGCCGCGGTGGACGCCGAGGAAGACGCGACCGTCGCACGCGACTGTCAGGTCGGCGTCGGCGGCGACGCCCGGACGGACGTTGCAGCGCTGATCCGCGACGCGCAGGACCCACGTGCCGCCGCCGGGACCGCTGAAGTCGAGCTGGCAGGTGAAGTCGAGGCCCTGCGCCTCCTCGGAGCGGAAGTAGTACGGCATCATCCGCATCATGGTGTCGATGTTGGAGACCCGGATGCGCTGCAGCTGGACGAGGCGGACGCCGTGCTGTCCCGGGCGCGTCGGATCGGGCGGCGTGCGATAGCTCCCCGGCGCGATGTGGTGGCGTTCGCGCGCGCTCGGCGTGTCGATGACGAACTGCTCGTCGGCCTCGCGCCGCACGTAGGTGAGCGGCTTCAAGGTCTCCTTCACGTACTCGCCGCGCACGGCCTTGTCGGCATGGAAGGCGTCGTGGATCTCGGCCGGACACGTCGCGACGCAGTTGAAGCAGCGGTACTCGACGCGAAACGCCATCGACTGCCAGAGCGCGGCGATCTCGGCGTCGGACCAGCGGTGCTCGAACTTCTTGGGCTTCGCCTCGGCGAGATCCCGCACCAGGTCCATGAAGCCCGGAATCGAGTCGCGGTAGGTGTGGTTGTAGCAGGCAAAGAAATCGAACTCGCCGTCGGCCTTGATCGCGTCGGTGGGACACGACGCCACGCAGAGGTTGCACTCGAGACACGGGTTCCACTCGATCGGCCGCTCCGCCGTGGCGTACTCCTCGGGCGCGAACTCGAGATTGGTGACGACGGTGTCGATGAGACAGTAGGCGCCGTACTTCCGATGGAGGAAATTCCGGCTGGTGCCGATGATGCCGAGGCCGGCGGCCTGTGCGACGAGCTTGTGGCTGAGCGGCCAGATCTTGTCGGCCCAGCGGACCGAGACCTCCTGCGGCCAGCCGATCGTCGTCGTCAGGCCTTCGCCGCCGAGCGACTTGATGTACCCGAGGACGTCGTGGCCCCACTTGAAGAGCCGCTCCTCGCACTCGTAGAGCTCGTGGTTCGCCGACGGCAGGTAGCGCGACTGCATCGACGCCTTGTTCTCCTCGCCGATCATCACCACCAGCGAGCGCGCGTGCGGGTAGACGTAGCGGATCTCGTCGCGCTCGTGCGCGAGGGCCGGATGATCGATCGAGATCACCCCGACGTCGTCGATGAAGGTCTGGAGGTGCGCGACGAAATCGGCGAGCGCGATCGGGGCGCGCGCGAAGCGCGGGGTGATGCGGTGCGGATCGACGGCGTCGACGTCGACCCACGGCTGGCGCCGCTCGGTGTTGGCGGGGATCTTCTTCTTCCCTTGCCAGCGGCCGGGGGTCGGAAAGGGAAAGTCCCAGTCGGCGTTCGAGTTCCGGCGACCGTTCGGCGTCGCCGGGCCGATCGGACTCGCTTCAGCGCCGGCGCCGCGGTCGCGGCGCAGCGTCAGCCAGTGCAGGGCGCGCTCGTGAGCCGGCATGACGGGGTCTCCTTCCGAGGTTAACGGCGTACACGCCGGCGCGACGACGTCGCGGGCTCCGGCGCGACCCATCGCGCCATGCTCTCGAGGACGCCGTCGAGCAGTGCGTCCTCCTTTCCGGGCGCGGTGCGTACCAAAAGACCGGTCACCGCGAGCGACGTGATCCCGTGCATCGTCGACCAGAGGCCGTGGGCGATCGTGAACGGATCGAGGTCACGGCGTACCACGCCGGCGTCGATCCCGCTCTTCACCGCGTCGCGCACGATCAGCAAGGTGAAGATCTCCTGCTGCACCACCTCGCGCCGGAGCGCGTCGGTGAAGCGATGGAGGAACATGAGCTCGTAATAATGCGGGTGATCCTTGCCGAAACGGTGATACGCGCGTCCGATCTCGAGCAGCCGCTCGAGCGGCGGCACGCCTTCGTCGACGGCACGGAAGTACTCCGCGAGCAGCGAGTGCCCTTCCATGCGGAGCTGATGCAGGACGTCGTCGAGGTTGCGGTAGTGCAGGTAGATCGCGGTCGCGCTACAGCCGACCTGCTTCGCGATCTTGCGCGCCGAGATGCCCTCCATACCTTCCGAGAAGCAGAGCCGGCGGGCGGCGTCGAGGATCGCCGCCTTCAGACCCTCGGAGCGGCGGCGCGGCTTCGGCGCCGGTATGCGACGGACCGGTCGGAGCACCGCCGCCATGAAACATTAACAGCGTTAACAAGTCAACGGCATCACCGCGGCGACTGCGTAAGCTTCCCCGTCAAGGACACCGCCCTCGCCAGCGATGCTGTGACAGACCTTGCACTGCTTCTCGTACACAGCCTTGCTTCGGCGGCCCCGGCCCACGCGGACGTCGCCCCGCCGATCACCGCGAGGGCGGCGGCGGCCAGCACCAGCTGGCCGCATGCCCCCGTCCTTGTCTTCACGTGGTCCGCCTCAGAAGTTGACCATGAGCTCCGAGACGAGCCGATAGTCGGTGTGGTCATTCGCCTTATTGTCGATGACCTGCCCCTCGACCGCGAGCCGGAGGAAATCCTCGATTGGCGCCGCGACCCCGATCGTGCCCTGCAGGAGATTCTGGTCTCCTCCGCCGAGCCGCGGGTTCACCCAATCGAACCGGCCGAAGGGCGTGAAGTTCAAATCCTTGAAATAGTGCTCCAGCTCGACCCACGCACCCTGCGACTCGACGTCGCTAGCGAGCGTGTTCGGCGGGTTGTCCCGACCGCGCACGTAGCCGCCTTGCACCTCAAAGCCGAAGTCGAAGACCTTCGCGAAGGTCGCGCCGAAGCGGAAGAACTCGGTCGTGTCGCGTCCGTTCCCGTCGACGAACTTCTGGTGCATGACCCCGCGATAGCCGAAGACGGTGAACCCGGAGGCGATGTCGTCGAGAATGTGCTCGTACGCGACCAGCACGTCCTTGTCGCCGTCCCGGTCGAACCCAGAGCCGCGCCCATCGCCGGTGTCATCGACCCCGTTCAGCACCTGCGCGATGACGCGTCCGGGTCCGTAGACGTAGGTGAGCTCGAGGCCGCGCTGGTCCTCGTTCAATCGGAACGGCGCCCCCTTGAACGGTGTGGTGAAGCGGCTGCTGAGCACCAGCGGTGTCGAGATGCCGGTCGGCCGATCGAGGCCGCCGAAGCCGACACGCGTGAGCGTGTGCATTTGGCCGACGCGGAAGGTCGCGAAGTTGTCCCAGCCGCCCCAGATCCCCGAGATTGTCGCGAGCACCTCGACGTCACCAGTCTCGCCCGAGACCTCGATCTCGTTGAACGCGGAGAAGTGACTCGCGAGCGCCCCGCCGTAGAAGAACGTCACGTCGTTCAGCTCGAACTGGTTGTCGCTGCGCCCGCTTTCCGGCTTGAAGTAGGTGTAGCGCACCCGCGCCCGCATGGCGGCGAAGTCTCCGATCTTGGCGATATCCTGAGCCTTGTTGATCTCGTCCTCGGTGCGGTATCCGGCGCGCCGGAAGCGATGGCCGAAACTGTTCAGTCGGGGCACGTTCGGATAGTGGCAGAGAGCGCAATTCGTCCCGTACTTACGAGCCCACGCGGGAATCGCCTCCGACCTGCGTGGCGTCGCGGCGACGACCAGGACGCCGAGCACCACAGCCACGACGAGTCGCTCGATCTTCATACCGTCCTCCTGTGCGCCCTTGCAGACGCGTCTAGCTGGGTGGTGCGGGTGGTATCGCTGCTTCGAAGCGCTCGCTGCGCGCGCTATCACGATCGACGAGGACTATTTGGACGCGGGCGTACTCGCCGGCCGGGTACAGCACGACGCCGCTCACGGTGTCGCCGGGAGCGAGCACTTGATCGGTGATCAGCTCGCGGCTGAGCTCGTCGTAGCTCTTCCAGCCCTGACCTGCGGACGACTGTGCGATCCGTCCGCTTGCGTCAGCCCACGTGAGTGGCGCGGTCGCGTCGCCCGCCTGCCGCATGAGGATGACGAGCGGCACACTGAGCAGGTAGGCGTGACTCGTGCGGTTCACGATGCCGACACGCGCGACCGTCAGTCCGGCCGCGCCGAGATCGGCGCCGAAACGCGCGCGCGCCTCAGCGGCCGAGAGCAGGTCGAAGCGCACGCTCGGGCTCGCCGCGGTCGTGGCGGCGCCAGCGTCCGCACGCGCGCCCTCACCGCCCGAGGTGGTGCGTGTTTCGGCGGCGGCTGTCTCAGCGGTCGGACGCGCTGGAGCGCGACTGTCGCCGGGAGGACGCGCTGGTTCCATGACCTCGGGTGCTTTCGCTGGAGCCGGCGCCGCCGTATCGGCGCTGCGGAGCTCGGGCGCCGGTGAGCGAGGAGCTGCGGCGGCGCGGTTCGGCGCAGGACGCGGGGACGGTGCAGTTGTGGGCTCCCTTCCCCGCGTGACCTCGATCGGACCACTGCTCCGGAGTGGCCGCGCGACACGACCGCCGGTCCGTTCCTCCCACGCTTGGCGGAAGTCCTCCTCGAAGTGCGGGTCGTGAAACGCCAACGTCGGCTGGGTCGCCGTCACCTCCACCTGGCGCTCATCACAGCGAAGGGTAACGTTCGACTGGAACCGTCTCTCCGGTGTCTGCTTCTCCGCCGCGATGATCGCGAGGCGGCCCGGCATCGGGTCATAGACGCCCACGATCGCGTACCCGAGCTCACGCAGAGTCTCGATCGCCGCTTCGCGCGCCCCGGCGCAATCCGTCGTGTGGACCGTCTGCGGTCGGGCGGGTAGTACGCCGGCGGGGAGAGCGCAGCCCGTGCTGGTGCTCAGCGCGGCGCAGGTCACGGCGGTGAGCACCACATTCCTCAACATCATTCCACGCACCCGCGTCGCTTGTTACAAGAAATGCCCGACAGATTTCAAGGCTCGTGTCGAAGGCAACATGAACGGCCGTTTCCGTTTGACGGGGCGAGCAGAAAGCGTGCCCGGTAGGACGGCACACGAAATCGGAAGAATCGCACTATGAATTCGCAGCGGCCGGCGGCGCATTCCTCCGGATGCGAATCGCCGCCGGACGCGATTCTCAGATTCGCGACGACCGCCAGTACACATCGGCGGGAATCGTTGGCCCAGGGGTTGCTCTGCATAACGCGAACCATGGGCCCGCCACCAAGAGTCGATTTCGCGAAAGCCCCGTTTCTCGTCATCTGGGAGACGACGCAGGCCTGTGATCTCGCCTGCAGCCACTGCCGCGCGTCGGCGCAGCCGGCGCGGCATTCGGGCGAGCTCACGACGGCCGAGGGTGAGCGGCTCCTCGCCGACGTCGCCGCGATGGGGACGCCGGTGTTCATCCTGACCGGCGGCGATCCGGTGAAGCGTCCCGATCTCTGCACGCTCATTCGCCACGGCAAGACGCTCGGCCTGCGCATGGGAACCATTCCGGCGGCGACCGACGCGCTCACCGAGGATCTCGTCCGGCGGTTGAAAGACGCCGGGCTCGATCAGATGGCGCTCAGCCTCGACTTCCCGAACGCGGTTCAGCACGACGGGTTTCGCGGCGTGCCCGGCGCGTTCGCGAAGACGATG
>JBGPIT010000274.1:0-6924 GCA_041485125.1 Binatia bacterium | reverse complement strand
GGTCCAGGCTTTGAACGCCGCGGCGATCGCCGCGACCGAGTCGGTGGCCCCGATCTTCGCGTCACCGGTGCCGTCGACGTAGTACTTGACCGGCTTGCCTTCGTCCGGCTCGAACCAGCGCATGTTGTTGAAGAGCTTGAAGGCGGCGACCTCGGTGCCGAGCGCCATCTCCTGCGCCTGCATCGGCGCGGCGTCGAGCGGACGGCGGAACATGGGGACCGGCTGCTGGCGCACGACGTCGCGCAGGTGGGCCTTGAACCCATCGGCCGGCCGGCGCCCGTCGGGGTCGTGGCTCTGCAGCATCGCGACGCCGAGCATCATCACCGTCTCGTCGATGTGGCGCACGGCGACTTCCTCGTTGGTGTCCGCGTCGCGCGCGATCGTGAACTTGCCGAGCGCCATTTGATTGGTGCTGAGCGTGCCGTCGCCGTTCTGTGCGAGGAACGCGATCACCGATTCCCCCACCTCGTAGCTCGCGCTGCCGAAGAGGCCCTGCACGTCGTCGCCGACGGCGCCGCCGAGCTCGCGGATCGTGATGTCCGTCGAGCCGACATATCCTTTGAGCGTCTCATCGACCGAGATGGTAATGTACGTGTTGATACCGCGGGCGGTGCGCGCCGTGCGAATGTCCGTGACCGTGCCGGAGACGACGGCGTCGGAGCTCAACGTGAGAGCCTCGTCACTCATCATCACCATCGTGGTCGAGAAGGCGGGCGTGGACATCAACAACAACAGTCCGATCAGCGCCGCTGTGATTCGTGCATTCATTTGCGAATTCCTCCGCTTGGGGGTGCTCATGCGGGGGGTTCAGCAAGGCAGGTGCCACGGAAATCCTCCTAGTTCGTGCAGACTTGGACGCGCGCGACTCAGCCGATGCGAGGTTCGCGCTTGCCGACCGTCAGCCGCGTGACGGTGGCGAAACGGTTTCCGTGACGCGGCGCCATGTGATCTCGCACGCGCGTTGCCTTGCGATACGCGGGCGCGCTAAAGAGCGGTCATGACCCCGCCGACCGACGCCTCCGACATGCCGATCGACGTGACCGTGCTCGGCTCCGGGGATGCGTTCTGTAGCGGCGGGCACTTCCACGCGGCGTATTTGTTCGAGACCGGCGGCGCCACGTTTCTCGTCGACTGCGGGCCGACCATTCTCGCCTCGATGAAACAGCGCGGCCTCGATACCGCGCGCCTCGACTTCGTCGTCGTCAGTCATATGCACGGTGATCATTTCGGCGGGCTGCCGTTTCTGGTGCTCGAGTACATGTACGAACGGCGGCGCGAACGGCCGTTCGTGGTGTTGGGACCGCCCGGCATCGAGAGCCGGTTCTGGGAGCTCTTTCGCGCCCTCTACCGCGACGTCGCCGCCAAGGACTTGCCGTTCGAGCTCGCCTTCCGCGAGCTGCATCCGGACACGACCACGGAGATCGGCGGCGTGCGCGTCGGCGCGGTGCGGGTGCCGCATCAGATCGAGGACACGGCCCTGGCGCTGCAGCTCGAGATCGCCGGACGCCGCGTCCTCTACAGCGGCGACTCGCCCTGGTTCGACCGCTTCATCGAGCTGGCGCGCGACGTCGATCTCTTTCTCTGCGAGTGCACCGCCTACGACGACCCGATGGGGCGCCACATCGAGTACCGCACCTTGCGACCGCGGCTCGCCGAGCTGCGGGCGCGACGCGTGGTCCTGGTGCACCTCGGTCGCGAGATGCGCGAGCACGCCGGCGAGATCGCCGTCGAGTGCGCGACCGAGGGCATGACGATCCGGCTCTGAGGCCGGGTCAGCGGCCGCGCGGCGGCGGCCGGCGCGCGGCCGGCTGCGGTGCGCCGGGACGGACGAGCACCGAGCTCTCCGCCTCCACCTTGGCGCGCTCGGCATCCTCCGCCATCACCATGCCGAAGCTGCGGCGTGCCAGCTCCTCGAAGAACGGGATTCCCTCGCCGCCGCGCGTGCTCGCCGCCAGCGCCTGCGCGGTGGCGACGGCGGCGAGCGCGAGCTCGCGGCGGCCGGTCGCGTGGAGGTAGTACGCCATCTCCTCGAGCCGGCGGCGATACGCGTCGCCGGCCGTTCCGCCGAAGAGCTCGCGGAGCGCGCGTGACACGATGCCGGTCACGCGCTCCTCTTGCTGCGGTCGGCTCAAGAGCAGCGGACTCTCGCGCGCGGCGGCGATCTCGCGGGCGAACGGCGTGACGGTCTCGCGCTCGAGCAGCCAGCTCGCGAGCTCCCGCTCGTCGAGGAGCGCCGGGCCGCGCCGCGTCGCATCCGCGAGCGGCGCGGCGGCGAGATCGACGACGCGGGCGATGAGCGGCGGCGCGAGCGACTCCGGCTCGCTGGTGAGGAGACGAGCGCGGTAGGTCGGATACTCGCCGACGCCCGGGATGCCGGCGGCGCGCGCCCGCGTGAAGCCCTCGGCGACGAGCGCGTCGGCGTACCCGGCAGCGGCGCCGACCATCCGCAGCCCGTGACGCGTCTCGAGGTCCTGCTCCATGCGGCGGAGCGCTTTGCGCGAGAGCTCCGCAATCGCGACGTCGCGGAGGCCGGCGGGCTCGTTCAGGACCGCCGTCAGGACGAGCAGTCCGCCCTCGCGCTGTGGGCGCACCAGCCAGACCAGCCGGTCGCCCCGTCCGTCGATCGGCGAGAGACGGGCCTCGAGCGCCGGCCCCGCGACGCGCCGGACGATCGACGAGGTGGGTGCGGGTGGCGCCGCTTCGGCGACCGCGATGCCTCGTTGCGCGAAGCGATAGCGCGCGCGCCGGCTCGCCTTCGCGACCGCCTTCCAGCCGCGCCGCTCCGCGCCGCTCGCGATCTCGGCGAGCGCGGCGGCGTGCGCTGCCGACGGCGAGCCGCCGAGACGCTCGACGAGCGCGAGATCGAGCTCGGGCGAGCGGCCGGCGACGGCGAGGAGTGCCGTGGGGTCGGTGTCGCTCGCGTCGACACCGGCGGCGGCGAGCTCTTCGCGGCCGCGCGCCAGCGCCGCGTCGTCGTGCGCACGCATCAGGCGCGCCGCGATCGGTTCGGCCGCGTGTGGCGGGACACTCCGGCTAGCCGCCGTTCCGTGCGGTCACGGTCGCGCGGGGATACTGCTCGAGCTTCGCGGTGACGTGGTCTTGGATCCACTTGCCGTCCCACCACTCGACCGGATCGACGTGCACGCCGTAGAGCATGACGCTGAAGTGCAGGTGATCGCCAGCCGCGAGACCGGTCTCACCGGTGCGGCCGATGGTGTCACCGCGCTGCACCGCCTGTCCGACCTTCGCGGTCGCCGCGCTCAGGTGGCCGTACAGCGAGAAGATGCCGAGGCCGTGGTCGATGATCACCGCGTCGCCGTAGATGCCGAGGAAGTCCGCGAACACCACGGTGCCGTTCGACGCCGCCACCACCGGGCTCTGCCGCAGCGAGGCGAGGTCGTAGCCGAGATGTGTCTGCGTATCGATGATGGTGCCGTGGTAGTCGTACGAGCGACGGTCGGCGAAGCCGGCGAGCGGCGCGCTGTTCGGCTGGCGCAGGAACGCGCCTTCCCAGAGCGGCCGTCCGGAGGAGGTGCGCGTCACCTCCTTGATGCGCTCCTCGCTCGTCTTGCGGATGGTGCGGTTGACGTAGAGGTAGCCCTTCACGAGGTCAGGCTCGTTCGGCAAGCCGCTCGCGGTGAGGATCTCCGGGACCTTCCGCTCGAGGAACTCGTCGTCGAGCTTGAGCGTGCGCTCCGCGAAGTGGCGCGGCTTCACGACGGTGTGGAAGCTCACCTCGCGGCGATTCCCCGCCGCGTCCTCCGCGACCGCCTTCGGCGCCGCCTTGACGTCGAGGTCTTGGGGCACGGCGAAGAACGCGCCGCTGATGCTCGCGTCGTCGAAGAGTCCCGCCGTGCCGGGGAAGAAGTACGGCCCCACCTGCACGCCGCTGCGCACCGTGTCCGGCGACGCCTTGTAGAGCATGAAGTCGGTGCCGCCGAGCTTCACGTAGTGTTGCGTCGAGAGCACCTCGAGCGTCGGCGGCGTCAGGTCGATGGTGAGTTGTTGCTCGAGCAGCGGCTGCTCGCTGCGGAGCCAACGCATCCAGGAGTAGTCGTCGGCGTAGACCCGCAAGGTCGCCGGCCCTTCTTTGACACCGACATCGGCGGCGCGGAACGGCACCGTGAGCGTGGTGTCGAGCACCGTGCTCTTGCGCCACGATGCCGCCGGGTACTCCTCGCTCGCGAGCACGGTGCGGTTGCCGCCGCTCTCGAGCTCGACGCGACTCCACTTGAGCCCCGACTGTGGATCGCGCAGGTGGACGGCGATCGTGGTCGCGCGTCCGACCGCTTGCAGCGGCTGCGCCAGCTCCGCCGTCGGGCGGTGCCATTCGAGCTTGGCCCACGCGACGTAGGCGATGCCGACGACGATCGCGAGCAGGAGCGTGAGCCCGAGGCGTCCCCGCCACATCCGCCCGTCGCGCTGACCGTGTTGTCGCGACTGCCCCACCCGCATCGCTCGCGACCTTACGAGTAGCCTGATGGGCTGTCAACGTGATTCGCGGCGCGTGGCGGCACGCGCGCGCGGTCGTCTCACGTCACGCCGGCGCACGAATCGCCGCGAGCGCCTCGAGGAACATCGTCGTGATCAGCTGCGTCGCGCCCCAGATCTCGAAGCCGTCGTGACGGAACACGGTGACCGGCACGCGACGGTCGCCGAGATCCCACACCTCCGCGCGCGCCGCGCCGGGATCGCTCAGCACCGCGACCGGCACCGAGAAGATCGCGCTCACCTCGTGCGGATTGGCGCGGAACTCGTACGGGTGCGGGATGACGCCGACGAAGGGATTGATGACGAAGTTCGATACGAAGGTGTGGATCGGCGCGAGCGGTCCGAGGATGTCGACGTGCGCGGGATCGACGCCGATCTCCTCGTCGGTCTCGCGGAGCGCCGTCTCGAGCAGCGACCGATCCGTGGCGGCGACGTGGCGTCCGCCGGGGAACGCGACCTGCCCCTTGTGATGCGGCAGGTGCTCGCTGCGCTTGGTGAAGAGCAGGTGCAGGCCGCCGTCGTGCAGGAAGAGCGGCACCAAGACGGCCGAGGCGATTCCCGAGAGCGCGTCGCGCCGAGGCTCGGCGCGCGCGAGCGCCGCTCGCAGCTGCGCGATCAGATGCGCCGGCATGAAGCCTTCACGCCGAATGTGATCGTGACGGTGTCTGCCGTCGCCGCGCACGCCGCGCCCGAGCCGCGCACGGTGCGCGCGCCGTCACTCGCCGCCCATGGACTCGGCGATCGCGGCGGGAGGTGCATCACGATGCTCGACTCCTAGCACGACGGTTCGCGTCGTCGGAAGGCCGTGCTATCGTTCGCGCTGATGCACTGCCTCGTCGTCCGCTACCACGAGATCGCGCTCAAAGGCGGCAATCGCCAGCGTTTCGTCGCGCGTCTCGTGAGCAATCTGCGCGCCGCGACGGCGGGTCTCGGCGTCACCCGCGCGCAGAGCCTGCCCGGACGCGTGATCCTGTGGCTGGCGCGCAACGCGGCGATCGACGAGGTGTGCGGGCGCGTCGCGACGACGTTCGGCGTCGCCAACTTCTCCTACGCGGTCGAGACCTCGCTCGACCTCGACGACATCCGCGCCGCCGTGGTGGCGGCCGCGTCGCGCCAGACGTTTCGATCGTTCCGCATGACGTGCCGGCGCGCGCACAAGCAGTTCCCGCTCACCTCGCCGGAGGTGAACGCGCTCCTCGGCCGTGCGGTGCAGGAAGCGACCGGCGCGCGCGTCGACCTCGACGATCCCGAGCTGACGATCACGGTCGAGATCCTGCCGCGCGTGGCGTTCGTGTCGGCGCGGAAGCTCGCCGGCCCGGGCGGCCTGCCGGTCACGATCAGCGGCCGGGTGTGCTGCCTGCTGTCGGGCGGGATCGACTCGCCGGTCGCCGCCTACCGCATGATGCAGCGCGGGTGCCGCGTCGACTTCGTCCACTTCCACGGCGCGCCGTACACCGACCGCGCGAGCCGCGACAAGGCGCGCGAGCTCGCGACCCTGCTCACGCGCTTCCAGCTGCACTCGGACTTGTGGGTGGTGCCGTTCGGCGCGATCCAGGCCGAGATCGTCGCGCGCGTGCCGCGTACGCATCGGGTCGTGCTCTATCGGCGCATGATGCTCCGCATCGCGACGGTGCTCGCCGAGCGCACCGGCGGCCGCGCGCTCGTCACCGGCGAGAGCCTCGGCCAGGTGTCGTCGCAGACGCTCGACAACATGGCGGTCATCGGCGCCGCAACGCCGATGATCGTGCTGCGGCCGCTCGTCGGCATGGACAAGTCGGAAATCATCGCGCAGGCGGAGCGCATCGGGACTTTCGAGACCTCGATACTCCCCGATCAGGATTGTTGCTCGCTCTTCGTGCCGCCGCACCCGACCACCCACGCCACCGCGGAGGAAGTCGCTGCCGCCGAGTCGCTCCTCGACGTCGAGGCGCTGGTCGCGCGTGGCCTCGAGCTCGCCGAACGCGAGCGATTTACGGATGTGCCCGGGGCGGCTCGAGCGGAACGGAGTCTCTATGACGTCGGAGCGGATCCGAGAGCTTCAGGAGCTTCTTGAGGACGAGCCGGACGACGGCTTGCTCAACCTGACGCTCGGCCAGGAATACCTCGCGAGCGGCGACGCGTCGTCCGCCCTGCCGCACTTGGAGAAAGTCGTGGCGCTCGAGCCGCGCTACACGGTCGCGTACCGCTACCTCGGCAGCGCCCTCGAGGAGCTCGGCCGCACGGCCGACGCGATCCGCGCCTGGGAGCGCGGGGTGGCGGTCGCGGACGAGACCGGGGACATTCAGGCCGGCAAAGAGATGAGCGTGTTCCTTGCTCGTCTGCGTGGGCGTTGAAGAAGAGGTCGTTGCCGTGGGCGCGGTGGCGGGGCGCGGGGGGGGTGCCACCGGGCGCGGGGGGGCCCCCCCACGGCAAGTCGCATTCACACCCAGCCAG